>CAKZKQ010000026.1 GCA_937123825.1 uncultured Pseudomonadota bacterium
CAGCGACACGCGTCGCCTCGCCAGCGCAGTCTCCGTCATCCGTGCAGGAATCGCGGCAGAAGCTCACCGAAGGGGTGCCTTCAAAACCGTCGAGGTTGTCCACACCACCGTCATACGGGCGGCAGAGGTCAAAACCGGCCGCCAGGCAAGCCTCAGCAGGGTCGGTCTCGGCCGAACGCAGACAGAAACCGCTGTCGCTGCACGTCTCGTTCTGAACCGGATCGCAGTCGCCGTCGCTGTCGCAAGGCTTGGAGCAGGTCAGCAAAGACTTCGGAGTCACCGGGTAGAGCTTGCCCTGACCCAAAGAGATGTTGTTCGACGTAAAGTCGGGCGCCTCGGCCCGATCGCTCAAGAGACGATCGCCCTCGCGGATGACCTTGTTCTCCTGGTCGAGCAACACAAAACGAAGCTCCACGCGGGAGTCGTCTTCCTGACAAGCGGCGACCTTGGCAATGCCCGAGGCCCTGACCTTGTCATAGCGCCGCTCATCAAAACTGATCTCGGCGATCGTGTCACAGCCAACCGCGGACAACCCCAGGGCCGCCCCCAGGCTACCCAGCAGCAGCGGACCGCCGATGAGTTTGCGCAAGGTTCTTTGATCGTTCATGGCAGGTTTCTCTGTCTTTGCAGCATCTGTCATCTTTCACACCCCAGCCCCGTGAATTCTCACATATCACAACAGCGTCGTTTGGGCCCGTAGACCACCATACCCACTGTCTACTTACGGAGAGGGTGCCACCGCTGGTGGATCAATCCATCATCCAGCGCCTAACTCACGGGCTCATCAGTCCGGGAATGTCCCATCACCCGCAAGCGTTGGCGCATGGTTTTAACTTAGAACCACGACCAACGCAAGCACGCTCCCTTTGCTTCCTCGCTGCGCTCGTTCGCTCGGTCGCTGGAGGGCGGTTCGCTTGCTGGCGCTGCGCTTTTGGTTCGCGGCGCCCCTTCGGGGCTTGCTTTTGGTTCGGTCACTTCGTTCCCTTTTGGTGCGGTCGCTGCGCTCCCTTATGGGATTTGTGATGGGTGGGTTCTTGGCTTCGCCGGTACGAGTGGGGCATTTTGGCGAAATTGGTTCGTTTTTGGAGGCTGGATGGGCGTTGGTGATGGCTTGTGGGATTTTTCGGTGATGGGGTGTGGCTGATCTTCGACACCAGAGCCCACTTAATAATGATGGTCAAGGCGTTGGGGGCGAAGGTGGGCGGCGACAGCCCGCTGCTTGAGCGGCCCTTGAAGGTGATGGCCAGCGTCGTTGCCACCACAAGGGCCGGCAGGAAGGCGAGCGATTGCCGCCTACCCTGCCCCCTCAAGCCGGGCATACACGTCTGGGCGCAGGCACCAAGCTCATAAACCCACCAAACTCAC
>CAKZKQ010000027.1 GCA_937123825.1 uncultured Pseudomonadota bacterium
CCAAGAAGGCCAATGACGCCCTGGCGTCCCAGGCGGCCCTGGAGGCGGCGCGGCCGGCGCCGGCGCTTCCGCCGTTGGACCTGGCCTATTTGAACATGGGCCGTGCGCTGATGGGTTTGGGGCGTTGTTTGGAGGCGGTGGACGCCTTTGAACGGGCGCGCGTGGCACCGACGCTCAGCGCCGAGGCCTCCTCGGATGTGCAAAAAGCGATCGAAGAGCTTGAGTCTCGGCTTCCGGATGAATGTCCTGGCCAACTTATCGTCGAGTGTATACCGCTCGATGCGCGGGTGTGGCTCAACGAAGAGCCAATCCCGTGCGATGAGCCGATTCCGTTGATGGCGGGTCCCTATGCGCTGCGCGGCGCGGCGACCTTTGAGGGCGTGGAGGGGGCGGTTGAGCAGCGGCGTCAGGTGGAAGTCGTGGGGATGGAGACGCTCAGGGTCCGCATGGCCTTTCAGCGACCGTTGGCGGTGGGCCCTGGCGGCGGTGGGTTGCCCGACGAGCCGCCTGCTGGGACGTCCAGCGCACGCAGGACCTGGGGATGGTCGCTGGTGGGCGCAGGGGGCGGTTTGATGCTTCTGGGGGGTGTGATGGCGATCCTGGTGGAGCACAACAACAACCAACAGGCGGTGTTGAACAGCAAGGATGTGTTGGATGAGCGGGATGCGCGTCGCGCCGAGGACTTGATCGCCACAGGGGAGTCGCTCTTTGCGGCCGAGGTGACGGGTTTTGTGCTGGGCGGTGTGGGCGTGCTGGCGGGGACGATCTTGCTCTTTATGAACGCGGATGTTGGCGAAGAGCCCAAAATCGATGATCATCTGCGGGCCAGGGAAGGCTGGCGAGTGACGCCCTGGGCCGGTTCGGGGGCCTGGGGGCTGGGTGTGGAGTTGAAGCATTGAGCCAGTCTGTCGACAGCGCGTCCGAGTCTGGGCGCAGTGAGACCACGCGCAATCTGGCGTCGTTGGCTCGGCTCAGCGTGGGCCAGGTCCTCAATGAGCGCTACGAAATCCGCGCTTTTTTGGGTTCGGGGGGCCACGCGCAGGTTTTTGAGGCCTTTGACCAGACCATTGAGCGGTCGGTGGCCATCAAGCTCCTCAACCCCCACTTGATGGCCCGCGACGACGATGAGTTGGCGGTGGCGCTGGACCGGTTTTATCGGGAAGCGCGCGCGGCGGCTCGGATGCGTCACCCCAATGTGGTCACCATCTTTGACATGGGGGTCACCAGCACAGGCAGCGAGCCGTTTATTGTCATGGAGCTGCTCCAGGGCCATGACTTAAGCCACGAGTTGAACAAAAACGGCCCCATGGAGCCCGCGCGGGCGATTTCGCTGGTGCTGCGCTGTCTGGACGCCCTTGCAGAAGGGCATCGCCAGAACATTGTCCACAAAGACTTAAAGCCTTCCAACCTCTATTTGACCCACCCGGGGACGCTGCGCGAAGAGTTGGTGGTGTTGGACTTTGGCATCGCCCGGATGTTGGACGAGGAGGCCACGCAGACCGAGACGGGCGGGTTTTACGGCACCCCGCGCTACTTTGCGCCCGAGTACGTCCGCTCGCACATCGCCACGCCCGCCGCCGACGTCTACCAGATGGCGCTCATCCTGATTGAAATGCTCACCGCGCGCCCTGTGGTCGAGCCCGGCAGCATCTACGCCTGCACCGTCATCCACATCGACGGCAAGCTGGAGGTGCCCGAGGCCTTCCTGGAAGGCGACTTTGGAGCGCTGCTGCACCGTGCGTTGGACCGCGACCACACAAAGCGCTTTGCGGACGCCGCCGAGTTTCGCGCCACACTGCTCAAAGTCGAGCCGTCGAGCATCCCCACAGGTTTGCCCCCCGACGCCCCACGCATCGAGATGTGCAAGGCGCCCAGTCCTGTGCCTCTTGAAGCGGGTCCGGTCGAGGGCGACGATGACGACCCACTGGCTCCCGTGGTTGTAAGCCCGCGCCGCCGCTGGGCTGTTCCCATGGCGAGCGTTGTGGTGCTCATTGTGGTTTTGGTCGGAGGGTGGCGCGCCAGTCAGAGCGATTCTGAGCAGAACACCCAGGCCGACGCCTCCAACACCGCCTCTGAGTCGGCCCGTGAGGGGTCCTCGGGCAAAACCACCACCCCAAAGGGTACCCCAGAGCGCGGCACCAAAGCCGATCCCCTGGCCATCCCCACGTCTGTCACCGCTGGTGTGACCGACACATCCAAGGATTCCGAGGACGTTGTGGGTGAGGCCAAGGGCGACAAGGCCTCCAAGGATGACGGCGAGGCTGTCGATAAAGAAGGCGCGACCGTTTTGCCGGTGTCGGCCGCCCAGCCCAAAAGCCCCGCTGGACCCAAATCCCAGCCCGTCAAAGAGACCGCCTCCAAGCCCATCCCCAAGGTGCCCGCCCGAAGCGGCGTTCAACCGTCTCGTCCCAAGGTCGACGTCAAGGTGCCTGCCGTCAAAACGGGCGATGAGGCGGCCAAAGTGCCCGTCAAAGAGCTTGCCAAAGACCCTGTCAAGCCGCCCGAAGGCGCAGAGCCCGCCAAAAAGCCAACCCCCAAGGTCATCGACCACAACGCCTTCATGCCCACGCGCTGAAACCCGACCCCCCGTCTCTTTTTCTGTGGTGATTGTCGTTCATTGCGATAATTCACTTGCGGATGGTTTCAGGGCGAGTTAAATTGGTCCAATGTGGTCAAAGTTGGTACCAACGGTGCTGAATCAGTCGGGCGTGGTTGAATGAAAACCTACATGTTTGAGAACGCGCAGGCCTTGGCGGCGGCAAGGACGCGCGAATCTCCAACAGGCGGCGGTGTGACGCGGGATGAAACCTACGACGCATCGCTTTTGGGGCGTCTTAGCGCCCTTGGAGACGACCTGGAGCCAGAGCTGGTCGTCTTGCGTCAGCAAGATCCGGTGCTCTACGACCGCTGCATCCGTGCCTTGCAGCGCGTCTACGGGAGCATGGGCATTGCCGAGATGCACGCTCGGATTTGCCGCACGGCGTTGCCCACCGAGGCCAAGCGCCGGCTGGAAGGCGGTGAAGAAGAGGTCATTGAGCGCCAGGCCAGAAAAGAGACCCCCGGCGAGCATCTTCGAGAGACGGCTTACCGGCCACCCGACGCGCTGGACGCGGTGACTTCGCACGGAACCGAAAGCTCGCCCCACACCACCGCCCAGGGCACCCCCCCAAAACCCACCCTCGAAACCCTCGATGAGCGCACTCGCCGTATGGTCGAAGAAACCACCGGCGAGCCTTTGGGGGAGGTCTATGTCCTGAACAATGACCCCAAGGCGGACGCGGCCGGTGTGATGGCGATGGCCGAAAAGGGCTTGATCCGTCTGGCCAGCGGCACGCCGGGGGTGGATGATCCCAAAGGGTTGTTGGTGCGGCTGCATGAGGCGGCCCACATTCTCCAGTTCAAGAAGGATGGCAAGGGGCGCAGCGGCGGTGCTTCGGTGGGGGCACTGGAGCGCGAGGCGGCCGGGGTGGCACAGGCTGCCATGGAAGGCGCGCGTCAAAGCGTGGAGCAGTCGGCGTTGCCGGACTTCATGCTCAACTTTACCGAGTTGACCGACGAAGTGCAGCAAACCTGGGACACGTCCAAAGAGGAGGCCACCGCACCCATGACGGCGCTGGCCAGGGAATTGCCCGCCGAGTTGGGGACCGACCCCGACGCGCTGGAGGTGGAGGCCGACGGCGCAGGACTTGATGGGCAGGGCGTTGAGGTCGAGGAGGTGCCCGAGGACGATGTGGTGGGGGCGGACGACCGCCTGCTCCAGGAGGCCGACGCCCAGACCGACGCCGACATTGACGCCGCCGCCAAAGAGCGCCCCGTCAATGTGCCGCCCGAGGCCAAGCGGTCGGTCAAGGGCGAGGGCGAGCCCGATGCGGACATCCACGGGGAGAAGAAAGGGGAGCCGGGCAAGGACAAGCAAGAGCTGGACAAGGCCAAGCTGGAGATCGAGCAGGCCATCGCCAAGACCTTTGGCAAGACTCTGCCCGTGGATGCGGGGACCGCGCCCGAGGTCGACGTGGACATGGCCCCGGCCAAGGAGTCCAGGCAGCGCTTTGAGGGGCAGACAGAGACCGAATTGGCCAAGGGCCAGGGGCTGACCCAGGAGCATTTTGGGGAAAAGCGTCTGGAGCCGACCGTGGATCCCTTTGAGGGGATAGACCCCGAGTTGGACGGTGTAGAAGTGCCCGAGGTCAAGGTCGAGGAGATGATCGACCAGGCCAAGGTCGACAAGGTGATGAAGGACGACAACGTGGGGGCGGCGTTGTCGGAGGTCATCGTCGTTGAACCCGACAAGTTGGACGCCTTTCTGGCCGGTCCCGAGGCCAACGAGCCCGAAAAGAAGCGCCAGGAGATCCTCACCCAGCGAGAAGACTCCCAAAAGGAGATCCTCGACACTTCCAAATGTCCATTGACAAAGGTATGAGTAACCCGATTTGAAAATTCTATCCCTTCAAAAGGAGACCAGCCACATTTA
>CAKZKQ010000028.1 GCA_937123825.1 uncultured Pseudomonadota bacterium
CCGTTGGTCGGGTCTTTTGGGGGTTGCAGTGAAGACTATGCCAGGGTCGAGGATGGCAAGGTTCGGGTTGAGAAGGGCGGGCAGGACCAGGCCGTCGATCTCAAAGAGTTGGCCGAGATGATCAAGACCAAAGCCGACAAGCCCTGAGCGTCGGGCCCCCAAAGCTGTGACGTCGTCCAACGCTAGACCGCGTACCGTTTAAAATGAGTCTTGTGGGGGGCTTGGCGAGGTTGTTGGAGTGAACAACTGCCGCGAGTGTTCTACTTTTTTGAGGCTGGTGGGGTGTGCGGGGAGACCCAGAGGCGGTTGGTTTGCATGTCCATCGTCCAGAGGTATCTGGCCATCAGGGGTGCGCCCATGTTGGCGTCATAGATGAGGTCCATGACGGTGGCTGGGGTGTCGATTTTGCCTGCCGGGCCCATGTCGAGGGTCACATTTTTGACCTTCCAGATGGTGGGCCCTTTGTCGCTGTCGATCCGCTGAGCCTGAGCAGGGTCTTCAAGGTCGACGCCCAGCATTTTTGCAGCGTGGGGGGCCAAAATCAGCGGTCCGGTGCTGCCGCTGTCAAGCTCGATCCACAGTTCTCCTCCCGGTGAGTTGGCCTTGGCCAGGACGACGGTGGAAAAGCCGCTGGCCTGTTTGACCATCTTCATGTCGATGGGGCTCATGTCCTGAGTGCGTTGGGCGAGCGTGGATGCGTTCTCTACGATGACCTTGTCGTTGGCCAGATCGATGGTCAACGGCTGGTCCTCAAAGCTCGACAAGGCGATCAACCCGCCGATTTCCTCCCAACCGGGGGGGACCAGCGCCATCAGGTCGAAGACCCCCACGGTTTGAGCCTTGAAGACGACCTCTCCAAGCCTGAACGATGCGTCGTTGCAGCGGGGAAACTTCACCGCCTCTCCGCGCATGCGGTAGCCGGTCAGTTGGCCAAACGGTGTGCAGCCCATCTCTTGGGCGACCTTTGGCGTAAAGAGGGTGATGCCTCCGCCGGTGTCCCACAAAAATGGCATGGCCTCTTTGCCAACCTGCACCTCGACGGTGCGCAAAGAGTGATAGTCGCTCAACGTCAGCGTGCTGGCGAGCGCTTGTGGCTCCTTTGTGGGGGTTGCTTGAGGGTCAGGGTTCTGCATGGGTTTTGATGGTGAGTTGGCGCAACTGAGCATATACAGTCCACAGAGCACGGCCAGCGGCGCGGGTGCAAACCGCAAGGCTGGGTTGAATGGCTGCATTGGGTGACCTCTTGGGGAAATGAGAATACGTTTCTTAAAACAGAAACTTCTGTATTGAGGGACTCACCCACACTGTTTAGGCCTGCTGTACACATTTTGGCAAGCGTTGATTGGGCCTGTGACTCAGGCACAGCCCAGCTTGGAGGCGACCTCGGGGTCGGTGACGGGGTAGGGGCGTTCGGTGGGGGTCCAGAGGTCGCGGTAGTTGCCTGTTTGGACTTGGCGACGTTGCTGGGCCACAAAGCTTGAGATGTCCTGGATGTCCACAATCCAGTCGCGGGCGTATTGGGCGACAGTTTGGCCGCGCAGACCCAGTTGGATGGCGCGGCGCTCGACTTTGGCGCCGCTGGGGTCGTGGTCCGGGTCCCATTGGAGGCGCACATCCGAGGTGGCCACGGCCTCCTTCCAGACCTCGCGGGTGGGGTATAGGTCTGGGACAAAGGACGAGTGCACGGCGTTGGCCAGGATGTGGTCAAAGGCGGTGCGCTTGAGGCGGATGGCCAGCGTCACCTCCTGGCCCTCTTTGGTGCCCCAGCCGCTGCGGTACATCATCCACAGGAAATTGGGCTTGATCCACGTCATGCGCGTCATCTTGAATGGGCCGCCAAAATAGCCATTTTGTGCCGCAAAGTGGCCAATGGCCGGGCGGTAGGCCTGGTAGACGACGATGGAGTCCTGGTCAAACTGGGCCATGATGGCGCGGCCACTCTGGGGCCAGAGTGGTTGTTGTTCGAGGTAGGGCGTGGTGTGGAGTTTCATGGGCTTTGGGGTGCGGTGTTGGGCGCGGGGTTTTAAGCGTCGTTGAGTGAACTGATCAAAGCGGGCAAACGTGAGAAGTGGGTGCAGGTGGCGTGGGCCTGCGGGCAGGTTGGGCCATGGTGTCCCGGGATGTAAATGGCGTGCATGCCTGCGGCGCGGGCGCCTTCCATGTCCGAAGTGGGGCTGTCGCCCACAAAAACAACCTCTTGAGGGTGGGTCTTGAGGTCCTCGCACGCCAGCGTGAAAATCTCAAGCTGGGGTTTTTTGCAGCCCACAGCCCCCGAGACCACCACGGTATCAAAGTACACCGCCAGTCCAAGCGCCCGGAAGTTGCGCTCTTGAAAAGGCCAGCGCCCGTTGGAGACCAGACCGAGCTTGTATCCGCTGGTGTGCAGCGTTTTGATGGCGTCCACGCAGCCTTCTTTGGGTTTGGCAAAGGCACAAAAGCACAGTTCGTAGCTTTGAAGCAGCTCGGCGGCGGTCCAATGCTCGATCTTGAACTCGTCGATGAGCGCAGCATAGACCCGGTCTTTCCAGACCATGCCGTGGGCGTCGAGCGCGACAAAGCGATCCACAAAGCGGGGCGCGTCCGCAACGGTGTCTTTGAGCATGTTTTGTGCTTGCCAAAGGGCAAAGTCCCGCAGCGATTGGGTGCGGTCCAGGAGTGTTTCGTCCAGGTCAAAGAGTATGGCCTTGATGTGTGTCACAGCGGGTCCTTTGGAGTGTCCAGGGGCAAGGGCTTTGATGGCCCTCTTCATGAGATTATACCGCTGTTTAGGTTCTGTCTGACAATTGGAACCAAGCTCCGGCGAGGCCGATGGTGTCGAGGTCGAGGAGGAGAGCACAGACGAA
>CAKZKQ010000029.1 GCA_937123825.1 uncultured Pseudomonadota bacterium
ACTCGCCGTCGACAAACGCCTGGACCATAGGTTTGAACTCAACGCACTCCATGGTAGTCCGAGGGCTCCCCAATGGAAAAGATGGTTTATTTGAGCGTCACGCGCGCTTGCGGCGGCGGCGCTTGAACTCGATGACTTTCTTCATTTCGCCGTCTTCCTCAACCTCAACGCGGGGGTCGTGGGAGAGGGTCCCGGTCTCCAGGGCATAATCAACCAGCTTGGAGGCCAGCAGGCGACGGCCACGGTAGAGCCGACTCATGACGGTGCCAATGGGGCACCCGACAATTTCGGCGGTCTCTTTGTAGCTGAAGTCGTAGAGATCGGCCAGAAGCACGACCATTCTAAAGTCGGTTGGGATCTCTTCGAGGGCGGTTTTGACTTTGTCTGAGAAGAGCTTGCTGTACCAATCGGCCTCATCGCGGGCACCCAGCTCCAAGATGTTCTCTTTGGGAGCCACGGCGCGCTCGGCCAGCGGACGGTAGTCCTGATCATCGACCAGATACACACGCTCTTTGCTCTTCTTGCGGTATCGGTTGATGAAGGTGTTGGTGAGGATTTTGAAAAGCCAGGCCTTACAGTTGGTGCCTTGCTTATACTTATCAAAGTGGGTGTACGCCTTCAGGAAGGTGTCTTGCACCAGATCCTCGGCATCACGCTCGTTTTTGGTCAACCTGAGTGCCACGCCGTAGAGCGCGTCCAGATGGACCATTGCTTCACTTTGAAAGGAATTGAGCCGTTTGTCGTTTTTTTGCTGCGCCATATCCATCTCGACTTGACCTTCCTCGACATGGGTGATGTCCGGCCGTCCCTGGGCTTGGTCACCACACGGTCCAACTTCTTTGACACCGACGGCTATTCCATTGTTCACTTTTTCTTGTTCCTGGACAACGCTCATCGGCTCCCCTCCGTGTGACTCATTCTGCACAGCCCCCGTCATCAGGGGCTCCATTCAATACGCACCAACCTCACAAAAAGATCTGATTTGGGCGCACTTTCCTGCCCTCAGGCCGATCACCGTCGCCCCCAAAGCGCCAAGAGGCGAAACACACGTGCGGTCAGACGCTGGGAGATGTTATAGTGGGGCAGTGTTGTGACGAGCCTCTCCAGGTCGAGGCTTGTTTTCAGGAGTGCAAGGAGACAGCCTCGGTGTCTGACTCTCGCGGAGTCCCGCTAGACAACCCCCCCACCCTCTCGGGCGACCTCAAACCCGGCGACTGGATCGCGGGGCGCTTTAAAATCGCCCGCATCATCGGTCAGGGCGGGTTTGGCACGGTGTACGAAGCCCACCAGGAATCCATGGGGCGCCGCCGCGTGGCCCTGAAGATCCTCTCGCCGCGACGCCACCGCGAGCAAAACGCGGTCCAACGCTTTCGCCAGGAGGCGCTGCTGGCCAGCCGCCTGCACCACCCCAACACCATCACCCTCTTTGACTTTGGCACCACCCAACTGGGCCTGCTCTACATCGCCATGGAGTATCTCGAAGGCGAGCCGCTGGGATCGGTCCTGAAACACCAGGGGGCGCTGGCGCTGCACCGCGCCGAGCACATCGCGCGTCAGGTGCTGGGGTCGCTGGCCGAGGCGCACGCCATTGGGCTCATCCATCGGGATTTGAAACCGGACAACATCTTCCTGACGCGGATCTTTGGGGAGCCCGACTTTGTCAAAGTCCTGGACTTCGGGCTGGCCAAGATGGAAGACGATGTGGAGTACCGCCACAGCGCCATTGGGCTGCCCGCCGGTGGCCGCGTGGATCTGACCATGGAGGGGCTGGTCTGCGGCACGCCGGACTACATGGCGCCCGAACAGGCCCAGGGCGTCGGCCCGCTCTCTCCAGCGGTCGATGTCTATGCAGTGGGTTTGCTCATCTACCCCATGCTCACCGGGCGCAAACCCTTCCTCGGGGACGGCGCCGTGGCGGTCCTCAAGCTCCAGGTCAACGCCCCCATGCCGCTCTTGCCAGCGTCCATGTCCCAGCACCGCCTGGCCAGGTTGATGGAGGTCGCCACCCGCAAGCGCCCTGAAGATCGTTACCCGGACGCGTCAGCCATGCTCCAGGCGCTGGTCGGCACGGCCCCCATCGAACCCCGAGGCGCCCAGCGCCAGACGCTGACCCGAACGACCTCCGAGCCTGACCCCCCTCAAATGACCCAGCCCCACCCGATGGCGGGCTTTGATGTCGAGGTCAACCTCCAGCAACAGACCAACACCGACATGCTGGCGCCGACCCCCAACCCAGCCCCGCCGGTGGGGATCACGCGCTCTGAGGTCGTCCAGCTCACCACGGGCTCCGTGCCCAGCCCCACAGGCCAGAACCCCCGGGTCGAAGAACCCACCGCCTCACACCGCGCGCTTGGCGCCGAGCCCATGCCCGCGCTCTTGACCGGCCAGGTCCCCATGGTCGGGCGCGAACAGGAGCTGCGCCAGATCTTGAGCCTGCTGCGCCAAACGGTCGACTCGGGCCAGAGCCACATGATGTTGGTCCAGGGAGAAGCAGGCATCGGCAAAAGCCGACTGCTGACCGAGGCCAGCCGCATCATCCAAGAAACCAGCGACGTGATGATCGCAGGGGGGTACTTTCGCAACCCCAACGCCGATCCCGACGAAGCGCTGGCGCGTCTGGTGGGCCATCTGCTGCGCCTGACCCCGGAGCAAGCCGCCGAAATGGCCCACGCGGGCCTCTTGCAGGAGCACATCAAGGCCTACCTCAACCCCTACGGCGTCCAACTCAGCAGCCGCGATCTGTCGCTCATCACAGG
>CAKZKQ010000030.1 GCA_937123825.1 uncultured Pseudomonadota bacterium
TGGACCGCCCGAGAGCCTCACGGCGCACTCCCCCGGCGCCAGCTCGCCGCACTCGACCCTGAAGGGGTTGAGCGCGTCGTTGTTGTCGTCCTCGGAGATGCATTGTCCATCAACGCATCGCTCGTCGTTGTCGCAACGGGGGTTGCAGACCGGTGCGTTGTTGTCGTCGTTGTTGACGTCATTGTTGCCGTCGTTGTTGACGTCATTGTTGGACTCGTCCGCGCCGCTGTACTCCAGCCCATCGAGGTTCTCAAGCGTGCTGCAAGCGCTGGCTGCCATCAAGAGCACCAGCGCGCCAGCCCAGCATCCAAAGTGTCTTGTTTTGAGTTCAACCATCCCAACCTCTCGTGATGCACGGTATGGCCTCATCTTGATGGCCTTCGGCATGGAGTCAAGCGCTCTTATGGTCATTGCGTGTGCCCTAACGGTCCAGAGGTGGTGTATGGCCCGATGTGACACCCGGCGGCGGGTTTTTTGGGGCGACCTGGGGTTTTGGGTGTGGGAAATGGTGGGGATTATGGGCGCTTGTAGACACGCGCTCTACATGTAGGCATATGGACCCACATTGGCGCACAGAGCCGCTGCTGGACGGGCTGGAAAAATATGGGAGGGGAGGGTTTTCGTTGTTGACCAGCCTTCAAAATGCCCTTAGCCTGTCTTTGGCTTTGATGCGTACAATACCGTCACACGCTGGCCCTCCAATGGAGGGTCCAGTCGTGGGTTTGTTAGGGGGGGGGCGTGGCGTGATTCCATCCAACACCGTCTCGGGATCGATCTATGTCTGGCTGGGGCTGGCGTTTTTTGTGCTGGCGATGCTCGGCGGCAGCTACCTGCTGACACCACAGGACGCCCACCGTCCTTTTGTGATGTTGGCTGAGGGCATGATCACGGCCCACGAGGCAGGCGGCGCGATGTTGCCGCTGTGTTCGTTGGCTGGCGCGGCGTTGATGGTTTTTGGCTACCGCCGCTCACGCTCCGCCGAACCCGTCCCCAAACAACACCGCTTTATCCTTGAACATCAGGCCGACGCGCCTGGCGCTTCTGCGCCCGCCGTGTCGCTGGGTTCGGTGGCGGTGGCCTGAGCCCCTTTTCCTCCAAAAAGCGCGGCTCCAAACCAAACCAACCCCACCAATGTCAGCGCTGCGGTCCCTGCGGCGCCCAACACAATCGGGGCAAACCACACCCAGAGCGCTGGCTGGGGTGCATCGACCGCGAAACCGGCCAGGAGCCAGTAGAAGGGCGCCGCCGAAGCCGTCAACAAGGCCACCACGGTGGCGTGGAAGCGCCACGCAGCGGCGCGCTGCTCGCCCTTCAACTCCCGCAACATCCACCACAGGGCGCCGCCGTGCGCGCTCAGCACACCCACCGTCAGCGCACCCAACATCAACACAAAGTTCAACTTGCTGGAGATGGCGCTGAACGACAGCGGCCAGCCCATGCTCCAATACACGCCCATCACGCCCAGCAGAGTCAGCGGACTCAAAAAGAGCGGCGCCATGCGAAAGCCCTGGATCAGCCCCAAGACCATCAGCAGCACCTGGGGCACGATCAAGAGGGCGACCATCGGCGTGCGCCCCACGCGGCGGTCGCGCTGGATTTCATCAAGCGTGGTGGCGCGGGCCTCCAGCAAACGCTCCAATGTGGCGTCGTGGGGGGTGACGGTGGCCGATGAGACGCGGTTGCCGACCTCTTCACCGCTCCAGCGCACGCTGGTCCAGTCTTCGTAGACCCCTTTGAGCCAGCGCGTCTCGTATTGGCGCCGGTGGGACATCCACTCCTGGCGGCGCGCCTCCTGGTCTTTTTCTGGGTAGAGGGCCGGGTCGAGCACGTGGTAGGCGGGTGCCGTGGTCATGTCGCGGGGATACTCAAGGCCCATCAGCAAAGACACCGTGGGTCCGAGCGCGCTGATCGGCCCAAAGTCCTGTGCGCCCTTGCCAAAGCCGTAGCCCACCAGCACCGCCGGTATGGCCAGCACCTCGGGCTCATCGCCGCCGTGGCCGCCCCGATCGACGTGCCCGTGGTCGGCCACGATCATCAACGCGTCCTTGTCCAGATCGAGCGCCTTGCCCACCTGACCCACGATCGCGTCCAACTCTGCGGCGGCCTTGTGGTAGGGCTCGGTCACGCCGTGGGCGTGGCCTGCGCGGTCCACGGCGAGCATGTGGATGATGGCGATCCCTTCGGTCTGGCGCTTCAGGAGGGCCAGCGCGGCGCTCTGGAGCGCCTCGGAGCCCTTGGTGTCATCGACCGTGGTCCAAGCATCGAGGCTGGGCTCGAAGTTTTCTTCCCAATAGGCCAGATCGCCCACCCCCGAGACCTTGAGCCCCGCGTCTTTGGCGCGTTGAAGGACGGTGTCGACACCCACGGGGCTGTTGAAGCTGTTGTTGCGGATGCCGGTGCGTTCAGGGTTGGCCCCAGCGACCATCGCCGTGTACGAGACCCGCGAGAGGCTCGGCAGCGGCGCGCTCGCTTTGGCAAAGTGGCCGCGCTCGCCCAGCGCCTGGAGCTGGGGCATTTGCTGGGCGACGTCCAGCCGGAGGCCGTCGATCACCACCAGGACCAACCGCCGGGGGGGTTGGGAGGGGGCGGCCGAGACGGCGGTTTGCGGGCGCTGCGCCGCGGGCAGCGCCCCTTCGGGCTGGTCAGTGTTGGCCGCGCGGACATACTGCATTGTCAGCATGTAGAGCGCGCCAGCCATGGTCAGGCAGAGAGCGGCTGAGACAAAGCGGCCCAGTCGCTGTCTGCTGCGTCGGGGAGGATTCATTCGGAGCCTTTCAGTCCATCGTTTGGGGCTTTGGTGGGCTGTGTCGTGAGCAGTCTGGAGCAGTTATCGGATCGGGTAGGCCTCAAGGCGCGGCTGAGCCTGACGCCCGTAGACGACGTAGAGCCCGCGCCCGTTGGTTGAGACGCTGGTCCAGTCCTGATCCTCCGGATCGGCGTCGCGTCGCCACAGCACCTTGCCGTCGGCCACATCGACGATGACAAAGAAGCGTCCGCCTGCAATGAGCGTGGCGCCCAGATCGCGCAGAGGCTGCTGAAAGCGGAAGAACTCTTGTGAGGGCAACTGCACGCTCCAACTGGGCTTGAAGTTGCGCGGGTTGTGGGCCTGCACCTCCAGCAGCGACATGGCGAAGCCTTTGCGGTGACCCTGGGTCAAGACCACCTGATTTTGCCCCAGGACGACCATGTGGTCCTTTTTGGGGCCTTTGCCGCGCTGAAAATCCCGCGATGACACCATGGCCAGCTCGTTGGGGCCGATCACGTCGGGGATCTCGCTCAGATCCATGAAGTCGACCGCGTTGGAGGTGCCCGGCACTTTGTAGAGCACTTCGCCGTTTTCAGGCCGCAGCCCCCACAGCTCGCCTCTGGAGAGGTGCCCGATGAGCACGTCGCCGATCATGTGGATGTCGTAGGTGTTGGTCTCTATGTCACGCTCCCAGGCCCGCTTCTGGGCCGCAAAGGGAGGGCCAGGGCGCTCGCCCCCGTCCACGTCGGTGCGGATGGCCACCAGCTTTCCCTGGGACTCTTGCCCCAGGGAGTTGGAGACCATGACGGCCAACGCCACCAGACCGTGTTTTTTGTGGTCCCAGGCGCCGATGAGGCGGTGGCTGGGCGCTTCGATGCCTCGGATCCAGCGCCCCGACTGCGCGTCGAGCACCCCGATGGAGTCATGGCTGAGGCTGATCAGCACCCGATCGTGGGCCACCAACGCCTCGCCGATGACCCAGCCGCTGCCCGTCTCGGGGTCGGAGGCCTGAAAGACCCAGACCTCCTGGCCATCGTCCATGTCCAGGCCGCGCATGTGGTGGTTGTTTTGGTAGATGACCCGATCGTCGGCCAGGTGGATGCGATCGTAGACAAAGCCCGCTGGCACCGGGATGATCTGTTCCCAGCGCAGCTTGCCGCTCTCGGGGTCGTGGCAGCGCAGCGCGCGGGTCGCCGTCGCCTCTTCCAATCCAGTGGACCAGGCAAAGAGCAACACGCAGCGCTTGGACGTCATCACCGTCCAGCCGTCGTAGCCCTCGGGCAGGGTCGTTTGCCACCCTCGGTCAAGCCCGCCGCCCGTGCGTGCGCGCAATGGACCGTCGGTCACCGCGCTGTGGCATCCGGCCAGCAGCACCAGCAGCGTCAACGCCGCCCATGCCATCATATGTCTGCCCATCGATTTACCTCCACCAAGGCGCTTGCACTGCGCCGCGTCGATTGTTTATCCTTCACCAAGGTGTAGGATGTCCAACATGCACGCATTCAACTTGTGGGAAATGGCTTCCATGAAGCGACCGGGACCCCTGAAATTCTCGCTCTTGCTCTGCGCTCTGTGCGCGCTGTCGGCCTGTGCCGATGAGCTTCTGCCCCAGGAGCCCGACGGGGCTTACCTCTTGTGGCGCCAAGCATTGATAAGCGGCGACGCCGATGGCGTCTACGACCTGCTCGACAAGGACACCAAGGCCATCTTTGATGAGCGCGTGGCGGTCTTTGACACGATGAGCGACGACATTGTGCGCTATCTGCCCCAGGTCGACCAGAAGCTGGCGCGACAGCAGACCGGCGTGGTCCTCCAACTCGACAAAGAAATTCAGGACGGCCGCGCCCTCTTCAAGGCCATCTTTGACCCCGGCAAGCTCGAAGTGACCCCCGGACTGGAGGTCGGCACCGAGATCAGTGACCTGACCATCAACGAAACGGGCAACGAGGCCGCGGTGGTGGTCTATTCCGGCCAGCAGTTTGTGCTGCGCAAGGAAGAGGACGGGATCTGGCGCATGGCCTCCTGGAGGGCGCTGTCCATCGAACGCACCCAGTGGATCCTTGACAACCGCGACGCGCTGGAACAAACCGTCCAGGACCTGATCAATGAAGAGAAGGAAGAGACCGACGCGATCATCAAGTTCCTGCTGGCCGAAGACAAGCGCCGCAAGGAGAGCCAGGACAACAAATGACCCGCAGGCCTGCCGCACGCCTGGGTTGATGTTCTGACCGCTCGCATCGAATCTTTGCGGCATTGTTGTACCCTGCACGGGAGCCGACACCCTTGTGCCCGACCTCCAACGCGAGCGTTCGCCAGCGACTGGCGCAGCGCTTTGACGTGAAAGTCACATAAGCCAGGGCAAAGACGTTGGGCTTCCACGCAGACGCGGTGTAGACTGGACCCATGACGACCGAACACTCTGAGCCCACAAACCCCTCGGCGCCGCCGCCGCTGCCGCCTCACGCCGTTGAGGTGGTCAAGCAAGGCCAGCGCATCGGCAACCGATACGTCATCCAGGAGCGCCTGGGGGCTGGCGGGATGGGAGTGGTCTACCGCGCCATCGAAGATGAGATCGAGCGCGAGGTGGCGCTGAAGTTCATCCTCCCCAACCCCTCGCTCTCGACCGAAGAGCGCGACGCCTACTACGCCCGCTTCCGCCAGGAAGCTCAGGCGCTGGGCTCGCTGCCGCCTCACCCCAACCGCGTGGTGCTCTACCAATACGGCCAGCAAGACCACCTCCACTTCATGTCCATGGAGTTGGTCCGAGGCCGCAGCCTCTCCGAGGTCATGCGCGAAGGCCTCAGCGCCCAGCAGATCGTCTCCTACACCCGTCAGATGGCCCGCGCGCTGGTGGATGTGCACGCCAGCGGCATCGTCCACCGCGATCTCAAGCCCGAAAACCTCATCGTCACGCGCAACCTCCTGGGGGACGAGCAACTCAAGCTCATCGACTTTGGCATCGCCCGCGCCCCGGTGCGCCTCGATGACCGACCCCAGCAGCCCGTCGAGGATGAGGCCGAAGAAGATGAAATCCTGGGCACGGTGCTCTACATGGCCCCCGAGCTGTTGCTCGACGGCATCCAGGACCCCCGCACAGACATCTACGCCATCGGTGTCATCCTCTTTGAGCTGATCACCGGCCAGTCCCCCTTTGCCCACGCTGCGGCCGACTCCGAACCCGCCGATGTCATTGAAGTCATGCGGCAACACGTCGAGGTCGAGCCCGGACCACTGACCCCGCGTCAGGGCGTCGGAGAGCTTCCCAAAGGCTTTGAGCCCATCGTGCGCCGCTGTCTGGCCAAAAAGCCCGAAGACCGCTTTGCCGACGCCAGCGAGCTGCTGCGCTCGCTCGATCAGGTGCGCCGCCCCAGACTGGGGCGCGGCGGCACGGGCCAGTACCGCCCGATGAACCGCCAGCAGGCCCAGGAGGCTCTGGAAGACGCCGAAGAAGAAGTGGGCCTGCGCGCCGATGTGCGTTTGGTGCCCTCCAAAGACACCGGCGCCCGCGTGGCCACCACCGCCATCTGCGGGGTCAGCCGTCGTGTGGCCGCCGCCGACGTCGCTGGCGACACCCGCGTCTGGGACTACGACAACGGCACCGAGGTCCTCTACATCCCATCGCCCCAACGCGATGAGCACACCTCGGTCCAGCGCACTCGCCTTGCCTTCAGCCCCAACGGCTCGCTCCTGGCGCTGGGCGACCGCGCGGGCAAGCTCTGGCTGGTCGATGTCTCGCTCCAAACCCGCGACCCCATCCCGCTGTCTCAAGGCGGACCGCTGGCGCTGGCCTTTGACAAGGCCGCCACGCTCATGGTCGTGGCCACCACCGCCGGCACCCTGGAGCTTTGGGATGTACCCGACCGACGCCAGCTGGCCAGCCTCACCATCGAGCTGCCCAAGGCCGACCTGGGCGCCGACCGCTGGTCTTTGTTGAGTCTGGCGCTGAGCCCCAGGCGCCACTGCCTGGCCGCAGGCACCGACGCCGGGGTGGTCTACGTCTGGAACTTCACCGACCGCAGCCGCTCAGGGCCGCTGCGCTCTCCGCCGCCGCTGCCCGGCGAAGACAGCGACACCTCCGCGCCTGCCGCCGCCATCAACCTGGCCTTCTCGCCAGATGATGACCGTCTGGCCGTGCTGCGCGGCTCCAAAGAAGTTGAAATCTGGGACCCCAAGCGCCGCACGCGCCTCCAACGCGTGCGCTTGTCCAAAAAGGGCAACTTCCGCCGTGTGGCCTTCTCACCCGATGGCAGCCAACTGCTGGTCACTGGCGATGAAGGCGCCATTGCGATGGTGGACGCGGAGAGCGGTGAGGTGCTTGAGACGATCCGGATCCCCCGGGGCAATGCCGTCAATTTGAGCTTTACCCGGGACGATGTGCCGATGGCCAGTCTGGGCTCGGGCTCCACCGTGCAGGTCTGGGATCTGCTGCGTCTTGGCCGCGTGCGCACCCTCGGTCCCTATCCCACCCGCCTGCTGGACGTCACCATCGCGCCTTACGGCGACACCGCCTTGACCCTCTCGGCGGGCGGGCAGATCGACCGCTGGGATCTGTGCACCGGGCGACACCTGGGACGTCAGGAGTTGGGCACGCGCACGCTGCGAGAGTTGCACAAGGCCCCCGAAACCAACCGGCTGCTCACCTGTGGCCCCCGAGAAGGCCTGGTGGCGCTCGAAGGGGTGGGCCACAACAGCGCCGCGCCGCTCAAACGCGTGCCGCTGCCCGTGCCTGGCCCCGAGGTCGGCGAGCGCGTCATCACCTACACCATCAGCCCCGATGATCGGTTGGTGGCGCTGGGCTATCAGTCCGGTGAGGTGCGCGTTTACAGCTACAAAGAGCCCGGAGAACCCGCCGTCCTTGAGGGGACCGGCAAGACCATCTCCACGTTGACCTTTTCGCCCGATGGCCATCACCTGGCGGTGGCCGATGAAGCCGGGCGCGTGCGCCTTTGGGATGTGTTGGCCGGGGAGGTCATCTGGGAGGAACACTCTGGGCGTTTGCCCGTGCGCATGATGGCGTTTACGCCTTCTGGGCGCCTGCTCTCCATCCCCCGAGGGCACAATATCGAAATCTGGAACCTGGAGCGCAAGCGCCGCGTGGCCCGTCTTTTGGGGCACGATGGGGCCATCCAGACGCTGGTCTATGGGCTGGATGGGCGCCTGTTGTTGACGGCCTCGGACGACGGCACCGCTCGCCTGTGGGATGTGGCCCAGCAGCGCACGCTGCGCAGCCTCGTCGATCACCCCGGGCCTGTGACGGCCGCCACGTTGGACCCTCAACTGCGGTTTTTGCTGACCACCTCGGGGCCTTACCTGTCCATCTGGCGCCTGCGAGACGCCGAACTGCTGGGGCGGCTGGCCTATTGCGGCCAGGAGCAGGGGGTTGAGGACGGCACGCCCGGGCGCGACCACTGGTTGGCCTTTACGGCAGAGGGCTACTTCACCGCTTCTGTGCCCCAACCGCCCAACACGCTCATGACGCGCCCTGGCACACGCGTGCGCATCAGCGACGCCGAGCGTGAAGCCCTCTTTGACCCCCGCGCAGTGGCCAAAATCCTGACATTGACCTGAACCAGGCCACTTTGAGTGGATTGGGGTGTGTGGATGTGCTGGGAGATCGATGTCGCAGTCGGTCAACCGGTGGCGGGAGTGTCTGCCCACGCGGCCTTATACCAAAATGCAGACGAAAGTGAGTCGGACGTCTGCATGTTGGTATCACTTTTCTTTGGCGTAGCGATCCAGTGAGGGATCTTTGAAGAGATCCTTCTCGATGGCCTTTTCCAGGGCCGCCTCTCGGGTGATGGTGCCTTCTTTGAGCAACGCCATCAGCGCCTGATCCATCTGCATCATGCCTTGCTTAAGACCGGTCTGCATGAAGCTGGGGATGTGGTGCGTCTTGCCCTCACGGATGAGGTTGCCCAGGGCGGGGCTGGAGAAGAGGATTTCCAGGGCGGCCACGCGACCACCGCCGACGCGGCGCAGGAGTTGCTGGCTGACGACCCCCTGGAGGGTGCTGGCCAGGACATGGCGGACCTGATCCTGTTCGGCCACCGAGAAGGCGTTGATGATGCGGTCGACGGTCTTGGCCGCCGAGTTGGTGTGCAGGGTGCCAAAGACCAACATGCCCTTCTCTGCCGCTTCGAGGGCCAGGAGCATGGTCTCGCGGTCGCGCATCTCGCCGACGAGGATCAAATCGGGGTCTTCGCGGATGGCGGCGCGCAGCGCGTCGTTGAAGTTTTGCGCGTGGGTGCCGATCTCGCGTTGGTGCAGGAGGCTGCGCTTGGGTTCGTGGACGAACTCGATGGGGTCTTCGATGGTGATGATGTGGTAGGACTTGCGGCGGTTGATGAGGTCGATGAGCGCCGCCAGTGAGGTGGACTTGCCGCTGCCTGTGGGGCCGGTGACCAGGACCAGCCCCTGGCTCATCTCGGCGTAGCGCTGGACCTGTTCGGGCAGGCCGAGCTGCTCCAGGGTCATGATGGTGTTGGGGATGAGCCTGAAGACGGCGCCGCCGCCGTGGTGCTGCTTCATCAGGTTGACGCGGAAGCGCGCCACGCCAGGGATGGCGTAGGAGAAGTCCACATCGCCGCCCTTTTCAAAGGCGCTCCAGAGGTGGTCGGGGCAGATGGGCCTCATCAGCCGCTCCCAGTCGCTCTGACGGATGGGCCGGTAGCGCATGGGCGCCATGCGGCCGCTGAGGCGGAAGATGGGGCTGTTGCCGACGTGGATGTGGAAGTCGCTGGCGCCCTTGTCGATCATCAGACGCAGGAAGAAGTCGATGCGTTGGCGTCTGGCGCCAGCGGCGGCCTGGGCCACGGCGGGGGTTTTGCCCCAGTTGGGGGGCAAGAGGTCGGTGACAATGGGGCTGTGGCCGTCGTCCTCGATGGGGGTGGAGATGGGGGCAGGGGCGGCCGGGGCCGGAGCCTGTGCCAGGCGCTCTTCCAGGGCCTGAATTTGTCGTTGCAGCGCTTGGATGTGCCCGCTGGAGGGGCCTCGGGCCGGTTGAAGCGGTGAGCTTGGGGGCCGCTGCGGGGGTTTGGCCATGGGGGGCGCTGGTGCGCCGTGGTGGTGTTCGAGTTCCATGGATTCATCTTCCATGGGTTCAAACTCGATGGGTTCGTGGCCGGGAAAATGGCCGCGCTCCTGAACGGGTGGCTGAGCGGTCTTGCGGCTGCGCTTTTGCTGGGCTTGGGCCAGGCGGCGCGTGCGGCGCTTGTCGGCTTCGAGGTCGAGGTCCGGATAGTCGCTGATCTCGGGCTCGATGCCGACTGGATCATCCAACTCCATGGGTTCATCGAGGTCGATGGAGGTGCTGTGGATGGGTTTGGGGCGGTCTTCGGAGATCTCGGCCACCGAGAGCGGCGCGTGTTGGTGGTCTTCAAAGAAGTCATCGACCGAGCTGAGTTCGCCAAAGGCGACCTTTCGATTGGCCTTCTTGGTCTTTCGAGGATTGTTGCGCTCGCGCCTGGGCGGTGCGGCCTGTGTGGGGGGTGTGGGCTCAAAGAAGTCGTCGACGCTGGTCAGCTCTCCAAAGGAGATTTTGCGCTTTTTGCCAAGCTTTTGCTTGCTCTTCTCCAGCGCGGCGGCGTCGATGGGGGTTTGTCGGCCACGCAGCGGCCTTTCGTTGTTGGTGCGCGCGCGTTGGGGTGCCTGGGGCTCTTGCCGGGGCGGCGCGGGCCGCTTGGCGCCGGTGCGGTACTGCCGCTTCCAGCCGTCGTTGTTGGAGGGCTGTCGCTGGGGAACCTGGTTGGACGACGGGCGGCGCGCCCGTTGTGATGGTGCGCCTTGGCGCCTTGTTTTGTCGTCGTTGGACATGAGGGGTCTCCTGGGCGAGTCCCTTGGTTGAAGATGCCAGTGAGGAGGGCCTTGGGCGTTGGGTCATGCTGGCGCGGCGGCCGGCGCGTCTCTGTCTTCGTTCAAGAGGTCTTCAAAGCGCGGCTTGTTGCGGGCACGGCGAGCGGCCTCGTCGGGGGCGACGCGCCGTGCTCGGACAAGGTTCATCAGGGCGTCGTCGAAGGTCTGCATGCCGTGGTTCTGGCCGGTCTGCATGATGCTTTCGAGCATGATGTTCTTGCCTTCTCGGATGACGTTGCGGACCTGGGCGGTGCCCATGAGGACTTCAAAGACCGCCGACACCGAGCCATCCACATTGGGGATGAGGCTCTGGGCGATGACGCCTTTGAGGGACTCGGAGAGCGCCAGACGAACCTGGTTTTGCTCGTCCTGGCTGAAGCTGCCGACGATGCGGTCGACGGCCGCAGGCGCGCGCGTGCTGTTGAGGGTGCCGATGACCAGGTGGCCCGTCTCGGAGGCCTCCAGCGCCAGCGAGACCGTCTCGGGATCGTTGAGTTCGCCGATGACGATGACGTCGGGGTCTTCGCGCAGCGCCCCGCGCAGCGCTCGGGCGTAGCTGCGGGTGTGGAGCTGGAGTTGGCGTTGGTTGACCAGGCTGCGGCGCGATGGGTGGACAAACTCGATGGGGTCTTCGACGGTCAGGATGTGGCTTTCGCGGGCTTCGTTGATGAGGTTGATCAACGCCGCCAGCGTGGTGGTTTTGCCCGCGCCGCTGGCGCCGCAGACCAGCAAGAGGCCCTGGTGCCAGTACTGGACGTCGGCGAAGTGCGCCGGCAGGCCAATGCTGCGCAGCGTGGGCAGCTCGTCGGGGATGACGCGGAAGACGGCGTTGACGCCGTGGTAGTCCGCAAAGACGTTGGCGCGGTAGCGGCCCATGCCCGGCACGGTGTAGGCCAGGTTGAGTTGTCCGTCTTTGGCGACCACGCGGGCTTGCTCGTCGCTGAGGATGTTTCGGATGAGGGCGGCGCTCTGGTCGGCGGTGAGGCGTCCGGCGCTCTCCAGCGGGGTCAGGCGGCCGCTGATGCGGACCATGACGGGCTGGTCGGCGGCGATGTGGAGGTCCGAGGCGTGTCGGCCTCTGGCTTCGGCCAGCCAGGCGTCGATGCCCTTGAGGGCCAGGCGTTCTTTGCTCTCTTCCTGGATCCTGGCGCGCAGCCGGGCCTCGTCTTCAAGCTTGCCGCCCATGTTCTGGGCCATGGCCGCTGCCACGGTGACGGCTTCGGTGCGCACGCGCTCGGAGAGGTCGTTCTGGGCCACCCGGCGCAGGATGTCGATGAGGCGACCGTTGCGCAGCGTGGCCAGCGCGCGGACGACCTCAAGGCGAAGGTCAGCGGCCTCTTCGGTATCCTTGCGGCCCGAGTCTCGCTGTCCGCTCTTGAGCATCTGCATCAGCGGCTTGAGGGCCTCCTGGGCGCCCACGGAGTTGCCCGCCTTTTGCAAACCCGCCGAAGTGGCCACCAGCGCCCCAATGGCGGTCCAGACCACGTCGGCGTCTCGCAGCAGCGCCTTGAGCGGTCCGATGGCCTCCTGAGCGCCCATTTGCCCCAGCGTCTCGGCGGCGGTGGCCTTGATCCACCACTCGCCGCCGCGCAGCGCTCGGCTCAGCGGCCCCAGTAGGCGCTTGTCCTCGCTGAGCGTGGAGGCCATGGTGATGGCCAGCATCCTCAACTCCGGATCATCGCTCTCCATCAACTCCAGCAGAGGCCCCACAGCCCGCTCGCCCAGGTCCCGCAGCGTCTCCAGCGCCCGCTCGCGGACCAATGGGGGCATGTCCCTGGAGGCGGCCACAAAGTCCCTGATGACCTCTTCGGTGTTGTCCAGGCTGCGCAGGACGTTGACCGCCGTGGTCCGCAAGACCACGCTGGATGAGCCCAGCAGCGGCAAGAGGGCCAGCCCGATGCCCTGGCCACCCTGCTTGGCCAGGCGCGCGATGGCCTCGGCCAGGATCTTCTGGTTGGCGTAGGTCTCGCGGACGATGGCCTCGATGAAGCGCTCCATGTGGGCGGGGTTGCGCTGGCGGACGATGAGCTTCCAGGCGATGTGGCGCACGTGCTCGTTGGGGTGATCGAGGCCAATCTCGACCAACTCCATCAAGAGCCTGGGGTCGGTCTTGCCGACCTCAAAGGCGCGCTCGACCTTCTCCATCACCTGTTTGGCGCGCCCGGCCTCCTCGTCCTGGAGCCATTGGCGCGCCAGCGACGTGATCTGGGGGGTCAGGGGGCAGGCGGTGAGGTAAAGCTCGGCGGCTTTGCGGATCTTGGGGTCGCGGTGGTTGAGATGGCGAGCGGCCCGGCCGTGGGCTTCATCGGGCAGGAGCTGGCTGATGGCCTGCGCGACGGCCGCAACGGTGCCCTGGGGGCGATCGCGCGAGATCTTCAAGAATCCCTCGACGGCCGCGGGCGTGATGACGCGCTTGAGCCTGCGCATTGATGCGCGCCGCACGGCGTTGTCTTCGCAATAAAGCAACTCCAGGAGGTCTTCCTGGTTGCGCGCCGCCTGGATGCCTGCCTCGATCAGCGCATCACGCTCAGTGTCCGAAGACCACGAGCGTGTCTTGAGCCGAGTCAGCGGATCTTTTTTGCTGAACGGAAAGAGAGCCAAGAGGACCACCCCATGTTGTGCGAACGTCGGGCAAAAGTTAACGCGGATTATATGCCCAGAATGAGAAAAATACAATGAATGTGGAAAACTCGCGGAGGTCGGCTGTCACGGTCTGGGCGGCGTTTTGAGAGTCTGACACTGGGGAACGCATGAGCGGTGTTGCCATATTTTATGCTTTGGATATTTGTTTATTGTTTATTTGCTTCGTTGGGAGGGGGGTATGGTTGTGGGATGGGTCAGCGGAGGTGTGGGCCGGGCGGTGGGGCGATGTCTTCTTGAATAATGGGGGGTTGGGGACAGTAATATGATTGGGCAAGTGGTGGTGGCAGTGTGCTGCCTGGAGGCCTTGTGGAAGAATTTTGGTTGGATGAGGTGTGCTTTGTCGTCCATGGGATGGATGTCGGGTGTTGATGGGTGTATGTGGTTGGGCAGTGAAGGATCGCTGACGGCAGGCAAAAGGCTTTGAAGGGAGAGGGTGTGTGATGGGTTCAAAAAGGGGATTGGGGGGCGCGCTGGCGCTCTTGTTGGTGGTTGTGGCGGTGTTTTTTGTGGCCAGCAGCACGTCCTGGGCGCAGCGCATGGGCTACCGCCTGCAAAACCGGGTCTCGGTGGGGGACAAGCCGCTTGTGGTCTTGCAGCCCGGTGAGGATCTGAAGAAGGTGGAGCTGGTGCTCAAGCGCTCCGATGGTCAGGTGCAGAAGTTTGTGCGCAAGAACCTCAAGGCCAACAAAGAGGTCGAGATCGCCTTCAAGCAGCCGCCGGGCAAGTTTGACTACACGGCGACCTTGAAGATGACCACGGCCGCTGGCAGCAGCGAGGTCAGCTTTGAGTTTGATGCCATCGTGGCCAAGCGCGTCACGGTGCAGGTCAACAAAGAAGACAGCGACGTGGGTCAGGGTCATGTGGCGATCACCGTCGATGGGCCGGTGACGCACGCCGATCTGGTGGTGTCGGGCGACGAGGGCGTGATCGACGAGCGCCAGATTGACATCTCGGGCGCCAGGCCGGGTGAGTCTGTGGCGCTGACCTGGACTCCGAAGGAGGGCCAGACGGTGCGCCGGATCAACGTCAAGGTGCACGACGCGGCGGGGTTCTGGACGGGGCTGGAGTTGATCCCCTTCTCGGTGAGCATCCCCCACGAGGAGGTCACCTTTGATTCGGGCAAGGCCACCTTCCAGCCCAGCGAGGCGGTCAAGCTGGACAAGACCCTGAAGCTGATCACGGCCGAGATCGAGAAGTACGGCAAGGATCTGGAGATCAACCTCTACGTCGTGGGTTACACCGACACCGTGGGGGCGCGCGACGCCAACATCAACCTCTCCTACAACCGCGCGCGCGCCATCGCGGCCTACTTCCGCCAAAAGGGCCTCAAGGTGCCCATCTACTATCAGGGCTTTGGCGAAGACGTCCTGGCGGTGGCCACCGCCGACAACGTCGATGAGCCCCGCAACCGCCGCGCCCTCTACATTCTGGGCAACGTCTCCCCGCCCAAATCCGGTCAGATCCCTCGCTCCGACTGGCGCCGCCTCCAGTGAGCGGGGCTGCGCTCTGAGCGCCACAGCATCGTAGGGGCGCGCGAATGGATGGTTCGCGCGCCCCTTTTTAGCTTTTTTTATCCGATTTATCCGTTGGTATTGCCCGTTTGGCGTGGCTGGAGTGTGTTTTTGGGCGCTTTGATGACGTTTGGAGGCCGTGCTGGTGGGGTTTGGTGCGTTTTGTGGTGGAGGGCGTCGTTGGGGTTGGCACGAAGGCTGCGATGGGGGGAGAGCGTCGGACAACGGCGGGTGCCTGAAACGAGAGGTCAGGGTCGCGGGGGCCTTCGTCAACAGGTTTAGTCGTCAGAGGGCGGTTGAAACAGTCGCCTTCAAAAGATCAATAAGCCACGCCTGTCCGAATCTCTACCTGTGGCGCAGTCTGGTTAGCGCGCGAGTCTGGGGGACTCGAGGTCGCAGGTTCGAATCCTGCCAGGTAGACTCAAGAGAGCGTAGCTCAAAGGAGAGAGCGCTGGTCTCCGAAGCCAGAAATGGAGGTTCGAATCCTTCCGTTCTCGTGTTTAGAAAGCCACTGGTCGTGCGGGTCCCTTGAGGGGGGCTGCGCGGCCGGTGGCTTTTTGCGTTTTGGGGACCAGGTGGTGGATCAAGCAGCGGGCAGGGGGTCTTGGTCGAAGCCGGTCCATTGGAGGCTGCGCTGCCAGAGTTCGGCGGCGGCGTTGGGGTCTTTGGAGACGGCGCTGGGCTCTTTGGTCTTGCACTCGTCGTAGTAGAGCCCGGTCTCTTTGCCGGCCTGGGGGCTCATGGCGCAGTGGAGCGTGGTCAGGGCGCCCTCTTCGTTGGTGATCATGAAGCGCTTGATGAGTTTTTCAAAGGGCCAGGGGACGCGGCGCCAGATGTCGGAGGCGACCACGCCGGGGTGGAGGCTGTAGGTGGTGATGCGGGTGTCGGTCAGGCGCCGCGCCAGCTCGGCGGTGAAGAGGACGTTGGCCAGCTTGGAGACCTCGTACTCTTTCATGCCCACGCGTGTGCGCGTGGGTTTGCGCACGGCCTGGTAGTCGATGCCTTTGGCGCGGTAGTGGGCGCGGCTGGCGACGTTGACGATCCGCCCATGGTCGCTGTCTTTGAGACGGTCAAGGAGCATCAGCGTCAGCAGAAAGTGTCCCAGGTGATTGACGCCAAAGTGGATCTCGAAGCCGTCCTTGGTCATGCCCTGCTGTCCGGCCAGCCCGGCGTTGTTGATGAGCAGGTCCAGGGGTTCGTCGCGGGCCAGGATGGCGTCTGCCGATTGGCGCACCGCGTCCAACGAGCCCAGGTCAAGGGGGATGAAGACCAGATCCTGGTGGCCGGTCTGGGCCTTGATGTCGTCGATGGCCTCCTGGGCGCGCTGCTGCGAGCGGCAGGCGACCAGGACGCGCGCTCCGGCGCGGGCCAGCTCCATCGCGGTGACGCGGCCGATGCCAGTGTTTGCGCCTGTGACAAGGCTGACTTTGCCGGTCAGGTCGACCTTGGGTGGGGGGGTGAGCATGATGGAAACCCTGGTGTTGAACGGTGATGCGGGGATTGGGGGCGCTGGCGCCCAGTACAAAAGTGGTCCCTTCGCAATAGGACAGCGCGCGGTGGGGCGCAAGGGCCCAGGCAGAAACACTTTGTTCTGCCCGGGGTTTTGTGGGCGCATTGGGCTCGGTCTACGATTTAGAAAGCTTTCGCGTGCTTGGCCAAGGCGAGCCCGTGTTCATCGGGGTGAGGGGTTTGGCCTGGGCTTTGCTGGAGTGGGTGGGCAGGCAAGCAGTCAGCGGTGGCCCAGGTCCTTGTCGGCCCGGTCCATCCCGCGCATCGGCGTTGTCCAACTCTTCGTGGGTTCGAATCCCACCGGCTGCCTCTAAAGCAGCCGTGGCCGAGTGGTTGAAGGCATCTGACTCGATATCAGATAAGAATTACAAATCGACCCGTAAAGTCGACACAATTGACACGGCGGCGGCCCGATCCGCCTCTGAGCAGCGCCCTGCAACGTCCTTCGAGCCTTTTGGATCGATGGCCAGCGCGTGTGTTGCCAGCGTGCATGGACAAAGACTTGTGGTGAGATCATCGCGGCCCGGCTGCGAAGTGTCTTGTCCGTGGACCTGATCGGGCGCTGTGGTTTGGCGCCCAAAAGGCCCGCGGCCGACCGATCCTGCCCCGTCTGCGCCGGCACGAAGGATCGGCTCGCCGTTGTGTGTTTTCTTGGTTTAAAGGGTTATTTGTGCCGGATTGTGTCGCTGACTCCAATATCGAATCAAGGGTGGGGACAATAGGCCTCTTTTGAACAGTGTTCATGAATTGGCGGCGATGAAAAAAATTATGGATGGGGACTTTTGACCCAAGTCCGTCAAGGCGGGCCCTGAGGTTGTGGCATTGAGGCCACACCGTGGTGGACGGCCTTAAAAGGATTTTTTGTGCTTTGCGTTCATGCCGATGAGGGTTTAGATTGCCAATGAACCTGAGGATTGGATGCACTCCCCACCCCCCCAAGAGTCCAAACCAATGAATCGAACCCTGTTGCTTGCTTTGATGGTTGCGTTGACGCTGGGTTTTGCCGCTTGTGTGGCTGACCAGGGCACTGTTGAAGACATCGATTCGCACCACGGTCACGATCACGACCACGATTACTTTGATCCGGACACCTTTACGGAAGACGAGCCGCCCGAAGGCGAAGAGGCCAAGGCCGTCAGCTGCTCGGGCCGGTGGATCATGCCCGAGGAGACCGCGCGCATCAGCCGCTCTCAGAACGTCTCCTACCAGAGCGCCGGTCGGCGCTGCTCGGGGGGAGCCACCCGCGGCGCGCAAGACCTGGGAGACTACATCCGCAGCAACTTTGGCAGCTTGATGAACCTGGGCGTCTCCGGCCGTGGGATCCAGATGTACAACTGCCGCAGCGTCCGAGGCGGCCGCAGCCTCTCGCTGCACTCCGTGGGCCGCGCGGTGGACATCTTCATCCCCACCAGCCGCGGCAACGCCATCAACGAACGGGGCGACGTCATCGCCAACTGGCTGGTCGAAAACGCCGAGTACATCGGCGTGCAGATGATCATCTGGGACCGCACCATCTGGACCGCCAACCGCTCCCCCCAGGCCCGCTGCTACACCGGCAGCAGCCCCCACAGAGATCACATCCACGTCGAGTTGACCAACGCCGCCGCCAGCCGCCAAACCCGCTTCTTCCGCGACCTGGCCAGCGGCAACGTCATCGCCCCCGACGCCTCCATCAGCGACGCCTTTGTCGGCAGCGCCTGTGAGAGCGACGACGACTGCGACTTCTCCAACGACGGCCAGTCAGGCCGCTGCTTCAAAGGCCACAACCCCGGCGACGGCGTCGGCTTCTGCAGCCTGACCTGCGAAGGCTTCTGCCCCGACCGCGGCGGCTTCCCCAGCACCTTCTGTGTCCACGGCGGCGACATCGGCGGCACCAACGGTGTCGGCCAATGCCTCTCCAGAGCGGTCTCCGCCAATGGCCTGTGCTCCCGCACCCCCAACCTCGTGCGCACCAACATGCCGCGCCACATCGGCTCCTCAAGCGCCTCTCGCTCCACGGCCGACGTCTGTGCCCCCGCACAGATGGAACCCGAGCCCGAACCGGAGCCGGAACCTGAACCGGAGCCTGAGCCTGAGCCCGAACCGGAGCCCGAACCGGAACCGGAGCCCGCGCCCGACGCCTTCGTCGGCAGCGCCTGTGAGAGCGACAGCGACTGCAACTTCTCCAACAACGGCCAGTCTGCCCGCTGCTTCAAAGGCCACGACCCCAGCGACGGCGTCGGCTTCTGCAGCCTGACCTGCGAAGGCTTCTGCCCCGACCGCAGCGGCTTCCCCAGCACCTTCTGCATCGACGGCGGCGAGATCGGCGGCACCGACAACGTCGGCCAATGCGTCTCCAAGGCCGTCACCTCCAACGGTCAGTGCGCCGACACCCCCAACCTCGAGCGTGCCAGCATGTCGCGCCACGTCGGCTCCTCAAACGCCTCTCGCTCCACGGCCAACGTCTGCGTCCCCGACCTGCCCGAACCCGAGCCTCAACCCGGAGGCAACAACGTCTGCACCGACCGCAGCCTCCCGCTGAGCTCCAACGGCGAAAGCTGCCAGGGCTTCGCCAACAACCACTGGCGCTGCGCCTGCAACGGCGGCCTCGAAGTCTCCATGTCCCAGGTCTGCCGCAACGGCCGCTGGGTCAACTACGAACTCAACCCCCGCGACTGCTCCCGCTGCGACGGCCGATACACCAGTGGTTGTGAGCGCTGAGGCGCTCCCAACCGGTTCGGTTGCCGCGCTTCGCTTGGCTGCCCTTTTGGTTCGCCCCCTCTTGGGGGCTTTTGGTTCGGTCGCGGCGCTTCGCTTGCTTCCTTGTGGTTCGGTCGCTTTCGCTCCCTTGTAGCATTTGTGATGGGTGGGTTATTGGCTTCGCCGGTACGAGTTGGGCATGTCGCCGAAAGTGGTTCATTTTTGGTGGTCGGGTCGTGAGGCTGGTGGAGGGTTGTGGGGCTTTCCAAGGGGTTTGTGGTCGGCGGTGGCAGTTTGGGGAGCTTTCCAAGGGGCCGTAGGGCTGGTTTTGGTTGCTCTGCCCAGACGTGTATGCCTGGCTTGAATCGCGGACAGGATTCCTGATATCCCCCCTCAAACGCGCAGACCCGCTTGATTTGGGAGGCAGGGTAGACGGCGAAGCTCGCCTGTTCTGCTGGTCTTTTTTGGGGCAGGACAGGCGGCAATCGCTCGCCTGCCCTGCTGGCCGTTTTTGAGGAACTGCGGAGATGACCACCACTGAATGCCAGCGGGCTACCGCAGCCTGCATTCGCCCCCAATCGAGCCACGATTGAGGTGGGTCTCCAAACTCGCAAGGCCACTTGGCAAGGCGAGCTGACGCCGCCTGCCTTCGCCCCCACACGTCCTCAACGATGTTGGCCCTTAAATTTCGCCTCCACACGCCCTCAACGATGTTGGCCCTTAAATTCGAGAGGCCGCTCAGGCAGGCGAGCTATCGCCGCCCACCTTCGCCCCCAAACCCCCAAGCCTCCACTACCCGTCACAATCTCCCAAAAGAGCCGCTACCCCCATTGGAAAACCCTCCAATCCCCCACCACCGACCACAAAACCCCTTGGAAAGCCCCACAACCCTCCACCACCGCTCATCCGACCTCCAAAAGTGAAAGCACTTTCGACGAGATGACGACACCGACCGGCGAAGCGAAGCACGATCCACACATCGCAATCGCCATAAGTGAGCGCAGCGAACGAACCAAAAGGAAGCGAGCAAAGCGAGCGACCGAACCACCAGGGAGCGAAGCGACCGCACCGAAAGCGCAGCGCCAGCAAGCGAACCGATCGAGTGACGGGGCGTCACTCGATCCACGCTCGGGTCCATTCTTGGCCTTGGATGGCGTTTTCGAGCCAGTCGGCGCAGATGGCGAGCTTTTTGGTGAGGGTGGGGGCTTGGCTCATGTGGATGAGGTTGACAAGGGCCCAGGCGGCGGTGCCGGTCAGGAGGCGTTGTTGGGGCAGTTCGATGAGGGCTTGTTGGTGGCCGAGGCGGACCATGTGGCCCAGGGGTGTGTGTTCGAAGGGTTGGAGGGAGGCGCCGACCATGTCGAGCAGGGCGTTGTCGGCGGCGATGTCGCCTTGTCGGGCGGCGGTGGAGGCCAGCCGGGGCCACGCGGGGCCGGTTTGGCGAGTGGCCAGGTCGCCGACGGCGAAGACGCCTTCGGTGTCGGGGACCTCGAGTGTGTCGTTGACCAGGAGACGGCCGTCGTCTGAGAGGGGCAGGCCGCTTTGCTGGAGCCATTGGGGGGCTTGGCGGCCGGCGGCCCACAGCAGGTGTTTGGAGGCGATGCGGGCGCCGCTGTCGAGGATGACGTCCTGGCCGTCGAAGCCTGCGACGCCGTCGTTAAGGCGCACTTCGATGTCGGCCATTTCCAGGCAGGCGCGGGCGTGGCTGCTGGTCTCGTGGGACCAGGACGGCAGGACCGCGTCGCGGCGGTCGACCAGGATGACGCGGAAGCGCTTGCGGATCGCTTCGGAGGCGCGCGGCAGCAAGGCGCGCCGGACGCTGGCGTTGAGCTCGGCGGCCAACTCGACCCCGGCGGGGCCTGCGCCTGCGACCACGAAGGTCAGTTGGCGTTTGTGGGCTTCGGGGTCGCCGCCTGGGGCGCTGAAGGCTTCCAGGACGCGTCGGCTGATGTGTTCGGCCTGGGTCCAGGCCAGGAAGCCGTCTGTGGTGTCGTTTTGCGCAAACGGGCCCATGTCGAGCGGGGTGCCGGTGGCCAGGATGAGTTCATCAAAGTCCACGGGGTCGTGGTTCTGAACAAAGACCTGGCCTTTGCTGGCGTCGAGGCCTTCGGCGCGGTCTTTGAGGATGGTGAACTTGGCGTCATCGTCGACGAGCGCGCCAAGGCGCAGCATCGCCGAGCGGGCCGAGAGGTTGCCAGCGGCCACGTCGGGCAACATGGGCTTGTAGACGAAGTGCTCGTGGGGGCTGATGAACGTCACGTGGACGTTGGGGCGTCGCACCAGCGCGTCTTGGAAATGTCGCAGCGCTTCGACGCCTGCCAGGCCGCCACCAACCACACAGATTCTCTTCATCGGCCTCTTCCTGCTCTTTTGCGGCGCGCGATGGTGCGCGCCCTGGGATCTTGCAAGGTCGGTAACACGGCTGCGCGTGTGCTCGCAAGCCGTTCGAGTCCAGCAAAATTGCCCTGGACACTTGATCAATGCCCCTTGGAGACAGAAAATTTGAATCCACCCACCCCGTGACACGTTCTAAAAGGAGAGTTCCGGGGTTTAATGCAGGAGCCACACGATGTTTCTTGGCAACACCGACGCAGACAAAGACAAGCCCGCCCTGCTTCGCGCTGTGGAGATGCTCGTCGCTGGTCCTCAAGACATCCGCAAGGTTGTCGATGAGTGTACCGAGAAGATGGAGCGCAAGCACGGCAAGGAAGGGCTCAACAAAGACGACATGCAGGTCAAGATCGCCGACGCCATCATCGAGCGCTACGCCCGCACGTGCGGACGCGTGGGTTCTTTGACGGCGTTGGCCGGCGCGGTGCCTGGTTTGAGCACTGTGGTGTCGCTCATTGGGGCGGCGGCGGCGGATCTGGCGGTCACCATGAAGTACCAGATCGAAATGACCATGGCGCTGGGGCACCTCTTTGGGCGCGACATCTCTGATGAGGAGGAGCAGCGCCTGTGTTACGCCGTGGCGGGCCTGGGCGTGGCCACGCAGGCGGGGCTGCTGTCGTTTGAGCGCTTTACGGTCAAGAGCATCCAGGAGGCCGCACGGCGCCTGCTCAAGACCCGCGCCCGCAAGTGGCTCATTGACCTCTTCAAGAAGCTGGGCCTGCGCCTGACCCGTCGGGGCATCATGAAGGCCATTCCGCTGGGCGTCGGCGTGGTCTTCAGCTACACCAGCAACCGCAAGCTGACGCGCTACATTGGCCGCCGCGCCAGGGATTATTACCTGCAGACTGCGCCGCCGCGTCAATCTTGAGCAGCCCTGGGCACATGGCCTGGCGCTGACCACTGGACCGGATTTGATATTGTTGGAGCACACCATGACGCGCACTCGCCATGACCGCTTATTGACGCTGGCCTTCTTAGTTGCCTTTGTCGCCGTTGAACTCAGCGCCGCCGCCGCCTTTGCGCGGCCAAGGCGCGATCGTGACGGGACGCGCCTGCAAGCCAAGCGCGCCAACCTGGATAAAGCCCAGAAAGACTCGCTCTCGGGCGAGGGGGACGTGCATGATTGGCGCTTTCTGGAGGTGGACAGCGCGGGGACGCTCAACGTGTCTGTGGACTTCAAGCCTTTGGGCTCGGCTCTGACCCTCCAAGTCACCAACGCCAAAGGCGACGTGGTCGCCGAGGTCTCCAAAGGCGAAGGCAAGCGCGCGCTGAGCGTGCAGACCACCCCGGGCATTTACTACGTCCACGTGGGTTTGACCGACGACGACAAAGCCAACAAAGCTGACTATACCATCACCATGAGCATCAAATAGTTTGGGGCGTCCCTGATGGACTCAGGAGCCACAGAACTCGCTTGCAATAGCGCTGCTATGGCTGCGCTCGTCCTGAGGCCCCTGAGCCTCATCATTGCTCGCCCCAAACCCGTGGCTTCTTCTCTCTTTTCTTTTGAATTGGTTGGGTTTTGCGTGGGGCCTTTGGTGGTTCAGTCTCGGTGATTCAACAACGTCACCTGCGGGAAAAATTACGTTCCATTTTGCGAAGCTGCCTGCTGGAATCGACCGCCACCCGTTCAACAAAGCCGCCTGTGTGAATCGAGCGCGTTCTCCCAACAAAGCCACCTCCTTGAATCGACTGCATTCCCCAACAAAGTCGACAAGCGAACAAGGGGCTTGGGGTCGCGACAGCGACCCTCCGGTCCTGGGGCCTTGCGCCCCAGGCCGTTGACCCCTTAGTGAGCGCTACAATCGCCTGACCCGAACTGCCTGGGTCACCCAACAAAGCCCACTGCTTGATTCAAGCACGCTCACCCAACAAAGCCACCTGTCCCAAATCAAGCGCCAGCCTCGCAACAACGTCACCTGCGGGAAAAATTACGTTCATTTCTGCGAAGCCTCCTGCTTGATTCAAGCACGCTCACCCAACAAAGCCGCCCGTCCCAAATCAAGCGTCACCCCAACAACAACGGCACCTGCGGGATCAATTACGTTCTCCCAGCAAAGCCACCTGTCCCAAATCAACTGTCGCCTCTCGAGCGAGCGTTCAGTCGTCTTCTTTGGGAAAGGTGAGGATGAAGGACAGGCCCAGGCCGGTCTCGGGTAGGGCGTAGTATTTGAATTCGACGCGGTCGGGGCGGTGCTTCCAGGAGTCGAGCGGGAAACTGAAGGTGTAGATGGAGTGGTAGCGCTTGACCTCGATGAAGTACTTCTCCTGGCCGTCGGGGTAGGTGATGCATTCGAGGATGAAGTGCTCGTTGTCATTGCGTGTCAGGGCGTAGCGGTCGCGGACGAAGATGCGCTGGCCGTCGCGTTCTTTTTCGTCGTGTTGGACCTCCAGGGCGTAGCCTTTGGTGGCCATGTGCTCGGCGGTCTGGCGCATGTAGTCGGCGGACATCTCCATGGGGCTGCTCCTGTGCGTGGGGTCAGGGCGCTTTGGGAAGGAGAGGTGGCCCCGAGTTCAGAGTCAGGCGCACAGGATAGACCGAATTGTTGTGCAAATGAATGGGGGTGGGGTCTGGCTCAGAGGTGGAAGTACCACAGCAGCAGCTCGCGCAGCATGACGAAGGCCGCGATGACTTCCAGCGTCACGATGACCTTGAGCAGGAGCGCTTTTTCGTGCTCCGCATCGACCGCGACGTCCAGTTTGAAGGCTTCGAGGTCTTCGTCGGCGGCAGTTTGCGGATTTGAGACAGTGTTTTGTTTTGAGACTGTCGCTTGTTCCGTATTGGAACGATCCTCGTGGGCCGCGGTGGGGGCGGTTTGGGGGTCCTGGGGCGGCGCGGGGGTTTGGGTGGGGTTGAGGATGATGCGCGGGGGCAGCGGGCGCTCGTGCACCAGGGCCAGGTGAGGTTGTGGGCCGATGTAGACGCGCCGGATGAGGCGCTCTTCGACCATGACCTCGATGTGCGCGCGCATCTCGTGGGGGTCGGGCGGCAGAGCCCAGGGCCACAACGCGGCCAGCAGTTGCGGGTCATCGACCAGCAACGTGTGCTCGCGCAGCAGGACCAGGAAACCCGTCTGGATGGCCAAAGCGTCGCTGTGGCCGGGATCGGGCGCCTGGTGGGGCTCTTCTTCAGTGTCCCTGGGGACAATGCGCAGTATCGGGGGCTGATTCACGGCCTGCTTCACTCCACAAAAAATCGCAGTTGGTCTTTCCAGATGACAAAGGCCACAACGGCGCTGCACTCCATGACGGCCAGCCACCAGGCCGCTCGGCGCAGCCACAGCGTTTGGCTTTTGAGGGCCTTGAGCGTGGCTTGCAGGCGAGCGGTTTTTTCATTGACGGGCTTGGTGTCCATGGTGCCTCCGTGGGCAGGGGTCATTCGGAGAGGTGTCTTGCAGAACCTGTGCCGAGATCGCCGCGGTGGAAGAAGAAAAATCACGGCATGGATCGTGCTCTTTGGCATGGGGCAAGCGCAGGTGTCCCACGCCCGCGCTTTGAGAACAGGGTTTTTCATGCAAGGGAGCCGATGATGAGCAAAATCACCCAGTCTTTCCGGCAGGCGTCTGGCCTGATGACTTTGATCAGCGTGGTCTGTGGTGTGTGGATGGTGGCGGTGTGTGTGATGGCATCGCCCGCGCACGCCAAACCTGGGCGCGCACGCGGCGCCAAGGCGTCCAAGAGCGTCAAAGTCAGCGCGCCTTTGATGCGTCAGATGGTGTCGCTCAAGGGTCTGGAGGCCAGCGCCACCTTCACGGTGAAGTTGCCGCCCAAAGCGCTGCGCCGCTCGGCGCCTGAGCTGGAGTTGGTGTGGCTGCCTTCGCAAATGGTGCAGGTGGAGCGCTCGTCGCTGAGCGTGGAACTCAACCAACAACCCATCCACAGCCAGTGGCTCGCGGGCGCTGGCGGCAAGCGGGCAAAGAAAGGCCGCAAGAAGGGTCGCAAAGGCCTCAAGGCTTCGGCCCCGAGTGCCAACGTGTCCACCATTGCCCTGGACGCGGATTTGCCCGGTGGGTTTCACCAGTTGACGGTGCGGGTGCGGTTGAGTGTGGGCGACGATGACCCTTGTCTTGAGGAGTTCCACGACGGCGCCTGGGTCAACCTCTTTCCCAACTCCGCGGTGCATTGGAAAGCCGCCCGGAGCCTTGCCAAGGACGCTCCGAAGGTCGCCGTGGGGGATTTTCCGGCGCTGTGGCAGCAGGCCCCTGTGGTGCACGTGGACCTTGCGGCGGACTGGTCGCCTCAGATGGGGCTGGCGCTGGTGGAGGCGGAGCATTTGCTGCGCCGGTGGGGCTTGGAGACGACTTTGGAGCCCTCGCTTGATGGCCGCGGCGCTCGGCTGGCCCTGACCACGGTGTCCGAGGCGCCCGCGTCTTTGTCTGATGCGGTGGAGGTCTTGACGCGCTCGGAGGCCACTGCGGCGCTGGAGCCCAGCGGGCAGACTCTGTGGGTGATTGGTCGCGATGTGCACGCGCTGGCTGGCGCGGTGGCGGCGCTGGGTCAGGAGCAATTGAGGCAAACCTGCCAGCAGTCGCCTTGTTTGTTGGGGGCGCTGCCAAATGTGGAGGGTCAAGAGGGCGACGCGCAGGACGCCGCCGTGGTGTGGACCATGGCGCGTCAGACCCCGCAGACCGGTGGCTGGGTGGCCAAGGGGTTGGGGCGGCACGTGTTGGAGTTTGTCTGGGAGCGTCCTGCGCTGGTCAGCGTGGCGCCCTGGCCTGTGTTGGACTTGCGCGTCCGCGCCGCGTCTGGGTTGTCCAAGCACAGCCGGATTTCGGTGAGCATCAACGACAGCCCCGTGGCCACCTACGGCCTCGACGACCTGGAAGGGCCCACTTCCGGCCTCAAGATCCGTGTGCCGCGAGACTTTTGGGCCGCGCCGCGCTGGGCGTTTCGGGTCAGCGTCAACCTGGAGCGTGACGAAGAGGTGCCTTGCGCCGCTTTTGACCCCGAGAGCGCCTGGTTGGCGTTGGGCTCGGCCAGCAAGCTGACAGTGCCGCGCAGCATTGAGCGCTTTGAGGGTTTGGCCCACTTCTTCCAACAAGCCACCGCGCCCCCGGCGATCATCTGGAACAAAGACGCTGGGCCCGAAGCGATCCGCGCGTTGGCGGCCATCCTCTTTCCCTTTGCCCAGCGCCACCCCGAACACCGCTGGGGGTTCTTCGAAGGGCAGGGCGAGGCGGTGGAATTGGTGATGGGGTCGATGGAGGCGCTGGAGTCGGTTTTGGTGGAGGGGCGCTTGCACTGGTCGGAGCCGACGGGCAGCGCGGCGCTGCCGTTGGTGACCGCCGAGCACGCCCCTGCGGTGCACCTGAGCGGCCCAAAGCTCCTGACCGTGCAGCTCGCCACAGCGTCGCCCTCGGCCCCCAAAGCGTCTTGGCCGGTCTTGCCCTACGAGGCGCTGTCTTTTGAGCGCGCCGTTTGGACCCAGGCCCGAGGCTGGGTCATGTTTGGGGCGCGCCCGTTGCCGTTGGCCGAAACCGACATTCTGGCGCCCTCGCCCGAGCCCGTCGCCGCCGACACGCAGCAGAGTGGCGCGCCCCCGGCGGTGCCGGTCAGCGAGCAGGAGAGCCGTTTGTTGGTGCTCAACGTGGTCTGGGGTGTGATGACGGTCCTGGGTTTGCTGGGGCTGCTGTGGTTCTGGCGCCGGCGCGATCAAAAGAGGCGCACGTCTTTGACGACCCAGTCGGCCACCTGACGGTTTGTAGGGGCAAGGCCCCGGTGTAGCCAGAGGTTGAGGTGAAGCCAGTGCTGGTCGGGTTTTGGGCGCTGCGGGCCGTCGTAGCGCCAGGCGTGGATCAGGTTCTGGTCCTGGTCACGGCTTTCAAAGTCGATGCCATCGGCGCCCCAGGCGATGGTGTGCTGGGTTTGGGCGCGCCCGCCTGGCAACGCAAAGCGCTCCAACCGTGTTGAAGACGGCGGCGCCACAACGTACTGCGCGTTGGTGGCGTCGTTGGGTTGTCCCCACCTTGCAAACTCGATGTCCAACTCGCTGGTGTCATTGCGGTAGAAGAAGGCCGCCGCGATGACGTTGGGGTCAAGGCCGTTCAAGTCCCCCTCACAGTCAATGGTCATGCGGTGGTATCGGTCGGGCAGCGGCGTGGCGACCTCCACACAGAGCCACCGTCCGTTCTGGTCGGGGGCCAGGCGCATGTGCAACGCCCCGTGTTCATCCACAAAGACATTCGCTGGGGCGCTCGACCACAAGTTGGGCCCGGCGCCGATGGGTTCCTGGAGGCTGTGGCGCACGCGCCAGAGTCGCCCGGCGAAGTCTATGGTGCGTTGCGCAGACCAACCCATGGCGCGGTCCAGCCAGAAACGCGAGCGCGGGTGCGGCAAGGCGCTGCAATTCCAAAGCAAAGGCACCCAAAGAAGGTTTTGAAGGAAACCACGGCGGTTTAACATGACCCCACCTGCGAGCGCTCACCTCAACGCCATCCGGGACATGGTATCAGATCCAGGGCGCCGCGCGCAGCGGTGCTGGCCCTTCATGTGTTGAGGCGTCCGGCGAACGGTGGGTGTGGGGGGAATTGAAGCTGGGGGGTGGTGTTTGGTGACAGGAGGTATGTGGGAGGGGGCTCAGAAGCGCCCTTGGAGCCCAAGACGCGCGGTGTGGGTGGGCAGGACGCGGCGCAAATGCTCGTAGCCCAGGGTGAGGTTGAGGTGGTCGGTCAGCGGGATGCCAAGCTCGGCCCCTGCGGTCATGACCGCGCCAGTGTCGTCCTGGCCCATGCCCGCGGTCATGCCCAGCCAGGCGTTCTGGGTGAGTTCAAAGCGGTTGGCGGCCACCAGCATCACCGAGCGTTGGTCAAGGGGGGACTGGCTGGCGAAGGCCTGGAGCCAGGATCCCCACCAGGAGGCCCACTGCACCGAAAACCCGCCGCGCACCAGGACGCCGACCTGCTCTTGTGGATCAATCTCGGGGCGAAGCCCTGCCATCAGCGCCACCGACGCGGTCAGCCGGTAGCTGGCGTCCAGGCCCAGGCGATGGCCAAGGCCTTGTTCCGAGAGGACCGCGCTGTATGTGGCCCCCGTGGTCCAGGACTCCGAGGGGCGAAAGGTGGCACCGACCGAGAGGGTGTGCTGGCGCGCGTCATCGACGCCGATCCAGTTGCCAGCGGCGCTGAGCATGGCGTGGCCGGCGTGAAAGCTCCAGGTGGGGTTGAGCTGCCAGTTGATGTGGGTCTGGCTCTGGACGTTGGTTTGATCGGGCGAGCTGACCGCAGAGACGGCGCTGGACCAGGCAAAGGGGGTGCGGGCCTCGATGAGCGCCATGCCTTCGAGGGCCTCTGGGTGGTCTGGGGTGATGGTCAAGACCTGCTGGTAGAGGGCGCTGGCCTGGGTGTCCTGCATCAAGGCGCGGTGGATGGTCGCCAGCCCCGACATGGCCTCGACGTGCGCGGGCTGCGCCTCCAAAATCCCCCGGTAGATCGCGATGGCCTGCTGATGCTCGCCCATCCAGCCCACCACGCGCGCTTTGCCAAGCCTGGCGGCGGTGTCTTCGGGCGGCGATGTCAGCGCCATGACCTTGTCGTAGAGCGCCACAGCCTCTTTGAGCTTTCCATCCCACGAGCAGGTGACGGCAAGCTCCATCAAGAGCGAGATGGAGGCGGGATCTTGCTTCAGCCCAGCGTTGAAGCTGCGCCTGGCCTGATCCAGTTGGCCGCGTTGGCGCTCAATGAGGCCTTTGTAGAGGTACTCCTGGGCGCTGGCCACCTCTTCCTCGATGGCCTGGGTCAACAGCACGTAGGCGGCGTCGTGGTCCTGGTTGATGAAGGCCTGGGCGGCTTGCTCGCGCAGGTCGGGCTCCTGGGCCAGGGCGCAAGGCGCGGCGACCCCAAATGACCAGGCAGCGGCGGTGGTCATCAGCGCCCACCCAAGGGCGCGTCTTTTGAGCAAAGGTTTCATGGTGGAGACTCGCCGTGGAGCGCACAGGGGGTTTTGGAAGGATGCGGCCAGGCCGCTGCCCAGGGAGTTCAGGCGACTTGTTCGAGCGCCGGGATGAGGCCCAGGGTCCGGGCGACCTCGATGTTGTGTTTGTAGTGGCCGATGTCCTCGGGTTTGTGGCTGTCGGTGCTCATCAAGACGCGCACGCCGCGGCGGACAAAGGGCTCGACCGAGCGAGGGCCGGGGCAGGACCAGCGCTGATCGATATCGATGATGCTGCCGGTCTGGGCGGCGGTCTCGGCCAGCGTCTCCAGCATGTGCATGGGCACCTGGGCTTCGCTCAGGCCGACTTTGGGCAGGATGCTAAAGAGGTGGGCGACGACCACGCGCTCGTGGCGGATCATGGCCCCGCAGGTGGCGTTGGTCAGCGCCTGCATCAGGCGCTCGACGGTCACTTCGCCGTCGGCCAGCATCTGGCGGATGCGGTTTGGCGAGCGGCATTTGTCGTAGAGGGGGAAGCGGTGGTCGGCGGCGTAGATGTAGTCCACGCCGGTCAGATCATCGGGGGCGTCCAGGTCGCCGTCTTCGTTGAGGATCTTGGCCTCGACGCCGCAGAGCAGCTCAATGCCGGTGTTTTGGCGAGCCTGCTGGACGGCCTTGACGAACTCGGGGACCCAGGGGGTTTTGCGTCGCACGTGGTCCACGCAGCACAGGCGCTCAAGGCCCTGGCGCTCGGCGGCCCGGATGTTCTCCTCCAGGGTGCCGGCGCCGTCAGAGAAGGTGGAGTGGACGTGCATATCTTCTTTGAAGTTGAACATGGTCTGGGTCTCCCTGGGGTGTTTTGTGTGTGGCGCTGCGCAAAAGAGGGGGTGGGGCGCAGCGCCGGTTGAGGCTTTATGGTGGTTCGTCTGGACTTCAGGGAGTCTCAGTGCAGGCGTCGGTTGGTGTCCTGGTAGAAGGTGCGCTCGGGGACCTGAAAGTGTTCGGGGGCCATGTAGATCTCGGCCCAGTGGCGCACCATGCAGATGGCTTTGAAGGGCATCAGGCCGCCGCTGTGGGTGTGTCCGCCAAAGAGGTCCATCAGGGCCAGGTTGGGCATGTCCACGCCGCTGGCGATGGTCAGGGACATGGTGCCGGGGAAGCGCGGGTTGATCTCCAGCAGGGCAGGGCGGCCTTCTGTGTCGCGGCGCAGTTGGACGTTGACCACGCCGGTCAGGCCGACGTGCATGGCGGCGCGCACGGCTTCGCGCTGGAGTTCGGGGTCTTGAACGGTGCGCCCGGCCACGGCCACGCCCGAGTCGACCTTGAGCCTGGCGCGGGGGACGGCGGCGATGGGCTCGCCGTTGCGAGAGATGCAGACATCGACCGAGTATTCCTGGCCGGGCAGGAACTCCTGGACCAGCAAGGAGCCGTCGCGGGTGAAGCGCTCCATATCTTCGGGGCGGTGGCACAGGACCACGCCGCGAGAGCCGCTGCCCTGGCGAGGCTTGACGATCAGGGGGTAGCTGACGGCGACGGGGTCAAAGCGCTCGTCGAGGAGCTGGGTCTGGGGCAGGCGAACGACCCCAGCGCAGTGTTTGGCCAGCGCCCACTTGTCCAGGCACAGCTCCAGGGAGCGCTGGGAGGTCAGCATGACGCGGGTGCCGAACTTCATGAAGCTCTGGCGAGTCTTGGCCACCTGGAGCAGTTCGACGTCCACGGTGGGGATGAGCACGTCGATGTTCCATTGAAGGCACAGTTGTTGGAGCCGAGCGATGAAGAGCCGGTCGCGGCCGCCGGGAACCAGGGCGCGGCGCTCCTGGGGGACCATGTAAAGGCCCACGGCGTTGGGGTCCATGTCGACAGCGTGCAGGCGACGGTCGGGACCTTGGAGAGCTTTGATGAGAGCCACAGCGGCAGGGCCGCCAGCGCCGGTGATGAGGATGTTCTTCATGGTTCTGCTCCTGTTCTCTTTGGTGTGGATGATGTCGATTCACATCACGGCGAGGTGTTGGAGCAAAGCGAGTGCCAACTTTGAAGAAAAATTTCGAGCCCGTGTTGACGGGGGTCGGTAGCCCTCTAAGGCGTCATATAAAGGATGGGGTTCAGGGTGAAACACCTGTTCCAAAACAAAACACCGTCTCGTTTTGTGGGTGTTTCATTGTGAGATGGCTTGTGGGGGGATGCCCCTGATTGCGGTGTGGGTGGGTTTTTTCACAGTTGGCACGGGCTGTGCTCTAGGACAGGGGGAGCCACAACGGGTTGCCCCGTCGCAGGGGCCATAGAACACAGACACTCGCTCACACAAGGAGCTCGCCATGATGACCACCGCCAACACCACTGACGTCCCGCGCATCCTCCTGGTCGAAGACAGCCTCCCCCAGGCTCAGCTCTTGCGTCGCTGGCTGGAGCTGCCCGGCGGTCTGGACATCACCCACACCGACAACGGCCTTGAAGGCGCTCGCCTGGCCGCCACGCGTGACTGGGACCTGGTCATCAGCGATGTGGAGCTGCCCGAGATGAACGGCCTGGATGTGCTGCGCCACAGCAAAATCCACCACCCGCTGGTGCCCACGCTCCTGATGACCGCCCACGAGCGCATCGAGTTTGCCATCGGCGCCCTTCAACTCAAGGCCGACGACTTCATCGTCAAACCCCTCAAGAAGGACAGCTTCACCGCCAAGGTGCACTCGCTGCTGGAAAAAGGCCGCGAGCGCAAGGCCGCCGAGCACAACGTGGTCCTGGCCATCGGCGCCCACCCTGACGATGTTGAAATCGGCTGCGGCGGCATCCTGGTCAAACACCGCGAGAACGGCGACGACGTCATCATCCTGACCCTGTGCAGCGGTCACGTGGGCGGCGACGCGGACGTCCGCGCCCAGGAATCCCACCTGGCCGCCCGCATGCTGGGCTCGGAGTTGGTCATGGGCGACCTGACCGACACCATGATCCCCGACGGCGCCGAGACCATCCGCCTCATCGAGGAGGTCATCCGCCGCGTCAAGCCCAACGTCATCTACACCCACAGCGCCAACGACGGCCACCAGGACCACCGCGCGGTTCACCGCTCCACCATGGTCGCCGCCCGCGGCATCCCCAACGTCTTCTGCTACCAGAGCCCCTCGACCACCATCGAGTTCTGCCCCTCTCGCTTTGTCGAGGTCGGCGACCAGCTCGACAGCAAAATCCGCCTGCTGGCCTGCTACCGCACGCAGACCGCCAAGCGCCCCTATCTGACTGAAGAAATGATTCGCATGACGGCCGGCTACTGGGGCCGGTTTGCCGGATACAAGTCGGTTGAACCGCTCGAAGTCATCCGCAGCGTGGCGTAGGCCCTGCCCACACGCCCCCAAACCCCCCAGAACACCTTAAACCGTCAGCCCAATGCGCACCGGGACCACACCCTGGACCCGGTCGAACGCCACACCCTCACCCTACGGAGTCCAAAGCCATGACACGCCCCGCCGCCACCCCCAAGTCGCCGCCGCTTCAGACCGCCCGCAGCGCTGAACCAGGTCTGCTGGTCATCCGCGCGCTGCTTTTGGTCATGTTCCTCGTCCTGGGCGCCATCCACACCGCCCCTGTGCACGCCCTGGGAGACGGATCCACGCGCTTTAACATCTACGTCCCCGCCAACGCCTCCCACACTTCGCGCCGCAGCATCCTCATCGTCACCAACGTCTCTCCGCTGGACGCCACCGTGGACATCATCGACGACGACGCCGACGGCGACAACGATGACACGGCGTTGGGGGTTTCGCTGGGGCGCGGCGAGAGCTACATCGTCAAATTGGCCGATGGAGACGTCAATGACGACCTGGGGGGCACCGCCGACGGCGACTACTTCAAGGTCCGCTCGGACCACCCCGTGGTCGTGCAGATGGCCACCCACTCCAACTGGCAGCACGACTGGGTCCCCAGCGAGGGCAAGACTTCACGCGGCAACAACTTCTTTGTCTATGCGCCGCCCACCTCCGGGGCCAACAACGACATCAACATCTACGCCTATGAAGACGACACTGTCGTGACCATCAAGGACGTCACCGTCGCGCCGCGCACCTCCACCGGCAAGACCGAGATCGACCTCGACAACGCCGAGCTGGTCCTCGAAACCACGCTTCACCTTGGTGAGGACCTGATTGTGCGTGAAAACGGCCTGGGTCTCGACATCCTGCGCTCGGGCCGGACCTACTGGGTCCAGGCCTCCAGCGGCGTCACCGTCCAGTACGGCCATCTGGGGCAAATCAACGGCGGCGCCCGCGCCCGCGACGGCGCTGGCTTCATCCCCAGCGCCAACGGCACCTCGGCGGGCTCCCTCTACTTCTTTGCCATCCCCCACGAAATCGGTCTGGCGCGCGAAAAAGAGCTGCGCCTGGTCTGCTTTGACGACAACACCACCGTCAGCCTCTACGGCTCGACCTCCGAGGACGCCGAATGGGAACTCATCAGCCAGGACGTGCTCGACGCCGGTGACCACCTGGACTTTGTGGGCCGCGACGACGCCGCCTTCCGCGACAAAGACCTCTACAAGCTCACCGTGGACCCGCCCTACTACAAGTGCACCGCCTTTGAGGGCAACTGGATGGAGACCGGCAGCTTTGGCACCTCCGACTTTGCCAGCGCCGTCTCTTCCCGTGCCGGGCAAAACGTCGGCGATGAGTTTGTGGCCTACATCGGCCCTCCCGGACGCATGGGCGGCATGCGCCACCCCCAGGGCGAGCAAACCAACGATGCCTCACCGGTCGAGTACCTCGCCTCGCACCTCTATGTCTACGCCGACACCGACGCCACCGAGGTGACTGTCTACGACGTGGACACCGGCGGTCAGCTCTTTGAGCACGTCTTCACCATCAACCGCGACGAGTACTACGACGTGGTCATCGACAAGCCCACCTACCTGGCCATGAGTGCCAACGGCTACCGGCCCTACCTGGGGGTGCGCTCCAGCGAGCCCATCGCCGTCATGAACGGCAACTTCAACGACAACTGGATGGCCTTCTTCAACTCCGTCCTGGAGCCTGTGCCCGAGGTCACCCTCGACACCACCGACACCGACCTGACCTGCAACGAGACCACCACGCTGACCGTCTCTTGCAGCAACCCCGGCGGCCCCTCGATGACCGGCCTGACCGCCACGCTGGCCCTGCCTGACGGCCTGGAGCTGGTCACCGGCACCGGCGCCCCCGCAGACCCCAACGTCAACGGCAACTTCCTGCAGTGGACCGCCGCCACGCTGGACTCCGACCAGACGCGGACCTTTGCCGCTCAGGTCCGGCTCAACTGCGACTCGGTCCCCTGCGTGCCTGCGGACCTCTCCTCGGTCACCGCCGAGTGCCAGGCCACCTTCAACGGCCAGTCCTACGCCTCGCTGGCCAGCGCCAACCACACCCTGACCAACAACGGTTCCACGGTCGTGACCGGCTTCAGCGTCTTGGACAACCCCGACTACGACGGTGACCCCATCCGCTCGCGGGTTGAGGTGGCCTTCACCCTCCAGGGCGGCATCCCCGGCACCAGCAAGGTCCAACTGGTCCGCGCCACCAACAACCCCGACCCCGACGCCATCCAGCAGGTCCTGCTCACCCTTGACCCCAGCTACAGCGCCGAACCCCAGGTCTACTACTTCCAGGACGAGTACAGCCTCCACCTTGACCAGGCCCGCTACTACCGCCTGCTCATCGACGACGGCGGCTGCACCAACACCGAAGGTCCCGTCTCGGTGCGCACCAGCTCAGGCGGCTCCAGTGGTGAGGACTCGGGTCTTGAATCGGACGGCCGACTGGCCTCGCGTCTGGCCCGTCGCGAAGTGGCCCGCTCCGACAAAAAACGCTGGTTCTCGGCCCGGACCACCGCCGAACTGGAGCACAAGACGGCCATGCGCACGGCGCGCGGCGCCCTGGAAAGCACT
>CAKZKQ010000031.1 GCA_937123825.1 uncultured Pseudomonadota bacterium
CGACACCCACTTTGACGATTGGGAAGACGACCAGGCTGCCCGTCAATCCGACGGCTTCCAGATCATCGCCGACATCCTCTCGTCGCTGGACCAGGCCGAGTTCCCCTACCTGCCCGGTGACAGCTGGCTCGATCACACCACCGTGGTGGCGTTCAGCGAGTTCTCGCGCACGCCCTTGATCAACACCCGTGGCGGTCGCGATCACCACCCCGTGGGCAGCATCATGATGTGGGGAGCCGGTGTCCCCGGCGGCACCGTCATCGGGTCCAGCTCCGACCAGGGCATGTTGCCCGAGAAGCTCAACCTGCAGACCGGCCGCCCCGATCCCGGCGGCGATCCCCTGCGTCCTGAAGATGTGTTGGGGACGCTGATGTCCAACGCTGGCCTGGATGGCACCATCCTTGGCCGCGATGTCCGTCACGTCGGCGCCCTGGGCGTCTGACGACATGGCCGGGCCCGGCCAAGACCCTCCAAGGCCGTCCAAGGCCGCTGATGCTGGCGGGCCCCGCACACCTCCGCGGAGAACAAAGAAACCATGGCCCGCGTGCAACTGCTCCGCGTCGTCATTCTTGCGACGCTCGCCCTGACGGCTGCGGCGTGTTCCTCAAACGAAGAACCCGTCACAGATCCACCCCCCGCCAACAACGACACACCCGACGTCGTGGACGACGATCCGGACATTGATGAGCCGGACGCCGATGAACCGGATGCGGATGAGCCGGACGTCGATGACGGGCCCGATGTTGATGAGCCCGACATCGATGAACCGGATGTTGATGAGCCGGATGTGGATGAGCCGGACATTGACGAGCCCGACATCGATGAGCCCGATGTGCCGCAGGTCGATTGTGAGAGCTTTGCGCTTGTCGAGGACAGGCTCTTTGCGCTGCCCCTGCGCACCGTGGCTGTTGTGGCGACCGGCGGCAGTGGCCAGTACACCTGGAGCGCTGCGCCCGGCAACCAACCCGACTCCAGCGTCAACGCCAACACCGGCATCTACCTCTCTGGTCAGGCCGAAGGGGTCATGGACCGCGTGGTGGTGACCGACGATGTCTGCGAGCGCTCGCTGGAGGCCGAAATCGAGGTCGTGGAGCGCGCGCAGCTCCTGCCTGGATCGCCCATTGTGCCCCCCAGCCGTCAGGTCTGCTTTGAAGTCGCTGGCGGCAGCGGCGATCAGTACGCCCCCGACTCTCCCTTTGTCTGGGAGATCCTGCCCAGCGCCGATGACAACAACTCCACCGTTGGGCAAGACGGTTGTTATCGCTCCGGGCCCAACCCCGGCCGTGACTTCCTGCAGGTCACCGACACCCGCACCGGGCAGGTGCTGCAGGCCACCATCGAAATCTCCAACAACATCGCGCTGGAAGCCTCGGCCAAACACCTCTCTCTGCCGGTTGGGGAGTCTTTCTCTGTGTCCGTGGAAGGCGGCTCTGGACTCTTCACCTTTGAAGTCCTGCCTCCAAACACCGCTGGGGTGAACCTGGAAGTGGGTGAGGGCAACCAGGAGGTGAAAATCAACGCTGGAGACACCGCTGGCGCTGAGATCCTGGTGATCCGTGACGCGTTCTTGTCCGGCACCGAGGTGCGCGTGCCCATCAATGTCATGGGAGAGGCCAACCACGAACCCAACCCTTACGGCAACCACAGCGACGATGTGGACGTGATTGGCGTGGGAGACGTCAACGGCGACGGTGTGGGGGATGTGATGACCAGCATGCGTCACGCCTCTCTCAACGGCTATCAATCCGGCGCGGCGTTCCTCTACCTGGGCGGCCAGGAGGGGGGGTTGGCGCAGACCCCTGCGCAGACCATCGTTGGGGGCCGTCGTTTTGAAAACCTTGGGCGCTCGTTGGCAGCCGGGGACTTCAACAACGACGGCTGTCAGGACGTGGCCGTGGGCGTTTACGCCGAAGACCGAGGGCGCAGCGAAGTGGGTGAAGTGCGGATCTTTACCGGCTGCCACCAGGACGACGCCGAAGACCCGCTGCGGCCCGATTGGAACGGGCGCTTGAACGACAACCTGCCTTTTGATCCCGAGGCCAACGGGCCGCTGCGCTTGTGGCGTTCGGTCGGCGGGGTCAACAATGGCGACCGCTTTGGGTGGTCGGTCACCAGCGGCGACTTCAACGGCGATGGCCTTGATGACCTTGCCGTGGCCGCCTATCGCGCAGAAGCCAGCGCTCAGATCAACCCCGACAACGGCGATCCCTACCGCGATCTGGGGCGCGTCTATGTCTTCTTGCAAGACGAAGAGGAAGGCATCCGAGAGTTGGCGCAGATCTTCATTGATGGTCAGACCGTCAGCCCTGAAGGGGATCTCACGGGCGCGCAGCAGCTTCAATACGGCAGCGGCCGTCTGGCGTCGGGCGACGCCAACGGCGATGGCTGTGATGATTTGCTCGTGGGCTCGGCGTTCTACAACGGCAACCATGGGGTGGCGACCTTGCACCTGTCGATCCAGGACGGCGACGGCTGCACGCTGGACCCGCTGCCCGCTGTGGCGGTGGTGCCCGGCGAGCAGGATTCTCGTCGTGCAGGTCGCGTGGGGCGCGATGTGGCGCTGGCAGACATCAACGGCGATTGTCTGGCCGACATGGTCATTGGCCAGTACACCGCCGCCATCATCGACGGAGCCAACAACAACGCCGGGGCGGTCAACATCTTTGTCACCGACCCGGGCTGGAGCTCGCAGACCCCCGTTCACCTGCCCCGCGATCAGGCCCAAATCATCTTTGAGGGCGATTCCAACGACCAATACGGCAACTCGCTGGACGTGGGCGACGTCACCAACGACGGCATCAATGATTTGATTGTTGGCATCCGCTTTGGTGAAGGCCCCGACACGGTGCCCGACGTGGGCGAAGTGATCATCTACCCGGGTTTGATCGACGACACGACGTGTCTGGGGCCGCTTGAGGAAGACGCGCCGCTCTTTGGCGAGTCTTACAGCGTGTTCAACGCCGCCCACCGCAACGCCGACTTCTTTGGCGACCAGGTGGCGGTGGTGGGGGACATTGATGGGGATGAATTGAACGACTGGGTGACGTTGGCGGCCCGAGGCCCGGCTGTGCTGGACGACCCCACCGACCACCGAGGCCGTTTGTTCTGGTCATCCGGGGCCGAACTGGAGCCCACCTACGAGACGTTGGGCTCGTCCACGTTCACGGCGCCGATGACCGACGATGCCTTTGGCACCCGTGTGGAAAACGTCGGCGACATCAACAATGACGGCTTTGCCGACTTTGCGGTGACGGCGCCGCTCTGGGATCGGATGTGGGATCGGGATACGTATATGCAGGCCCACTCCAACGCTGGGGCGGTCTACCTCTTTTTGGGCGGCCGTGATGGGGTGCCCGAGCGCCCTGACGCCATTTTGGCTGAGAACGTCAAGCACTCTGGCGGCGACCAGTTTGGGTATTCGGTCTTTGCGGCCGGTGACTTTGACGGCGACGGCATCGATGACCTTGCCGTGTCGGCCATTGCCGATGACAACGAGTCCTGGTGCACCGTCTGCCGCGAGAGCAACCGTTACCGCGGAGACACCGGGACGGTCTTCATCTACCGTGGCCGCGCCGATTTGGCCGTGCGCCGCGCTGAAGACGCTCCGATGGCGGTCGTGACGCAGCCCGACTTTGTCTTCTGCGGTCCCCAGGAGAACAACATCCGGGTGGGGCGCGAGCTGGGCGGCGGCGCCGACATCAACGGCGACGGGTTTGACGACGTGGTGGCCTCAAACTGGAACCACCAGAGCCAGCGCGGGAAGGTCTGGGCGCTGATGGGGCGCCAACACCAGGGCGGCGCCCCCGATGCCATCTGCATGAGCAATGAAAACGACCTCATCGGCCAAGGCGACAACAACGGCGATCTTGTGGGCCACGGCCTTGGGCTCGCCGCGGACCTCAACAACGACGGCTGCGCCGACATTGTGGCCAGCGGTTACAACGACGATGGCCCTGGCCGCAGCAACTCGGGCATCGTCCATGTCTGGTTGGGATGGGGAGGACGCGGATGTCCGACCGAACCCGTGCACGTGGCCTTCTACGCCGAGCGCGCCAATGACAACCTGGGCTACCGCCTGATCACCCCCGGTGATGTGGACGGCGATGGGGTTGAAGACCTGGCGGTCAGCGCGGTGGGTTATGGGGTCACCAACGAAGGTGTGGTGCTTGTGCTCAGCGGTCAGGAGATGGGCGACGCGCTTGAAGGTGCCACCGAAGGAGACGCCATCGCCTTGACCCCCGAGTTCATCATCGCACGCGTGGTGGATCCCGAAGGTCTGCCCAACACCAATTACGGTTACGGGCTTACGGCGCTTGGCGACGTCAATGGCGATGGTCTGGGCGACTTTGCTGCCGGGGCGCGCCGCTCGAGCGCCTCGGGTCAACTGCGCAGCGGCGCGGCCTACGTTTACCTGGGCTCTGATGACGCCGAGGAGCTGGTTAAACCCGACATGATCATCGCAGGGCACCTGACCCAGCCCGACGGCGAGTTTGGCCGTTCGGTGGCAGGCGGCAAGCTCAATCCTCGCCAGGACGGTTGGGTGCTCTTTGTGGGCGCGCCCTTTGCCGAAGTGGATGGCCCGTCCATCGGTGAGATGGGCGCGGTTTACATGACCCTCATTGAAGAGTGACACCCGCCGGTCAAGCCAGCATGGGCGGCGCAAGCTCGCCCGCTGGCCCTGAGCGCTCGGTAGAATGTGGCATAAGCAGGAGCAGTTGAAGATGAGCAGCCTCACACGCAGGCCAATCACCCTCGTATTCCTTGTCATGGCGTTGAGTCTGGCGGCTTGCGGCGGAGAAACACCGCCCGATTTGACCGCGCAGCCAGAAGAGGACACCGGCAACGGCCCCGACGTGGGTGAACCCGATGTGGGAGAACCCGACGTGCCCGATGAAACCGACGGCGACGATGGGCCAGACGCAGATGGCCCCGACGGCGATGACGGGCCTGATGTGCCCGACGAGCCCGACGTCGATGACGAGCCGGATGTGGATGAACCGGACGTGCCCGATGAACCCGATGTGGATGAACCCGACCCATGCGATGACTTTGCAGTGGCGCCGCCCATCGACGCCATTTTGCCGCTGAGCTCTGCCGAGATCGTGCCGGTCGGTGGCCAGGGTCCCATGCGGTTTTCGTTTGTGGAAAACCGCAGCGGCGGGATCCTGGACGGAGACTCCGGGCTTTATCTTTCCGGGGCGACCACCGACGTGGACGATGTCCTGGCGGTTGAAGACCAGGGGTGCATGCTCAGCGCCGAGGTGACCATCCGAGTGGTCTCTCCGATGACGATCGAGCCCCCTGCGGTGACGCTGACCACGGGCACCGAGCTGTGTTTTGAGGCCGTTGGTGGCAACCAGCAGTCCGGGATGTTTTCCTGGGAGATGTTGCAGACCGGCTCGGGTGACGCCAGCCAGATTGACGCCCAGGGGTGTTACTCGACCGGTGATGGCACCGGCGAAGACATCGCTCAGGTGATTGACCGCAGCACAGGCCAGCGCGTTCAGGTCCGCATCCGTGTGGTTTCCCAGCCCGAACCCATCACTGCTCCGACCCCCTCGATTGTCATCCCGTCGAACAACCCTGCGGAGGTGCCCTTTGAGGGAGGCTCGGGGGTGTACGAGATCACCATTGAAGATCCCAACGGCGTTGGGCTTGTGGTCGAGGACATTGACGAGCGCCGTCAAAGCCGCTCGATCATGGGCCAGCGCGGCGGCGTGGCGACGGTCCTGGTGTCCGACGCCGTGCTGGGCGGCGAGCCGCTGGCGGTGCCGGTGTCGGTGATGACCCGTGGGGAAGTCCCCCACCGCTTTATGGGCGATCACAGCGATGACTACGACATCACCGGGGCGGGCGACGTCAACGGGGATGGCTTGCAGGATTTGTTGGTGGGGATCCGCGCTTCGGGCCTCAACACCCAGGACTCGGGCTCGGCGTTCCTCTATCTGGGTCAGGAAGGGGGAGGACTTGAGCCCGAACCGGCCCAGATTTTTGCGGGCGGCAACCGCTTTGCCCTCATGGGCCGGGCGGTGGCAGCCGGTGACTTTAACAAAGACGGATGCAGCGACCTGGCCATTGGCGTTTATGCCTCGGATGTGACCGGCGGTGACCGCGGCGAGGTGCAGATCTGGCTCGGTTGCAGTCCGGTCGATGGCTCGCGCGACCGGGATGTCTTCAACAACCGCCTTGACCAGAACGCCCCGGCGCCCGAGACCGTCCCCACGCGGCTGTGGAAGCGCCTCTTTGGCAACTCCAACGGCGATCGCTTCGGGTTTGGCATGACGACCGGGGATTTTGACGGTGACGGCAGCGTGGATCTGGCTGTGGCGGCCTATCAGGACGAGACGCCCGACCGGATCAACGAGAGCAACCAGACCATCAGCAACCTCGGGCGTATTTTTGTCTATCTCAACCGCGCCGATGGCCTCGAAGACGAGCCCTCTTTGGTCCTCGACGGCGTCATTGTCGGACCCGATGGGACGCTCCAGGGATCGAGCAACCAGGATCTTGGCAGCGGCATGGCCAGCGCCGACGTGAACAACGACGGCTGTGATGACCTCCTGGTGGGTTCCCGGCGCAACAACAACTTCCGAGGTGCCGCCTCGCTCTATGTGTCGGTGGCCGAGCAGGATCAGGACTCCGGCTGCGTGCTTCACAGCGAGCCCGCCGTGACCTTCTATCCCGACCCCACCGACAGCCGCCGCGCAGGTCACATGGGGTGGGAGGTGGCCTTTGGGGACTTCAACGGCGATTGTATCCCCGATCCCGTGGTTGCTTCGCCGGTGGCGGCCATCATCGGCGGCGCCAACGCCTCGGCTGGTTCGGTCAATGTCTTCTTTGGCGACAACACCTGGCACCCCGACAACCCGCTGCACATTGTGCGCGGTGAGGCCGACGTGATTTTTGTTGGCGACGACAACGACCACTTTGGGTGGGGCTTTGACGCGGGTGATTACGACGGCGACGGCATCGATGATTTGGTGGTCGGGGGCCGTTTTGCCGAGCATGAAGGGACCTTTGGGGACGTGGGAGAGGTGCGCTTCTTCCGAGGGCTGATCGACAACCAGGGGTGTGAGGCGGTTGCCGATGATGTGCCCGTCTTTGCCGAGCCCGAGTTGCTCATTGGGCCGCCCAACAGAACCGCCGACCAGTTTGCCGCCGAGGTGAGCATGATTGGTGATGTGGACGGGGATGATGTGGAGGACATCTTTATTTTGTCCCCGCGCGGGCCGGCCTCCGGCGATCCACAAGACACCTGGGACCGTCGCGGGGTGGGTTATGTCCTCAGCAGCCAAGCCCAGGAGCGGACCTTTGAGGCGCTTGAGTCTGTCCAGTGGCCCACGTTGGTGGCCGAAGAGTACGCCGGCTGGGTTGGCGCACGGCTGGACCTGAACGACGACGGCTTTATGGACTTTGTGGTGGGGGTGCCTTACTGGGATCGGGATGAAGTGCGGGAGGATGAAAACCGCGTCATCCACCATCAATCTGCAGGCACCGCGACGGTTCACTTTGGTGGCCCCGACGGCATCCGCGCGCAGCCCGACCTGCTGCTGGCCAACCACGCGCACCACACCGGTTCGGACCTCTTTGGCTACTCGATGAGTACCGCTGGGGATTTCAACGGCGATGGCCGCGAGGATCTGGCGGTGGGGGCTTTGCTTGAAGACTTCAGCGGACCTTGCCAGGCGTGCCGCGTCAACAACCAGGGCCGAAACGACGTCGGGGCGGTGTACATCTACTATGCGCGCGATGACTTCGGCGGTCGGTTTGAGGGCGAGCCCGGTCAGGAGCCCTGGTTGAGCGAGCCTGACGCCATCGTGTGTGGACCCAACGTCAACAGCGCGCGCTCCACGCGCGTCATCCGCGGCGGCTTTGATGCCAACGCCGACGGTTTTGATGACTTGCTCCTGGGCGAGTACGCCTGGAGCGGCAACCGCGGCCGTGTGTGGTACGCCGAAGGCGCCGACGTCAGCGGCGGTCAGGTCATGTGCGTCAACCACGACACCCATTTCCTTGGCCAGGGCATCAACTCGTCAGACTTCCTTGGCTACAAGCTGGCCGCCGGCGACTTCAACGGCGACGGCTGCGACGACATGCTCGCCGGAGCCTACAACGACGACCAATCTGGCCGCGCCAACTCCGGGGCGGTCTATTTGTGGCTGGGGCAGGGCGGTCCGGGCTGTCCCACCGAATCCATCAAGGTTTTGCTCGCTGGTCCCGCCGTCAATGACAACATCGGCTTTGGTCTGGCTGCGCTCGACATCAACGGCGACGGCGCCACAGACCTGGCGGTCGCTTCCTCGGGCTACGGACCCCAGAACGTGGGTCTGGTCCAGATTTACGATGGCCAGATCCTGCAAGAGAACCTGACCGGGGTGCAGGACGGCGCGCAGATCGATTTTGGACCCCAATTGATGGCGACGTTGGTGGATCCCACCGGACTGACCAGCCAAAACTTTGGGCTTGCGGTGGCCAATATGGGCGACATCAACGGCGATGGGATGGAAGATCTGGCCATCGGCGCGCAGCTCGGGCGTTTGGGGAGCGAAGATCCCGGCGGGGCGGCGTACGTCTTCCTGGGCGCCGAAGAGGCCGAAGAGATCGAAGCGGTCGATGTGCTCGTCTACGGCGAAACGTCCAACCCCGATGGTCGCCTGGGCTTCCACGTTGAGGGTGGCATGGTCGGGCAGCGCCCCTACATCTTTGTGGGCGCGCCGTTTAGTGAAGGCCTGGAGCCTGAATTCGGAGAAGTGGGTGCGTCCTACTTTGGAGAGGTGGTCATTCCCTGACAGGACCCTGTCCCAAGTCCCTTATTTGTGAGGGTGGGTTGTGAAGAGAATTGAGCCGAGGTGCTGTGTGCATCTCGGCTTTTGTGCTCTGTGCGGTGTTGTTGAAGGGGGGGGAATGGGGCGGTGGTCAGTGTGAGGGCCACCAGATGTCAAAGCGCGTGCCTTGTGAGGTGTTGGGGTCCATGGAGATGGAGCCGCCGTGGTTTTCGATGGCTTTGCGCGCCATGGCCAGCCCCATGCCGTTGTCCTGTGCGCGGGTGGGGCCGCGCTGGAAGACTTCAAAGAGCTTGTGTTGGAGCTTTGAAGGGATGCCGGGGCCGTCGTCCGCGATGGAGAGCGTGGTGCCGTCGTTGTTGTGTTGGGTGTGGATGGTGATGGTGGCGTTGTTGGGGTCGGCGTGGGGTTTGAGGGCGTGGCGGAGGA
>CAKZKQ010000032.1 GCA_937123825.1 uncultured Pseudomonadota bacterium
GGGCGACGGGACAATTGTCAGACAGAACCTAAAGAGCGCACCGTGATACTCGACGCCAGAGAACTGACCACGAACCAAGAACTGCAGGCCGACGTGTGCATCGTGGGTGCTGGCGCGGCGGGCATCACGCTGGCGCTCGACTTAAGCGGCGCGGGCCACCGGGTGCTCTTGTTGGAAGCGGGCGGCACACAAATCGAAGACGCCCAGCAGACGCTCTACAAGGCGCCGGTCAACGGCGAGCAAACATGGAAGGCCGAAGAGTGCCGGTTTCGGGGGTTGGGGGGCTCGACGCTGGCTTGGGCGGGGTGGTGCAGGCCGCTTGAGCCCGAAGACTTTGCGCCGCCCGAGCCGATCAGCGGCATGGCATGGCCGCTGGATTTTGAGACGCTCTTGCCCTGGTACCGCCGCGCCAGCATGACCTGCAAGGCGGGCCCTTACGTCTTTGATGCCCAGCGCGTCTCGGAGATCGCGGGCAAGCCGCTGCTCAACGTTGACCCGCAGCGCGCCCACAACGTGCTCTACCAGTACAGCAACCCGCCGCTGCGCTTTGGCGCACACTACGCCTCCGAGCTTCAAGCCGCCCAGGACATCGAGGTCTACCTGCACGCCAACATCACGCGCGTGGTTCTGACCCAGGACCGCGTGGACCACCTCGAAGGGCGCACGCTCCAGGGCAACGCCTTCACGGTCCAGGCCCAGCGCTATGTGCTGGCCACCGGCGGCCTGGAGAACGCGCGGCTCTTGATGGCCAGCGGCGCGGCAGGCGGCAGCGGCGCGCTGGGGCGCTTTTTCATGGAACATCCCCACTACTACAACTCGGCCACCATCGTCCTGGACGATCCTGGCGACATGAGCCTGTACGGGGGGACGGTGGTGGCGCTGCCGGATGACGAATCGGGTTTGACGGTGCCCACGCTGGTGCGGACCGCGCTGGGCGTCAACGCCTCGGTGCGCCAGCGCCACGGTCTGGTGGGATTTGGCGCCGAGCTTCGCCCCCACCCGGATGGTCCTGGAGACACGGGCGCGCTGAACGCTGCCACCATCGAGTCGCTCATGGCCCGCGCCGACCACCGTTATTGGCGCCTGAGTTGCCGTGTGGAGCAAACCCCATCGGGCGACAACCGCTTGAGGCTCCTGGAGGACCGCGACGCAGTAGGCATGCCCAAAGCGACCATCGACTGGGCGGTGTCCCCGTTTGATCGGCGCAGCCTGGCCGAAGCGCTCAAAGTCCTGGGCGCCGAGTTGGGGCGCGCGGGGTTGGGTCGGATGTGGATCCCCACCGATGACGCCGGCGAGTTTGCTTGGAGGGCGCAGGCGGGCTGTCATCATATGGGGACAACGCGGATGAGCGCGTCGCCGGATGATGGGGTTGTGGATGACCAGGGGCGCTGCCATGAACACAGCAACCTTTTTATCGCGGGCAGCTCGACTTTTGTGACGGGGGGGTTTGCCAATCCGACCTTGACCATCGTGGCGCTGGCGCACCGGATGGCCCAAACACTGCTGGCTGAACTTTAAGCCCCGTGAGGCGCAGTCATTGAGGCATGTCGCCGATCACGACCACCAGAGTGTTGTCCATGATCAGCGCGGCGATCTCTTCGGGCTCCATCGTGTCAAAATCGACGTCGGCGAAGAGGTGGCCCACGGGGATGCTCAGGCGCAGGTCGGGGCGGTGATCGCGCTCGCTGAGCGTCAAGCCGCCCTGGCTGGGGGCAATGGGGATGTTGATGGATTCCACCAGCCCGGCGTGGGTGGAAAAGGGCACCCAGCGCTGGCCGGGGCTGCGCCAACGTCCGCTGACCCGCAGCGTCTGACCGACCATGGCGTCGTCGGGCAGGCTGCGCGCGTCGTCGTCGGCGGGCAAAAAGCTCACCTGGAGGGCGCAGTAGCGGTCGGGCGGCGGCGCCAGCGTGCCAAGGGTCTTGATCGCCTGGCCGTCGAGCAAATCCACCACCAACGGATCGCCGGACTCGACCGGGGTCGCCAGTGAGTGCGCCTGACCGAGGGTCACCAAGCCGTCCTGGCGCTGGGCAAAGCCACCCACGCCGTTGTGCTCCTGGCAAGAGACAATCCTGGCCCCCTGCACATTGAGCCGCCCCACCTGCACCTCGATCTCATAACCAAGGTTGTTGGTCACGGCGATGGCCGAGCCGCCTTCCACCAACTGGACCCCGGCGGCATCAGCGCCGACGCTGATCTCCACTTCGATGCCGGGCTCGGTCTTTACACATCCAATACAGACGGCCGCCGCCATCGCTGACATCACAAACCCCAGCGCAGCACGGCGCAGGAGCGTCGTTGGGGATTTAAAGATCAAAGGTCAATCCTCCCACAAAGATGGTCCCTTCGTCGTGCACCCCAAAGAGCGCATCGACCACAGGCACGCGCACGGTGGCGTGGACGATGACGTCGGTCCATGGGCTGATGAGAACGCTGGGAGAGAGGTAGACGATGGTGCCCCCGGAGTTGGGGTCCACGACGCCGCTGTAGGTGTCGCGCTGCCCGGTGCGCGCGTCGGCGCTCAACCCCGCCCCCAACCACGTGGTGGGCTGGTACTGGGCCGAGACGGTGTTGAGCCAGGAGACGCCCGCGTGCAAACCGCTCCACCCCGGCGTCGGGACGTGGACGGTGGAGCTGACGTGGAGGGACCAGGGGAAGCGAAAGTGGCTGTACCACAGTCCAGCGCTCGGCACCCAGGCGCCAAAACCGGGCTGAACGTCGATGTCCATCCAGTTGCCGTCCGGGTGGCGCTGGCGCACGGCGGTCGGGGCCGTCAAGCCCACGGTCGCGCCCGCCAGGTGTTTGGGGCGAAAGGCGCGATCCTGCCACAAGAAGAACTTGGCGGTGGCGTCGGCGTCCCCCATGTGCATGACCTCATCCTGGGCCAGGTTGGGGTATTGCAGAGTGCGGCGCACGACCGGCACCGAGGCGCTCAAAAAGAGCCACGGCCGCATGGCGTAGGCCACGCCCGTCACCAGGCGCTGGTCCGACAAACGCCGCTCGGCGCCAAGCTCGGGCCTGCCGTAGTTTTCCTGGCGCAGGCGCAGCTCGCTGGAGATCCTCAAGCGCCCCACAAAGGGCTTCTCGGTCCCCATGGCGCTCAAGGTCGGATCACCGCACTGGCACGTGGCACACGCCAGGGCGCTTCCAGCAGCCCACAGCGCCATCGCCGACCAACACACCGCCCCCAAAACTGCCGCTCGCCATATCATGCCAAACTACCGCAACATGGTGCCCCGCACATCGGGGCTGCACACAAGGCGGTGTCCACCCACCGCGCTTCATATCGGGCAACATAACGGCCCTTTGGCGCGCTGAGAATGAGGCATATTGTCGCACGGCTCCTAAAAATGATGTCATACTGCCGCCCAACCCCCGTCATACCAAGATGCATAAGTCAGACGCCTGTAGCTTGGTATCAGACAACACCGATGAAGGCTGGCCCACAACGACCCCAGGTTAAAAAGAGCTCATGGACGCACGAATCTTGATCGCCGTGGCCGCGCTGGCAGCCTGCGCTGGCGCCGCCTGGTTTGTCCTGGACGCCAAACCCAGTGCCAAAGACCCCAAACAAGTCGCCGTCGCCAACCAGGAGGCCCCCAACGACGCGGCCGATCCTGCTGGACAACCCCCAGCCAACAAAACGGACGCACTCAAAGATGCCAAACCAGGCGGCAAGGCCGCCGCGCCGACCCCAAACGACGCCAAAGCCCCCACCCAGCCGCCAGACGACGCCCAAAAGACCGGCGCGGCGGCAACGGACGCCGCCCCCGGAGACAAACCAGCCGTGGCCGCCCCCGTGGCCCCACACAACAACCCCGCCGCCGACGCCGCAAAGGCCGCAGACAAACCCAGCCAGGACAATAAAAAAGGCGGCGGTGGCCGCATGAGCAAGGACGACATCAAGTCGGTCATCGGCGACATGAAGCCAGGGGTCAAAACCTGCTACGAGACGCTCCTGAAGTCCTTTCCAGACGCCGACGGCACCATCAAACTCAAGTTTGCCATCGTCAACGCCGACGGTGTAGGTCGTGTGGACCTGGAAAAGGTCGCCGAAGACAGCTCGCTCTATGACAAGGAACTCAACGAGTGCCTCATTGAGCAGCTGCGCAACCTGGAGTTCCCAGCGCCTGAAGGCGACAGCGAGGTCAATGTCACCTACCCGTTCCGCTTTGCGGCGGCCGAATGATGCTCAAACCTTTCCAGGTCCTGTTGAAGTTTGCTCCCGTCACCACCGGGCTCGGTCCACAAACCTCAACAGAACCTGATGGGATTTGATCTAAGAACGCCGATTTTTCAGCAAAAGTGGCATAAACTGACACATTTGCTGCGTTGGGGCCCTCACAGCTTGAAGAACACTCCTTGGAGGGATCCATATGCGCCGCCACTTTGCCCCAATATTCACGCTCGCCTTGTTGTGCTCCACCGCGCTCGCCCTGCCAGCCTTGTCGCCAGCCAAAGCCGAGGCCTGCACCACCGTCATGATGAAAGAGGGCTCCACGCCCGTGGTGGCCAAGTCCTACGACTGGGACAATGAGGCAGGGGTCGTGGTGATCAACAAGCGCGGGGTGGCCAAAGCCGGGCTGATCATGCCCGGCCAGGGGCCTGCCGCCCGGTGGGTCTCCAAGTACAAGAGCCTGTCGTTCAACCAATTTGGCCGCGAACTGCCCAACGGCGGCATGAACGAGGCCGGGCTGGTGGTGGAGATCATGTGGCTCACCTCCACGCGCTGGCCCAACAAAGACGCCCGGCCAGCCCTCAACGAGTTGCAGTGGATTCAATACCAACTCGACAACTTTGCCAGCACCAGCGAGGTCGTCAGCAACGCCGACAAGCTGCGCGTCGCGCCCGTCCACGCCCAGGTCCACTACATGGTCTGCGACAAAGGCGGCGCCTGCGCCACGTTTGAGTATCTGGGCGGTGAGTTGAAGGTCCACGCGGGGAACAAGCTGCCGGTGGCGGCGCTGACCAACCACCCCTACGAGACCTCGGTGCGCCACTGGGATGGGGTCAAAGACCAGGCGCTCTCACAGGGTTCGGGCAGCCTGAGCCGCTTTGCCCGCGCCGCTCAGCGCAGCCTCAAGGCCGGCAGCGTCAAAGAAGCATGGGAAGCGCTCGACAGCGTCGCCAACGGCCAGACCCAGTGGCAAATCGTCTACCAACCGACCCTGGGCAAGGTCCACTTCAGGACGCGCTCGGCCCAGAAGATCCGCTCCATCGACCTGGGGGCCTTCAAGGCCTCCTGCGCCGACGCGGTCCAGGTGCTCTCCATGCAAGACAAAACAGGCGGGGACGTCACAGGGCGGTTTTCGGACTACGACCCGGCCCGCAACGAAACGCTGCTGCGGGCCAGCACCCGCAAGCTGGGCGGCAATGTCCCCGAGGCCCTCTTGAGCGCGGCGGCCGCCTACCCAAACGCGCTCCAGTGCAAAGCCCCATAAGCCACCACAACGGGCATCAGCACACCTGACGGACCTGACCGCCGGGCAAGACGTGGAAGCCCGACTTGTGGCCATCGCGCAAGAAGCGCTGGGCGCTCTGCACCAGCACCGCCGAGGCCCCCACAATGAACGGCAAGTGCTCACCGTCCTCACAGGTCGCCGCCCCAGCAGCGCCCTCATCGATCTCAAAGTGCTCATCCCAAAGCACCTGGCCATACTCGCCGTTGGCCGCCAGCGCCCCGTGCAGACACGGCACGCCGTTGGCCCGCGCAAAGGCCTGGACCACGCGCCGCGCCTGGGCGTTGTCCAGGCAATCGATGATCAAATCCGAGCCGCCCAGCAAAGCCTCGGCGTTGTCGGCGGTCAACTTGTGGGGCACGGCCTCCACGCGCAGCCCAAAGAGCCCCTGAACCGCCTGGGAGATGGCCTGCGCCTTGTTTCGACCCACGCCCATTCGGGTGTGGAACTGCGAGAGGGTGTTTTTGCGCTCGACGCGGTCAAAATCAATGACCTTCCAGGCCGCCTCCAGGTTGCGGCCCATCAGGACCACGTGCGAACCCAGCGCGCCAACGCCGACAACGGTGATCTTCTTCATTTCGCGGGTCTCCTTGCTGCTGCATCGCGGCCAACTCAAGCCCCCCAGGCCTGCCAGACTGAAGCTGGGCGAGGCGAGGGGTCCATGGGTTCAACCAAAGGGCGTCTTGGGACGGATAAAGATACGGGCGTAGGGGATCTGCGCCGTGGGCGGGAACCGGTCCACGACAAAGTCGCGCAGGTTCACATGCCCGTTGGCCTGGACACCCTGGACGCTGCCGGTGCCAATGGCCTCGGCCACCCAGCGCCGGATGTTCTCCGCGCTGGCGTCGTAGGGGACCGGATCAAGCAGGTCGCCGTTCTGGCCGCGCCAGGTCACGTTCACACGGGCCTCACCGGGCATCACGTCCACAAAGTTCATCCGACGGCGGTTGCGTGCCATATCGCCTCTCCATGCCCGCATTGACGGGCTTCTGGTCAGCGCAGGACCAGTGATGCCCTGCGCGGTGTTTTCAAACGTGCCGGAAGACCACCAAACGGCCCTCTCGCATGGCCTGCGAGATCACCGCTGGCAGCGACTCCAGCGTAAAGTAGGTGTCGCCCTTCTCGCCGGTGGCGTGGTTGATCAGGCAAATGCCCGAATCGACCACCCGGAGGGTCCGGGCCTGGACCACGCACTCAAAGCGGCGGTCCTCAAAACGAAAGCGCACCACGCGGTTGTCTTTGTTGCGCTCAGGGCGAACGTCCAACAACTGCGCCCCCGACACGGCCAGCGCCGCCCGGGCGGCCTGCTCAAAGCTCTGACCCGCCAGCGTGCGCCGCCCTGCCCCGGTGCCAATGAGCATGCCCAGCTTGCGCCGGCGCTCTTCACGGGCGCGCTTCTCTTCAATCCGACGGCGGCGCTCTTCGACCCGATCCCGGTGCCAGGACTCAAACCGAAAGGCCAGGTCCAGCGCAGGCGTTACCTCGGTGACGGCGTCCAGGTCGGCCTTGCGGTCCAGAAACGCGTCCAAAGCCGCCGCCTCGGGACCCAGCGGGAACTCCTGCTGGGCAAAGACCCACGCCTGGGACTCGTAGCGAACCGCCCGCACGCGGGTGAAGCGCTCCAAACCGGGCTCAACCAGCGCCACGCGCAGGCTCTGCTCCATGATCCGGGCCGGATCGGGCACCACGTGCGCGCCTTCGGGGATCAACCGGTCACCGACCAGATACCCGCACACGCTCTTGCGGCACCGCTCCAGGCGCTCAAAGTCCATAAAAGACTCCCCCTGCCACGTCGCACGGCGCGAGCCGTTGATGGCAAAGGTGTGCCACCCGTGTGCCTGGGGCAGCTTGCCGTGGATCTTCCAGCGGCGGCCGTCCCCGCGCACAAAACGCCCTCCAAACCAGGGAAGGGTCACGGTCTCTTCTTTCGACAGCAATTCCTGCCACATGGGTTCGCCTCCCATTGGTGGTCCCCACCGCCCCAGGCCAGGGGCACAGGGCGGTGGAGGAGGGTTTGTCAGGCCGCCGCCCACAAGGGGCGCGTGAGCAGGTCGGTGTTGAGGATCTTCTCGACCAACGACTCCTGCTGACGCCGCTTGGAGGCTGCGCCCACGGGGGTGGACTCGATGAGGTTGCGCAAGGTGCGCGTCACGGCGTAGGGGTCATCAAAGATCCCATCGTCGATGCGGAAGCAGGGGATGCCCAACTCCACCGCAGTCTTCTCGACACAGTCACCGTGGTAACGGTTGCCGGGCGCCTGCACGTGGAGCATCCCAAAGGCCAGGGGGTTGAGCCCCGAAGCCCGCACTGCCGCCGCAAAGGGCTGAGCCTGCTGGTCACCCACGAAGAGGAAGAGCGTGTCTTCATCCACCGCAGGCTTGAACTTGGCCAGCGCCTTGACGCCCGCGCCGTAGTTGGTCCCGCCACCAGCCTCGTGACCCCAGAAGGCCTTCTCCACACCCGCCGACGATGCGTGCGGAATGCGGATGAGCCTCCCGACGGTGTTGAAGATGGACACGTGGACCTGCTCCAGCGGGAACCCCTGCAGAAACTTCTTCAAGCACAACTTGGCGCGCTTGATGGCCCCCTGCATCGAGCCGGACTTGTCGACCATGACGTAGACGCGCAGCCCGCGGACCGCCTTGGCGACGGCCTTCTGAACCGCCTTATCCGAGGCCTCCTGGAGCTTCTCGGCCACGTCCTTGCTGCGAACGCGCTCGGCGATGTTGGCCGCACGCTGGTTCTCGGCCTTCTCCATCGCGTCGGTCCACCGCTGGGCGACAAACGGCACATCGAGCAGCCCCAACTCTTCGAGCGTGGGCGTCAAGATGATCATGTCCGCGTTGGAGACGCTCCCGGCCTGGATCGCTGCGGCCATGATGGCCCGCGTCAAACCCAGCTCCGGAGGCAACAGGCCCACCAGACGCTTAAAGCGCGGCTTCTCATCGACGATCTTCTGGCAGATCTGAGCTTCGCCCATCCCCTGCCAGCTCTCCGCCGCCGCCACCTCCACGCCGATGGCCATCGAACGACGACCGTCGCCGGCCTGCTTCTGACGCCAACGCAGCACTTCAAAGAACTTCGGCGACAACGGCTTGTAACCGACCTTCTGCGCCAAGCGCATGACCGTGCGCCGGAAGCCAGCCTTGACCAGCCCCTGGAGCATCTTGGGGTTGCGCTCACGGTGACGCAGCCACCGCGTGACGGCCTTGGGCCAACGGCCCATCGGCGCGCTGCGGGCCGAGCGACCAAAGCCCAGCTCACGGTTGATCTGCGCCACGGCCTCCAACTCCAGCAACTGCCCAACACGCAGCAAAAGCTTCGGGTTCAAGTCCCGGTTGTCCTTGCGACGGATCAAGCACATCGACTCGCCGATTTCCCGCAGGTCATCGTCAAAGAAGAGGACTTCGCCTTCGTCCTTGACGGGATCGCCGCAGCGGTTCTGGACCAGCAGGAAGGCCGCCAGGACCACCTTCAGGTCGCGGTGCTCCTGGGCAAACGCCCACGAACCCCACCGAGCCACAAACTCGTTGTCCATCTTAAAGACCGCCGCAACCTGCCGGTACATGTACGCGGCCACCTCGGGGATGAGCCCCGGACGCTGGTAACGGCCCATGACACCGCCGACCACAGTGCGCACAACACCATCATCGCCCAGGATGCCCACGCGCTGCTGCACCGTCTTCTTGCCGACGCGCATCAACTCGTAGACCACCTTGTGGCCCTCTTCCTCACGGTGGGTCACAGGCGCCCAGCTGATGCCGGTGCGCGACTTGCGGTCCTGGCGCACGATGCCGGGACGGTTGTGGACCATGTGATCAATGTGCTGGAGCAAGGTCTCCAAAATGCGCTCAGCAGGACCGAGCGCTTCAACGCGGCGGCGGGGGTTGTTCTGAACCATGGTCTTCACCTCTCGTCATGGGCACGCGGCATAAAGGGGTCTGAACGCTTCCAGACCCGAGCGCTGCGGCCGGTCAATACTCGAAGTGGAGCTGTGTGGAATCGAACCACGGTTGCTTGTAGGCAGCGCGCGATGGGGCCCTTGCAAAAAGAGACCGAGTGCGGATGCCGGGTCGTGCGTATAAAACGCCTCGTTTACAGACGAGGTGGGGAACCATCCCCAAACAGCTCCGAAGGTCACCTTGCAGCCAGACCCCTTGAGTGAATCGCGCTGCGCCGTGACGCTCCCCAACAAGAGCAGAAGCCGTGCCAACCGGATTTTACGGGCTCGAACGCCTCAAAACCAACAAAACATAGACAAAAGAATAAAACACAAGATACAAAAAGATAAACCACAATAAAGAACGCAACTGCGCAGAGCCAAAAGAGACAAAGGAGAGCCGGGGGCTATTTTTGGACTTTGATGCACACCGACAATCGACTAAGCTCTTGCGAACACGGGGTTTGGGACCCAGACGCCAACGCCGCTGTGCAGTTTTGGTCGATGCAGTATCGGGCGGCGTGCACCTGCGAGTATGTGTACTGAGGTTTATGGATATACAACGCAGCGTTGTGATTGAGAGAGAAGGGTTTTGACGATGGCTTTTCCAAGAGGCGTGGTTCAGTGGGGATTTTGCACGGGTCTGTGTGTGCTGATGCTCGCTGGCGGCTGCGCCAACCAGTTTGATGTCGAGGAACTGGAGTTCGACAACGACAATCGCCCCGACGATGGCAACAACGACGAACCGCCCCCCGAAGACGTCCGCGCGCAGTGCATCAATGACTGCGTCTTCATTGCAGACAACTGCCTGGACGAGATCGGCATGCGCTGCAGCGCAGAGACCATCGAAGGCTTTACGGACGATGAATGCGGCGCGCTGTGCGGCACGCGGGATCAAGCCCGGTTGCTGGTCAACATCTCCGCCGACCGCAACTGTGAGGACATCGCCAATCAGTTTGCCATCATTGATCCCGATGCTTGTGAAGGCGGTGAACCCAACAATGCCCCCAACAACGACGACAACAACAACCCCAACAACGACGGTCCCACCTGCGAGCAAGACGAGGACTGCGGCGAGGGGCTGGTTTGCGTCGGCGGGGAGTGCTTCCCGGACGACGCGCCCAACAATGATCCCAACAACGACCCCAACAACGACAACCCTGTCTGCCAGATGGACATGGACTGCGGACCTGAGCAGCGCTGTATTGAAGGGGAATGCCGGCCAGACGAAGGGCTCAACAACGATCCTGTCCCGCTGCCCAGCTCCTGCCAGCAAAGGAGCGACTGTGGCCCCACTGAAGACTGCATCAGCAACGTTTGCGTGACCAACTGCCTTGAGGCAGACAACTGCAACGAGATGCCCGTCTGCAACGACAACGGGGATTTCTGCATGCGCCCGCCCGACGCCTGCCTGGCAGCCTGCGTAAGGGTCACCGACATCTGCCCGGGCGAAGTCGATGAGCTCTGCGATGACAGCTACGTCACCTACACCCAAGACTGCATCACCTTGTGCACCACCCCAAGCCCAGACGTCATAAATGTCGCCGAGACATTCTTTTCTGATGACTGTTTTGAAACCGCCTACACCTCACTTTTCGTTATCCCACCTGCCCAGGATCAATGCACCCTTTGACGGACCGCCTGACACAAGGTTTTGAACGATGAGCGCTCTTCACAACGCAACCCAATGGGGTCTTGGACTTGGCCTGATGCTGCTGCTGGTCATTCACAGTGGCTGTGCCAACCAATTTGATGTCGATGAGCTGGAGTTTGGCGGCGAAAACAGCCCCGACGACGACCGGCCCGACCCCAACAACCTCTCTCCTGAGCAGGTCAGGGCCCAATGCTTAAACGACTGCGCTTTCATCACCAACAACTGCACCGATGAAATCAGCCTGCGTTGCGGACCAGAGTCCGCAGAGAGCTTCACCCCAGACTCCTGCCCCATGGTATGCGGCGAGCCGTCGCTGGCGCTCTTGATCGTCAACATCTCCAGCACCCGCAGCTGCGACGACATCGCCAACCAGTTTGCCGCCATTGACCCAGAGTCCTGCAGCTCCAACAACGACGTCGTCGGTGCCGAGTGCGGCTTTGATGGGGACTGCGGCGAGGGACAGGGCTGCATCAACGGCGTCTGCCTGGCCAACTGCCTCGACAATGGCGACTGCAACGGAATGCCGCTGTGCAACAACACCATGGACTTCTGCGCGCGCCCCGATGAAGCCTGCTTCGCGGCCTGCGTGCGTGTCGCCATCTCCTGTCCCGAAGACCTGGATATTTTGTGCAACGGCCCCTACCCGGACTTTTTTGACGACTGCAACAACTTCTGCGGCAACCCCAGCCCCGGTGCCGCAGACCTGGGACAATCCTTCTTTGCACCCGACTGCTTTGATACCGCCGCCAACGCCACCGCCGTCATCCCCGCCGCCCAGGAAGAATGCTTTCCTTGACGCTTGAGGGCGCGCCGCAGCATGGACACCCACAGACACCTCTGGGTCTTGACCGGCCCGCACCCCTGGGCAAAACGCACCGCCCACCGCTTGTGTCCGGGGGCCTTGTGGCTCACATCCCGCAGCGCCCCTTCCCAAACCACCGCCCCCAAACACGCCCGCACGCTCCTTGGCACCGACCACGACGCCATCGTCTTTGATCTCCACGACGGCCTCGACCCAGACGCCCTGGGCATCTGCCTGGGCACCCTGCGCGGCGGCGGCGCCCTCATCCTGCTCAAACCCGACCACACCCCCGCCCCTTCAGCACGGCTTGCCGTGCCCCCCTACACCGCCGACGACGTCACCCAACACCTCTGGGAGCGCTTTGCACGCCTGCTGGACCAAACCCCTCACACACACCTTGGCCCCCACGACCCCTCCCCTCCAACGCCCCCGCCCAAACCGCCGCCTCCACCCCAAGGCCACACCCCGCGCACCGAAGACCAACGCCTCGCCATCGCAGCCCTGCTCGACATGGCCCACCACAAACGCCCCGCCCCGCTGGTCCTGACCGCCGACCGAGGCCGCGGCAAATCCAGCGCCCTGGGTCTGGCTGCCGGCCAACTGCTCCAACAAGG
>CAKZKQ010000033.1 GCA_937123825.1 uncultured Pseudomonadota bacterium
TCCGGTAGTAGGTCTCTTTCTTCTCCAGGACGTCTTCTTCAAGCTCGGCGCGGCGGTAGAGCACCTGCACCAGCTCGTCCCACTGACCGGCGGCCTTGTAGAGCTCTTCAAGGCGCGCGATGGCCAGCCGGTTGCGATCGTCGATGTCGAGGATCTGGCTGTAGACCGTGATGGCGCTCTCGCTGTCCTTCTGGCGGTTGAGGTAGAGGTCGGCGGCGCGGTGGAGCAACTCGACCACCCGGCTCATGTTGGCGCTGGCGCCCATGGAACCAAGGTAGATCTCAATGAGCGCCCCCCAGTTGCCCAGCGTCTCCGCCAGACGCTCTAGGTTCTCCTGCAACTGGACGTCTTCGATGTCCTCGTTGAAGGCCCGGGCGTAAGCGTCGAAGGCGCTCATGGGGTTGTTCTGGTAGGTCTCGCGCAGATGGGCCACCTGACGCAGGATCTGAACCCGGCTGGCGGGATCCTGAATGACCTCAAGCTGAACCTCGTAGACGTAGATGAGCTTCTCCCACTCGGTCTGCTCGTCGTAGAGCGGCTGGAGCATCATCGCGATCTGCAACCGCAGGTCGTCCTCGGAGATGGTCCGCAGCAACTCTTCAAGCGAACCTCGGGTCGGCGCGTAGGTCGGGTCCTCTTCCAGAATCTGGCGGAAGATCCCGATCGACTCGGCCACCTCATCCAACTCACCACACAGGACGCTGCCAAGCTGATGACGCAGGCCAATGGCGGTCGCCGTGTCGTCGCTCAAGTCCGCCTCGCGGCGGTAGAGGTCGGCCAACTCGCGCCAGCGCTGCTCTTGCTTGTAGAGCCGCTCCAGACCGCGCACGGCGTCGCGCTCCTCTGACGAAAGGTCCTGAATGAAGCGGTAGGCCTCGATCGCAGCGTCGGGATCGCGCAGGACTTCTTCCTGCAAGGTGGCGATCTTGTAGTAGAGCCGCAGCTGCTCGCCCTCTTCCTGGGCCAACTCCGAAGTCCGACGGTAGAGTTCGACCAACTCAAACCAGTCTTCCATCCGCGTCAGCAAACGCTCGGTGGCGTCCAGCGCCACAGCGTTTTCATCGTCGATGAAGAGCACCTCGCGGTACACGTCGCGGGCCTGCTCCACCTGGTCGAGGCGCTCGTCAAGAATCTGGGCGCGGCGCAGGAGCATCGGCAGACGGCTTTCGTCGGTGATCTCCATGTTGCCTTCGAGGGTGCGACCGTAAGCGTCGGCCACCTCTTCCCAGCCCTGATCGGTGGTCGCCAGACGCTCAAGCTGGTCCCAGACCCCAGGCACGTTGGGGTTCTCGTCGAGCAGGCGCTGGTAGGCGCCCAACGCCGCTTCGGGCTGCTGCAGCTTCTCTTCGTGCAGACGCGCGATCTGGGTCAACATCGACTGACGAGGCTCGGTGTCGTAGGTCTCCTTAAGGTGCACCTCAAGGATCGAGACCAACGCGGCCCAGTCTTCGCGGCGGCGGTAGATGGGCTCCAGGATGGAGGCCACCAACTGCTCTTCGGTCCCTTCTGCAAAGAGCGCTTCGAGCGACTCGATGGTCGAGGCGTGGTCGGGCGCGTCGGCCAGAATCTGGCGGTAGACCCCCACGGCCTCCACCACATCCATGAGCTGATCTTTGTAGATGGTCGCCAGGTCAGAGCGCAGCGCCACCACGGTGGCCTTGTCGGAGGCGTAGCCGATCTCGCGCAGCAAGAGCGCCGTCAACTCCTCCCAGTGCGACTCGCGACGGTAGAGGCCTTTGAGAGCGTGGATGGCTTCGGCGTTGGCCTCGTCCATGTCCAGCACCCGGCGGTAGGTCTCAATGGCGTCGGTCGGGTCGCCAAGCACCTCGTCGTGCAGATGGGCAATCTGGAAGAGCACCACCAGCGCGTCGTCCTTCTTGTCCTGGCCATGCAGGACGTTGAACTTCTCGCCTTTGATCTCCAACAAATCGTGCCAACGGCTCTGCTCCGTCAACATGTCTTCAAGGGCGCCCATCGCTTCGAGCGACTCGGGCCGGTGCGCCAAGGCGTTGCGGAAGGAGGTCTCGGCAGACTCGGCCTCCTGAAGCTGATCCCGACACACGGTGGCGATCTTCAGGTGGACGCGCAGCACTTCGTCTTCGTCGTCAATCTCAGGCAGCGCAGGCTCGTAAGCCTCGCGGACCAACGCCTCGTAGAGGGTGGTCTCCTCAGCCAGACGCTCCAACTCACTGACGCGGGCCTTGGCCGACGGGTCAATCAGGTAGGCGCGGCGCACGGCGTGGAAGGCCGCCTCTTTGTTGCCCTGCTCTTTTTCCTGAATCCGGGCCACGTCGTCCAACAAAACCAACTGGTCCACATCCTGGTCGATGTCCAGAAGCTGCAGTTCGAGCAACTCCACCAGCTTGCCGTGCTCGGCTTCGGTCCGGTAGAGGGGCTCAAGCACCTTGCTGGCCGCGAAACGGTGGGCGGGATCGTCGAGCAACTCCACCAGCGCGTTGCGAGGCGGCTCGAAGCTGCTGGCCCGGCCCAGGATCGCGCGGTAGGTCTCGATCGCCTGCTCCACCTCAAAGAGCTGGTGCTGCTGGACCTGACCCAGGCGGAACTGAAGTCCGTTGCAGACCTCGGGGGCCTGCTCCAGCGCCAGCTTGCGCTCCAAGACGCTGGCCAACTCTTCCCAACGCTCATGCTCCTGGTAGAGACGATCAAGCGCGTCGAGCGTCGGCCCATCTTCGGGCAACATCTCCAACACATTGTTGTAGATGCCGATGGCCTCAAAGGGCTCGGTGAGCTGCTCTTCATGCAACGAGGCGATCCGGAAGAAGAAGGCCCGCTTCTCCTGGGCGTCTTCGGTCGTCTGAATCTTGTCGTGCAGGACGTGGATCAACTCACGCCAGGCTTCCTGACCGATGTAGAGCTCCTCAAGGGCGTCGAGGGCCCCGGCGTCGCCTTCGGCCAACTCCAGAATGCGTTTGTAGGTGTCGATGGCCGAGTGCGGGTCCTCAAGCGGGCCGCGGTAGAGCTGACCGACCTTGCGCAGCTTGGCCACCTGGGCATCGCCCTCGGCCAACTCCGCCTGCGCCAGACAAATCTGCACCAATTCATCCCACTGCGACTCCTGCTCGTGCAGGCGCTCCAGCGCCCCCAGCGCCCCACCGTCGCTCTCATCAAGCTCGTGCATGCGGCGGTAGGCATCGATCGCCTGGGAGACATCGCCCAGGTTCTCTTCCTGAATGGTGGCGATGCGCTGGAGGATGCGGTGGCGCAGTTCGTCGTCGCTGACGTCCATCAGCGAGTCTTCATAGAGCGCCACGACCTGATCGTGGGAACCGTTGTTGTCGGCCAGCGCCTCCAACTCGCCGCGCAGCCCATCGTCCGCAAACGAGAGCGCCACGGCTTGGCGCAGGTGGTCAAAGGCCGTCGTCGGGTCATCCAACTTGTCGCGGTGGAGTCTGGCGATCCGGCTGCCGAGCGCCACGCGCTGTTCATCTTCGTCGGCGTATCCAAGTTTCAGACCCAGGACGTGCACCAAACGGGGCCAATCTTCCGCCGCAGCGTAGATGGGCTCCAGGGTGTCGTCGATGGTCATGCGCAGTTCAAGATCACCGCCGTTCTCATCAAGCTCAGCGCTGAGCTGCTCCAGGGCGCCGCGCGCCGCATGGTCGGGGTTGGCCTGAACGATGCCGCGGTAGACATCCACCGCGCTGACCAGATCATCGAGCTTGTTCTGCTGGACCTGACCAAGCTGGTAACGGATGTCATGGCGAGCACCATCATCCTCGGCCTGATCGACGCGCTTGCCCAAGAGCTCCACCAGGTCGTGCCAACGCTCCTGACCGCCGAGCAGTCGCTCAAGCTGGTCTTGCGCGTCGGTGTCGGCCGGGTTGGCCTCCAGGACCTGGTTGAAGGTGTCGATGGCCGCATCGGGGCTGTGGAGTTGCTCTTCGTGCAGAGCCGCGATGCTGAAGTAGACGGCGCGGCGCTCGGCCTCGTCCTCCACAAGCTGGGCTTTGCCCTCAAGCAGGTCCACCTTCTCGGCCCAGGCACCCAGGCGCGTGTAGACCTTCTCCAGGCTGTCGATGGTCAGGCGGTCGGTCTTGTCGCGCTCGAGCAACACCTCGTAGGCGTCGCGCGCGTCGTGGTCCAGACCCAACTCTTGCTCGTAGATCCGCGCCTGACGGCGCAGCAACTCGTAGGACCAGCCTTCTGCGTCGGTGTCACCGCGCTGGGGCGTCAGGTCGGCGTAGAGGCTGGCCAACTCTTCCCACTGGTCGATGCTGCCGCCCAGACGCTCAATGTCATTCCAGACCTTGTCGTCACCAGGGGTCAGGGCCAGCAAGCGGCGCTGTGCGCTGAAGGCGCCCGCCAGGTCTTCGTTCTGATTCTCGTAGAGGCCGGCCAGCTCCCAGAGCGTCGCCGCCTGGGTCTGCTCATCGTCCATGTCGCCCAGGCGAATTTCGAGCATCTGGGTGAGACGACCGTGGTTTTCGTCGCGGCGGTGGACGGGCTCAAGCAAAGTGGCGATGCGCACACGGCGAGCGTCGTCCACGTGCCCTTCTTCACCAAGGAGGCCTTCGAGGGCGCTGACCGCCGGGGCCTTGGCGGCGTCCTGACCATCAAGGAGGCTGGCGTACCAGTCCACGGCGCGGTCGGGCTCTTCAAGCTGGTTTTCGTAGAGGTGGCCAAGGCTCAGGCGAAGCTGGGCGGCGTCGTCGGAGGCTTCGGCCGCCTCCAACAGTCCCAACTCGGTCTCCATGGCGCTGGCCACACCCGTCCAATCTTCCTGAACCTCGTGGAGGGCCTTGAGGCCGCGCACCGCGTCGAGATTCTGGGGCTCCATGGAGAGGATCGTGCGGTAGGCTTCGATCGCCTCGTCGCGGCGCTCCAGGGGACCTTGAAGCAACTCGGCCATCTGGAAGTGGAGTTGCACCACGCCCTGCTGGTCCTCAGCGGCAGCCAGAAGGCTGTTTTTGCGCTGCATGACGTCGAGCAGGTCCTCCCAGCGCTGAAGCTGCCTGTAAAGGATGAGCAGGGCGTCAATGGACTCGGCGTCCTGACCATCGGCGCGCAGGATCCGCTCGTAGTAGTCCACCGCGTCGTCGAACCACTCCAGGTCCACGTTCGTGGTCCGGGCGATGGTCCGGTAGAGGGCCAGCCGCACCGGCTCGTCATCCACGCCCTCGGCCACCTGACGGTAGGAGGCCACCAGTTCGGCCAGACGTTCGGCCGAGTGGGCCAGCGCTTCGATGTGAACGCGCAGCTCCTGGTCCTCGGGCTTCATCTGGAAGGCTTTGTCGGCCCAGTCAAAGGCGCTGGGCAGGTCTTCGAGCTTGACCTCGTAGAGGCGGCCGATTTCACGGCTGAGTTCGTAGGCGTCGCCGCCGTCGTTGTCGAGCAGGATCTGGTTGGCCTGGATCTCTTTGCTGGCCTGACCGGCCTCGCGGTAGTAGGGCAGCAGCGCCTTGGCGACCTCGATGTTGGCCGGCTCAATGCGCAGCACAGACTCAAGGCTGATCATCACCCGCTCGGAGTCTTCGAGGTTGTCCTTGGCGATGCGGGCCATGCGGTGGAAGAGCGCCACGCGCTGGGCGTCGTCATCGACCATGTCAGCGCCGGTGTCGAGGATTTCAAAGAGCCGGGGCCAGTCGCCGCGCTGACCAAAGAGCGTCTCCAGGTCGTCCCAGCGCTGCTCTTTGACGTAGTACTCCGTGAGGCGATCCAGCGCGCTTTGGTTGTTGGGCTGCAGCTCTAGGATCTGGTTCCAGAGGCTGGTGGCGTAGTCGGCGTCGCCCAATGAGCCGTAGACGAGCGAGGCGAGCTGGTCGAGGATCTCGATGCGCTGACCGGTGCTTTGGGTGACCTTGAGGCGCCGCTGGTAGACTTTGACCAGCGCGTCGTCGTCGCCCGCTCCAGCGTAGATCTTCTCAAGCTCTCCCAACGCGCCGCGGTAGAGGGCGGCGTCGATGATCTCGTCTTCGGGGCCTTCGAGCGCTTCACAGACGCGCTCGTGGAAGGCCTGGGCGCGCTCGGCGTCGTTGAGGCGCTGGCGAGCGGTGCGGGCCATCTGCGCCAGATGCGCGGCCAACTCGCGGCCTTCGAGCAGCGCCGCCTCTTTCTCAAGCACCACCAGGAGCTCTTCCCACTTGTGGCGCTTGTTGTAGATCTTCTTCAGTTCGGTGATGGCGGTCTTGTCGCCGGGATCGATCTCCAGGACCTGCTCAAGGGCCGGGATCGCCTGCGAGACGTTGCCCAGGCGCTTTTGCCACAGCGCCGCGATGCGGTGCAGCAGCGGCAGCGTTTCGGCGCGGTCGCCTTGACCAACCACCTCACACTTCTTCTGCAGGATGTTGATGAGGTCGTTCCAGCGCTTGGATTTCTCGTAGCGCTGGGCCAACGCGTCGATGGCATCGGCGTTGTCCGGGTCTATCTGTAGGATGGCGTTGTAGGTGTTGATGACCATCACATCCAGGCGCAGCTTGTCCCGGTAGATCTCGACCATCTTCAACGACAACTCCACCCTGGCAAGGCGGCTCTCTTCGCTGTCCTCGCGCTCCAGAATGGTGATCTCTTCTTTGTAGTGCTCCAGCAGCGCGTTCCACTTGCGGGCCTGGATGTAGAGGTCGTGCAGCTCCTGGCGAGCGCGTTGGTTGGTGCCGTCCTGCTTCAGGACCGACTTCCAGACGTCGATGGCCTTGTCGGGGCTTTTGAGCTCCTGACTGGCCACGCGCGCCATCTCGACGTTGATCTCAAAGATCTCGGCCGGCTCTTCAAGACTCTGACGCAAGGTCGCCAGCGTGCTGTAGTACTTCTTCCAGTTGGCCTGATCTTTAAAGAAGCTCTGGTAGAAACGCAGCATCTCGGGGCGCTTCGGGTCGGCCAGACGCACGCGGCGGTAGTGCCGCTCGGCGGCCGGCATGTCCCCAATCTTCTTCCAGATCAACTCGCCGAGCGCCAGGCGCAACTCCTGCTCTTCGGGGCTGGAGCGCTTCATGCGCAGCGCGTTCTCGTAGAGCCCGACCAACTCCTCCCACTTCTGCTCGCGCTCGTAGAAGTTCTGGGCAAAGCGCAGCGCGTCCGGGTGCGAGGGGTCGAGCGCCAGGACCTTCTCAAAGGTCTCCACCGCCGCCGCCTCGTCGCCAAACTGCTCGCGCTGGATGGCGGCCAACTCGATGAGCAGCTCGCGAACCTCTTCTTTGCGCGTCCCGGAGCGGCCCGCAGCCTGCTCCAGCGCCTCCATCAAGTCTTCCCAGCGCTCCTGACGACGGTAGAGGGCAAAGAGCGCCTTCTGCGCATCCTTCTGACCGCTGTGGGCGGCCATGGAGGCCTTGAGTTCTTCTTCGATGGCCTCGGTGTTGTCGGGATCGTTGTCCTCAATGAGCCGCGCGATGGCCAGGTGCGCCTTGGAGGCCGCTGGGCCGCGGCTGCTGCGGGCCAACTCGCCGCGCAGCTGCTCCACCGTGTCCTCCCAACTGACCTCTTTCTCCTGGGTAGACTCCAGCAGGTCGCGGGCCTTGATGTTGTTCGGATCCAGCTCCAGGGCCTTGTTCACCAACTCCAGGCCCGGCTCCTTCTCGTCCAACTCCTCCATCAAGATCCGACCGCGCTCGGCGTGGATCTCGGCCTGACGCTCGGGCTCCTTCTCCACCTGAAGCTGCAACTCAAAGAGGCGCAGGACAAGCTTCCAGTTCTTCTGGGCCGCGTAGATGTTGCGGGCCAGCGCCAGCGACTCGGTCTTGTAGGGCCAGACCTTGAACGCCCGCTGGTAGTGCACCATCGCTTGATCGCGGCGCTCCAGGCGATGCTCCCAGATCTTGCCGACCCGAACCATGACCTCGGCACGCTCAGGGGGCTCTTCCAACCCCGCCCCGAGCTTCTCCAGCATGGTCACTGCGCGCTCCCAGTAACCGTTGACTTCCTTCTGGAGGGCCTCCTGGCCTTCATAGAGCCTTACGAGATCCTGCCAGCGTCCGGCGCGGAAGTACGTGTCTTCCAACTTTGCAAACGCATCGCGGTTGCCGGGTTCAGAGGCCAGGGTCTGCTCAAGCTCTTGGATGTCCTTGCTCATCGATAGAGGTTCCTTGGGTCATTGGGTCAGGGGGTTGCGCATCGACCACCGCACACCGCTCATCTGGCCTGCCACCACACAGTGCCATCCATCGCGATGCCGTCGTCGCGCGTCACCCCAGGGGCTGACGTCGCCACCACCTGGCCAGCGCCCACGACCGCCATCTGCAGTCATCGGCCCCAACCAGGCTTGGAAGAGAGGTAAAATGTCTTGTTTAAGCACAACCGCGCCGCACCGTGGGCCGCACCGCCAGTAGACTGCGTCCATCCTGCCTGTGTCCAAACCCAACCCCCAGGCCCTGCCCCAACCCAAAGCGTGCTTCAAACACGCCCCAAACCAGAACAACACGGCCAAAAGTTCGGCTCCTCAAACACAAAGAGGATGTGCTCCACATCATCTAGACTGCGCCACCCTGCACAACCCTGTCAACGCAACCAAAACACACCCGATGTGGCATCCGCTGACCCTCATCAAGCCACCATCTGCCCCAGGCGCGCTCATTTACCTGCCATCGCCAGGTTTGCACGCGTCCAGCACTAACAAATCATCCCAACAATGACAAGAGCACCCAATCCCACAAACGGCCCCCTATTGCCCATCAAACCCACGTTCAACCCCTCCGGCCTACCCCACCACCTCACCCCCTGCCCGCAACCCCATTTCTGCCCAAAACCCACATTCCACGCACAAAAACGGCGCCCAGAACCCACAAAAAGTGAAGATTGAGACAGAGCACCGCGCACACACAGCCCCGCACCAGCGCCCCTGCGCCAGACACAAACCGCCAAAACCAAAGCAGAAAAAAAGAAGAAAAAATTTGACGCGCCGCCGCGCGCTTCACTCACGCAGCACAGTCACCACCGAAGATGGGCACAGAACACCACCTTCACCAAGGGTCATCGGTCACCCAACGCTCACTGCCGCTGCGATGACTGGCGCTGCAACGACAAAAGCGACGACTCGCCAGGGCGACTCCACAGACACACAAAGCCAGGGATCACCTGCACCACAAACTGCACCAGGTGCATCGCCCCAACCATCGCCGCGCCCGCCACCGCCACCTGCCCCTGGGGCACAAAGAGCGCCAGCGCCTCCAGCGCAAAAAGCTCATAGTTGCCCGCCAGACCAGGGCCAGCCGGGATCATCAACCCCACCACCAGGATCGCCAACACCGTCAGCCCCTGCCAGGGCCCCAACCCCAGATCAAACCCGTAAGAGGCCAAAAACGCGATCGACACCCCGTTGAGCCCCCAATACACCACCGTCACCGCCAGAAATGACCCCAGCGCACGGCCCTCGCGCAAGCTCTCGATCCCATCCAAAAACGCCTCAAGGAGCCCCAGGAGCACGTCCCGCAGGCGCACGTGGATCTTGGAAAAGATCCAGTCCAACCAGCGCAGCGTCCACTGACGGCGCCACAACGCCGCCAGACACACCCCCAGCGCGCCCGAAAATATCGCCAGGCACACATACCCCATCCCCATCGCCACCATGACGTTGCCATCACCGTCGTAGCTAAGGAGCGTCAAAAAGAGCAGCAGCGTAATAAAGAGCCCGTCCATGACGCGCTCCACCACCGCTGTCCCCAACGCCGCAGACATGCTGCAGCCCGTGTCCCTGGCCAAAACATAGGGGCGCACCAGCTCGCCCAGACGCAGCGGCATCACCACAATCGCCGTAAAGCCGATCGCAGCCGCACGCATCACGTCACCGGTCGAAAAGTCCCCCAAATGGCGCACCAGATACGTCCAGCGCCACATCCGCAGCACATGCACCACCGTGTACAAACCGCCGTACACAAGCAGCACACCGCCCAGACGCACCGGATCCACCGAGCGCAGGTAATCGCCAATCTGATCAAACTCAAGATCGCGGGCCGCCAAGGCCAGAAAGCCAGCGCCGATCACGACACTGATCAGCACCGCCAACCATTGACGGCCGCCCGAACCCACACGGCCGGGCTTGTCGGGAGGGGATTGTGGGGAGGGAGAAACCAAGTCGATTCGCCGATGGAACAGGTGGGCTCAGCAGCAACCACCAGTGGGCACCGCCATCTGCACATCGTCACCAGACGACGCCGACGCACCCGGGCTGCAATCGAAGATCCCCATGTGGAACATCTCTGGGCTGACCGCAAAGTGCGGCGCGAAGCGCGACTGCTGGATCATGTCCGCCGTGTTCTTGCACACCCGCACAGGCTCGCCAGCCTTAAAGGGGTGGCCCAGGTCCAGCAGGAAGCTGTCCTTGTGATCGGCCATCGTGCCCTTGTAGACCGCCACCTGACCGTAGTCCTCGCACTGGTCTTCCAGATCAATCTTGAAGCCGCGCAAGGTCGCCGACGTAAAGCGGATGCCCTCGATGGTGTCGTTGAGCAAACGGCTCGACACCGTGCGCACATCCTCAAAGCCGGCGCGACGCATGGTCCGCGTCAAATCACCGCTGTAGGCCGCGCCCGTCAAGCACTCAGAGTACAGGCGCTTGTCCGAGGCCAGCCGCGCCGGAATCCGACGGTCGGCGATGATGTCCGCAATGTAGAACTCGCCGCCGGGCTTGAGCACGCGCCAGATCTCCTTAAAGACCTTCTCCTTGTGCTCCGAGAGGTTGATGACGCAGTTGGAAATCACCACATCCACCGTGCCCGACTCCACGGGGATCTCTTCGATCCGACCCTTGACGAACTCCACGTTGGAATTCTTAAAGCCGATGTTGGCCATGATGGGGTCGACGTTACGGCGAGCAACCTCAAGCTGCTCGTCGGTCATGTCCACGCCGATGACTTTGCCTTGAGGGCCCACAAGCTGAGCCGCAATAAAGACGTCGATCCCCGCGCCGCAACCCAGGTCCAGGACCGTGCATCCAGAGAGCATCGCAGGAATGGGGCTGCCACAACCGTAGCGCTTGGATTTGACCTCATCGGTGATCGGCCCCAGCAGAGACAGATCGTAATCCGCCACACAACAGGCATCAAAAATCAGGTCTTCGGTCTTCTGGACCTCTTTGCCGTAAAACTCGGACACGAACTCGCTGGTCTGACTCATCTCTCGCATGCTCCTTGGGGCGGTGCTGCGCCATCACCAGGGGGACGGCCACGGACAGCAAACGCATTGTGTTGCCCACAGAACGACCCACCCATGCACACTATGCCCTGGACCACAAATCCAGAACCATCACCTGCACGCGCGGCGCTCAATGCGCACTCTAACAGAATCCATATCAGAAGCCATCCGATAATTCGAGACCGGACGGCGGCGCCTTCATCGCGCTGACTTCCAAACACACAGCCGCGCACCAAACCATGGGCAGACACACAGCCACACCTGTGGTCCTTCTTGCCTGCCAGACGTTTCACCCCAAAGCGCGCAAGAACCACAAAAGCCCCGACTTGCACAGCAAATCAGGGCTCGTAAACTCACCGGGTGCGCAAGCTCAACGCTGGCGCGCTCCCATCACAGGCGAACCACGTTGGACGCCACCACGTCGGCCTTGCCGGTGGCGTTGCGGGTATCGACGACCAGATCGCTGGCCGACACCACGCGGGCGTAGTCAAAGTCGGTGTGATCGGTGACGATCACCACCGCGTCATAGCCACCGAGCGCCTCATCGTCGGCCGCCACCGAGGTGTAGGTGTCGTCGCCGATGCGCAGGCTGGCCACGTAGGGGTCGTGGTACGACACCTCGGCGCCCTTCTCGGCCAAAAGCTCAATGACGTCCAGCGCGGGCGACTCGCGCACATCGTCGATGTCGCGCTTGTAGGCCACACCCAGGACCAGGAGCTTGCTGCCGTTGATGCACTTGCGCCGGTCGTTGAGCGCCTCACCGACCATCCCCACCACGTAGTTGGGCATGGCGCTGTTGATCTCGCCGGCAAGCTCAATAAAACGCGCGTTGTACTTGAGCGTCTTGAGCTTCCAACTCAGGTAGTGCGGGTCGACCGGGATGCAGTGACCGCCCAGGCCAGGGCCGGGGTAGAACGGCATGAAGCCAAAGGGCTTGGTCGCCGCCGCGCCAATCACCTCCCAGGTGTCCAGACCCAGCTTGTGGCACATGATCGCCACTTCGTTGACCAGGCCAATGTTGACCGCGCGGAAGGTGTTCTCCAGCAGCTTGACCATCTCGGCGCAGTCGCACGACGTCACCGGCACCAGGTGCTTGATGATGTGGCCGTAGGCCGCCATCGTGGCCTGGTTGCACTGCTCGGTCATACCGCCGACGATCTTGGGCGTGTTGTGGGTCTGGTAGACCTTGTTGCCCGGATCAACGCGCTCAGGGCTGAAGGCAATCAGCAAATCTTCGCCGATCTTCAGGTCCGTCTGCTCCAAAAAGGGCACGAAGACCTCACGGGTGAAGCCCGGATAGGTGGTCGACTCCAGCACCACCAGCGTGTCTTTGGTCAAGACCGGCACGATGGCCTTGGCCACGGACATGATCATCGACACGTCCGGGTCTTTGGTCTTGTTCAGCGGTGTCGGCACGCAGACGCACACCACGTCGCACTGGGCGATGACGTCAAACTGCGCCACCCCCCTGAGCGTCCCAGCGGCCACCAGCGGCCCAAGGCGCTCGGTGGGGATGTCAGGGATGTAGCTCTTGCCTTCGTTGAGTTGGGCGATCTTGTCCGTGGCGATGTCCACACCGACCACGTTGATGCCCGCCTCAGCAAACTCAACGGCCAGCGGCAAGCCCACGTAACCCATACCCACAACAGCAGCCTTGAACTGGCCACTCTTCAAACGATCCAGGAACTCTTGATTCATCTTGTCTTTGGTCCGGTGTTGCTTTGTGGTGCGCGCACATTGGCACGCGCACACGTTCGGCCCCGAGGTTGGCGCACACAACCTAATCCAGCCGCCGCCCGCACACAAGACCTCACTGCACAATTACAGTGAGATCCGACGAGTCGTGCCAGAAAAATCCACACACAACCGCCCCGCACAGTGCCTCACCAAGGCCCCGCGCAGGCGGTCTATGGCCTGCCTCAGCAACTCAATCCAGCTCGTCGCGCAAGCGGGCTTTGAGGCGACTGAGATCGTCTTCGATCTCCATGTCCTGAAATCTTCCATCGCTTTTGCCGCCGTCGGGGCGACTGGCAGGACCCGCGCTGGGAGGCTCGGGGGCCCGGCCCACGGGCGCAGAGCCCCCGCGCACCCGCGCCTTGAGCTTGTCTTTCTGCAACCTCACGCTGGTCAACTGCTGATCGGCCGACTCTGCCTGGGACAACGCCCGGCGAAGCAGGCGCTCGGCCTCGACGGCCAGATCGTTCTCGTTCCACTGGGTGGCCAGATCGCGGCGCTTGCTCCAGCGCTCCTGCTCACGGCGAGCCTCTTCAAGCTGGCGCTCCAGCTTGCGCTCCTGGACGATGAGCGCGGCGAGCTGGTCTTTGGCCTCGGCGGCCGAGAGGCGCGAGGCGGGCGCGGGGCTCCACTGAGGCTGTTTGGGGGCCGAAGGGCGCAGGCTCTCAAATGGTCCACCAGACGGGGCAGGCTCGGGCGCTGGGGGCCGAGCGCCGCCTTCGGGTTTGGAAGCGCCGATGAGTTCAAAGGGGCCTTTGATGGTCGGGCCCTGCTCTTCTTCGGGCGGCGAGGGCGCGACGGCCAACTCGGCGCGACGCTCCAGGACCAGCATCAGGGCGTCGGCGACCTCTTGGGTGCCGGTGCGGCGCCCCACTTTGGCCGAGGCCTCAGCCATGGCTTCAAGCTTTTCGGGCCGCACCGCCAGTTCGACCTCGGCACCCAGGCGCAGCACGTCGCGCACGTGGAGCGCGGCCCCTTGAGAGACCAGGAAGTCACACTGGGTGGTCACAGGGCCGGGGTCTCCGATCAACAAGAGCGGCCTATCGAGCGCCAATGCTCCGACGACCGCCTCGTCTTTGGGATCGGTGATGACAAGCTGGGCCACAGAGATGAAGTCATGGACGTTGGGCACCGCCCCCAGGAGCCTGGCCGGCAGGCCGTGGGTTCGGGTGGCGCGGCGAAGCATCTCGGCCGTCTCGGCGTCATCGCCCACATAAAAGATGGGCTGCCAGGGGCGATCGACCAGGCTGAACTGAAAGACCATCCGGTCCAGATCCGCCACATCAAAGCCCTGACACAGCACAAAGGCCAGCGCACCGTCGTCGGTGTTGAGGCCAAAGTCCTGGCGCAGCGCCTGGGCGTCGGGGGCTTCGGCGTAGGTCCGCGCGATGGCCGGCCCCGCCACAAAGATGCGCTCGGGCGCCACGCCCGCGTCCTGCAAAGGCGCGCGCAGACCATCATGAGGGATCACAAAGGCATGCACGGCGCCCTGAAGCCAGGCCGCGCCCAGGTTGTAATCGGGCAGCAGCGCCACCCGCAGCGCGTCGTCACCCACCGCCTTGCCAAGCAGATCGGTGCCTTTGAGGAGCTTGGGTGAGGTGAAGGCGATGATGTCGGGCGCGCCGCGCTCGATGGCTTCGGTCAGCGCCTGGGGACGTTGGGAGCCTTCTTCGTCGTCCGACGGCTCATCGTCCTCGTCACCGCGACGGAAGATGTCTTTGATGCTGTCGAGCAGTTGGCCGCCGCGCTGGCGCACGACGCGCTCAAAGGCGTCGGACAAGTCCAACCGTTCGACGACGGCGTTGCGCTCTTCCAGTGCGCCCTGGAGCGCGGCGACAGCCTGAGCGTGCGCGTCGGCGATGAGCCAGACTCGTACAGATGGCGTTTCTTCAGCCATGTCCCTCCCCTGATGAAGCAGATGAAACAAGTGTTCTGGACCAGTTCTCGTCCCGGTTCTGTTGATGTTTGTGGACCGAGCCCGGTGGTGACGATAACGAGACAAGATCGCTTTTGACAACTGAGCGCGTACTGGAAGCACACGCGAGGGTGTCGGGAGCGATCTTGGCCGTTGTCGGCCCACCGGCGACGGGAGCAAACCTCAACAGAACTGATCTAGACGGCGCTCGGTCTGGTTGTGTGTTGGGCCAAACTGGGCTTGCGCACAGCATACCTCAGCCAACACCTGACACCCAATGTCCTGGGCAAATCTGTGCACACAACCGCCAGCGGCAAAGACCATTGCGACAAAACATGGACCCAAACCGCCGGCCCGTCACAGGCCGCCGTCGAGCGACACACTTTGCCCAGGGGCAGGCAAGGCAAACGGACGCGTCTCAAAGTTGAACAACCCCGGCCCTGGCACCACCGCCAACCAGCGCAAACCGGGGTCCTCAAGCGGGACCTTGAAGTGAAAGGCCGCGCGGGCAGGCCGCCCGTCGGGGGTGACGTCAAGGATCTCGACGCTCAAATCGGGCAGCTCGACCGTCTGCCCGCTGACAAAAGCCCGCTCGACGCGCCTGTGGATCCGGTCCAGCCCCAGCGCCATAAAACCGCCCTGCGGCACGATCTCCAGGGTGTCCTCATCCACGCGCGTGATCTTGGAAGGGGTCATCATCGACGTCAAAATGACAGCGCGTCTGGGCACCGCGGCCAGGCCGTCAGCCTGACGCATCAAGGTGGTGTAGTGGAGCCGATGAAAGGTCCCAGAGACGTAGACAAAGGTCTGCTGGGGCACGCGCGCATCGCTGGGATCTTGCTCATAACCCACCGTGTTGGGCCGGAAGTTCATCCCCAGCGTGGCCGCACGCCCAAGACCAAAGAGCGCGCTGACCGGCAAGTAAAACACCAGCAGCGCCACCCGCACCCTCTTTGACCACGCCCCCAACCCCACAGGTTGCTTCGCCGCCACAAGCCCCAACAGCCCCGCCGAACCCAACCCCCCAAAAAAGGCCAGCCGATCCATCGGGACGGTCGCGCAAAACGGCAAGAGCGACAACACCATGCCCAGAGCCCAGAACCTGGCCATGGGCTCATCCCGCAGCAGCGGCCACATCGCCGCAGCCAGCGCCGTGATGAGCACCACCGCAACCCCAACGATGGTGATGTGGGCGGTGGGCGGCACCACCGACCAGAAATCCAGCGGGGCCGGCGACCAACGCCCCAGAAGCAACACCGGCAGGTGCATCGCCTCGGCCCGCACAAAATCAAGAAGATCGGTGCTTGGATCGTGGTAGATGCTGGTCCACCGGGCCCCAAAGCCTGCGCGCACGTAGAGCCACCGCCAGATCGCCACCACCACGCCATAAGGCAGCAGCGCCCCCAGGCGCTCCTTCCACAGCGCCCGATCGATGCAAACGTGCCAGGCCGCCACATAACCCAGCGCCCCCAGCGCCGCCTCCCCTGCCAGCAGCCCCACGATCAGCGCAAACACAGCCCCCAACGCAAAGCGAGACTCGCCGCGCTGCCTCCAGGCAAGGTGGGCGCCGATGAGCACACCGCCAAAGACAAAGGCGATCAGCGTGTTGCGGCCCGCCAACCAGCCAACCGTCATGATGTGAGGCGTGGCCACAGCAAAAGCCAACGCCGCCACCACAGGCTGAACCCCCCTGCCCTGGGCGCCTTCATGCAGGCGCCTGAACAAGACCGCCGCGACCACCACCGTCAGCCCGTACCACAGGACACTGTGCAGGTGCTGAAGCGCGGGGCTGTGGGGCCACAGAAAGTAGTCGAGGTGATGGGTCAGGGCCGAGAGCGGACGAAAGAAGGTCATCTTCATCTCGGGATCGGCCCACCAGGGGTGGTGTCCAGCGGCCAGGAGCCCGGCGTTGAGGTCTTCTCGGCCAAAGGTGTAGAGGTCCCACCAGGGCGCTGGGCTCCATGGAGATTCGAGGCCAAGCAGCTTGGCGCGGGTCAGCGCGTCATCCATGAAGAGGCCCGCGGTCATGGTCGGCGCGGTCATGAGGACGGCACACAAGACAGGAAACGCCATGGTGCGCGGCAAGCGCTCAAGGAGGCTTGCCTTGGTCGGGTGCTGTGGCGAGGACATGGGCCGCGTGCTCGGGCTGAAGGAGGTTCGTGGAGGGGCGTCACAGCGACACACGGCGCAAAAACGACAGGATGACGCCCAGAATCAGCGGACGTCTCCATTGGACATGGTCTGGGGGGGATTTTTCAAGGGAGGCACGGTGCCAAGGCCCAAGATAAGGCCTCTTAGAGCGGCTTTTGCGGCGCGCAGACACAGGGAGCAAGGGGGGATGGGACCTCAAAAGAAGTCGTCGTCGAGGCCAAACTCTTCGTCGTCGTCATCATCGGAGAGCTCAAAGGCGTCGACGTCCAGGTCGACCGCTTCGGCAAACCCAAGCTCGACCACTTCTTCATCGTCGTCGTCATCATCGAGCGCCAACGCGCCCACCGGCACCACGTCCTCTTCATCTTCGAGGTCTTCGCCTTCGTAGAACTTATCCAGGAAAGCACCCACTTCTTTGATGCCCATCGACTTGCAGTAGTAGCCGTGGATGTCGTGCTCGACGCACAGGTCCTGGAGGGAGTCGGCGTCGAGGTTGGAGAAGAGGACGATGATGAGTTCTTCAAAGTCGGGCTCGTTGCGCACGGCCTTGAGCAAGGCTTTGGCGTTGAGCCGGTTCATGGTGATGTCCAACAAGAGGATCTCTGGGCGCTCAAAGTCGAGTTTGGCCAACGCACCGTTGGGGCTCGACATCCGCACCACCTCATAACCCCGCTCTTTGAGAGCGCGATGGGCGTTGATAACATCCAAGACGTTTTCGTCCAGGATCATCACGCGTCGCGCAGCTTCCTGGGCTAAGGAGGATTGATTCATAACAGGATCCCTGTTTTACAAGCGCTCACGCTGTGCCTCTTGCTGCCACGAGCCCTTGCTTGTGGCAACACGGCGTCATCACCGGGAAATGGGCACCTCGCCGGGGAAGAAGAAGGACACCCCCAAACCGACGGCAAAGTTGTTGCGCAGCTCGGTGGTTGGATCCAGAGCACCTTCCTGAATGTCGGCGCTGGAGAAGAGGTAATCGCGGAAGTCCACCGTGACCGCGACACTGTCGGCCACAAAGAGGCGGAATCCGACGCCCAACATCGCGCCGGGCTTGAAGCCGCTGAGCTTCTCGTCGTCGATGGCGCCCTCGGCCCCCAGCAATCCACCGCCAAAGCCCGCCAGCAAGTGCAGGTCATAATCGGCGATGATGTTTCCAAAGAGGGCCAGCTTGCCAAAAATGGGCACGTACGAGATGTGCGCGGCAAAGAGCGCGGTCGTGGTGGTGAAGGCCAGGCCGTCGGTCCCCACCGTCCCCTCAATCTGATCCAGAAGATCAGTGTTGAGCTTCACGGCGCCAAAGTATCCGCCCACCCCCAGACCAAACTTGTTGGTCAGGTAGTAGTTCAGATCCAGGCCCGCCATGATGTTGCGCTTGAACGAGTCGTTGAGCGTGGCCCCGATGCGGGGCTGAAGCTCAAAGCGGCTTGAGCGGTAGAGGAGCTGCCGACGCACGATCGGACCTTCCTCAAGACTGGCGCGGCGTTGTGCGCTGGCCTCAGACGGGCTCAACACGCCAAGGGCGCCCAGGATGCACAGGGCGGCGACCAGCGGTGCCAACCATCGCTTCATCATTGATCCCCTCCCCTTTAGCGTTCGGTGGTGTAGTCAAAGCCAAAGGGCATGAAAATGCTCACGCCGCCGCCGACCATGACAAACTGGTTCAGTGTCGAGCCACTCTTGAGCTCGGCGAACATGAACCGATCCTTGACGTCCACAAAGAGCGCCAACCAACGGTTCATGAAGATCCGCATCTTGAAGCCGACCTCAAACGCGCCCGCACCCACCTCACCGCCGCTGTTGTCGGTGATGTGGTTGAGCAAGCCGCCGCCAAGATAGACCGACGCGTCGTAGTACACGATGGCGCGATCAAAAATGGCGAACTTGCCATAAAGCGGGACGTAGCCAAACTGAGCACCGCCAAAAAAGACCTGCTCGACCACTTCTGGGGCCGAGTTGGTCTTGTCCAGCACATCAAAGTACTCGTCGGTCACACCACCAAACTCGCCCAGGTCCATCCAACCAAACTCACCCGCGATCCAAAACTGCTCGCTGAGGTGGTAGGTCAACGTCCCGCCGATCTCAAACTGCTGAATGAGCGCGTCGTTGACCGTGGCGCTGAACGACGGGGCCAATTCCACGCGGTTCTTGCGCAAGAAAGGCTTGCGCTGGAGCACAAAGATCTCGTCCTCAGAGCTGGGCTTGATCTGTGCCTCGACGCTGTTGTGGTTTCCGTCCCACAACACCGACGACAGCGACGCGATGAGCATCGCCGCCAGCAACACCCAGGGGCCACATTGCCGGGCCGCGCCGCGCGTCAGACGGCATTCAGAGCTCTGTGCCATGTCTCTCCTTCCGTCAGGGCTTCAAACATCCGCCCAACCCATACAAACGCCTGCGCATCCGATGGACCCCTTGTGGGCCACCGCGCTGCGCCTCCAGCCAGGGCAGACGACATGTGAAAATACCAGAAAGCCAGCCGCAACGCGCCCATGCCAGCAACACTCTCACGAACTTCAAGGTGCAAAAGGATTCTGGACGCTTTGCAGTACCAACAGTGGGTTTAGCACACGCAACGGCGCCAACGCAATGTTTCAACCCCCCCCGAAGCCACCCAAACACCGCGACACCCACCACAGCCCCCAAAAACAACAAAACTCGCCGAGCGCTTTGTGCGCGGGGCGAGCCGGGAGCAAGCGGCCAGAGGCCCAGCGATGGTGCGCTGGGACCCTGGGTGAGGATTGTTCACATAAAGAGCGCCTCGACAAACTCCTGGGCGTCAAAGGGCCGCAGATCGTAGACCCCCTCGCCGATGCCGATGTAGCGCACTGGCACCTTGAGTTCGCGGCTGATGCCGATGATCACGCCGCCTTTGGCCGTGCCGTCGAGCTTGGTCAAGACCAACCCCGTGATGTCCACCACCTCCTGGAAGAGGCGCGCCTGCTGGACCGCCATGCGGCCGGTGTTGGCGTCGAGGACCAGGAGCGTCTCGTGCGGGGCACCATCAAGGACCTTGCCGGCCACGCGGCCGATCTTCTCAAGCTCCTTCATCAGGTTCTTCTTGTTGGTCAGGCGCCCGGCGGTGTCGCAGATGACCACGTCAAACTCTTCGTTGATGCCGCGCTCAATGCCCGAGTAGATCACCGAGGCCGGGTCGGCCTTGTCGGCCCCCGTGTGCACCTCAAGGTTGGTGCGCGCGCCCCACTCCTCAAGCTGCTCAGTGGCCGCCGCGCGGAAGGTGTCGCCTGCGACCATCAGCACGCTGTGGCCCGCGTCGGTGAAGCGCATCGCCAGCTTGCCGATCGTGGTCGTCTTGCCCACGCCGTTGACGCCCACAACCAGAAGCACAAAGGGCTGACCGGGCTTGGAGTCGATCTTGAGCGGGCTTTCGTACTCGGTCAGCATCGTCTCGGTCGTCTCGCGGATGTACTGCCAGACGCGCTTGGGATCGGTGACTGAGTTCTCGTCCATGTCAGTGCGGACGCGGTTGAGGAGATACTCCACACTCTTGGCGCCGATGTCCGAGGTGTAGAGCACCTCTTCGAGCTCGTCCATGAGATCTTCGTCGATCTCGGACTGGTTCTTGAAGAGCTGGCCCAGGCGAGAAATAAACCCGCCACGGGTCTTCTGCAGTCCGTCTGCCAGGGACTTGCGGTCGGTGCTGGGCTCGCGGCTGCGCTGCGAGCGTGGCAGGCTCTCCGGCAGCGCCTTCTTGGGCCGCTTGGGCTCGGCTTTTTTGGTCTTCTTGGGCTTGGCAGGCTCTTCTTTGGCCGCTTCAGCGTCTTTCTTGGGCTTGGCGGCCTCTTTGACCTCGGGCGCTTTGGCTTCGGTCTTGGCTTCGGCCTTGGGCTCCTCGGCAGCAGCCTTGGGTTCTTCTTTGGGCTCGGCGGGCTCCTTGGCGGCGGGCTTGGCGGGCTCCTCTTTGGGCTCGGCCTGTGCCTTGGGCTCTTCTTTGGCCGCCTCGGGCTCGGCAGCTTCAGGCTCGGCAGCTTCAGACTCGGCCGCCTCGGGCTCGGCGGCCTCATCGCCGCTGGCCTCCACGGCCTCCTGAATCGCCCCAAGAGAGTCGCTCAGCGAGGCGCCCAGATCATCGGCGCCGCTGAGATCAAAGTTCCCAAAGTCCATGTCGCCCCAACCGGAGTCGACATCGTCGGCGCCAAGCGACAGGCCATCGAGGGGACTGGGGACATCGTCATTGTCCCCCGCCACATCAGCGGCGCTGGGGGCTTCATCCTCTTGCGCTTCCTGACCGGCTTCATCTGCTGGTTCGGCGTCCGCTTTGGCGTCCGCTTCTTCGGTGGCCGCTTCTTCGTTTTGGGCATCGGCCCCTTCGGCAACGGCCTCGCCGCCTTCAGCGGCTACCGCCTGCGCCTCATCGGACTGAGCGCCCTCATCTGCGGCGTCTTCCGATGCGGCCTGTGCCTGCTCGGCGTCGCTGGCGTCGGCGGCAGCCTCCTCGGTAGCGGCCTCTTCAGTTGCGGCCTCGCTGGCAGCAGCTTCATCGGCGGTGGACCCATCGTCAGCCGCGTCGTCGTCTGAGGACTCTTGCTGCGCCTCGGCGGCCTCCTCTTCGGCCATCTTGGCTTGCTGCTGGCGTTTGACGCGGTGCGAGTTGCGCTTGCGCAGCTCTTCCCTGGCCTCTTCATAGGTCTTCTCGACCTTCTCCATCTTCTTTTGCTTGATGGTGGCCAGACTGTCGTCGTCTTCAATCGTCGACGCCTCTTTGACGACCTGGCGCTTCTCCAGGATGTCCTTGGAGGGTCGATCGTCGGACGCATCCGCGCCGGGCTTGTCGCCCGTGCGGGTCTTGGGCGGCGCGGGCTCATCGGGCTGCGTGTCGGCGGGCGTCGCGCGGAAGCTGCGCCAGGCCACGATGACGGCCACGAGCACCGCCACCGCCACCGCCACGATCACCAGCACGTTGGGCCCTTCGCCCGTCGGCGCCACATCCTTGGGACCACCATCGGCCCCCGTCGCCGTGCCAGTCTCTCCACCAGACTGCACTTGCAGCGCCTCGCCCGGGAGGTTCAACTCCGGATGCTCCAACAACCACTGCGACAAATCCGACATCAGGTGCTCCTCAATCATTGAAACGCCAGGCCCGCGCCGCCTCATGTTACGGCAACACGGCCTTGGCCAACAACGCATCTGCGCGTTGTCTTAACTCAAACAGACACCGGCACAGAATGACCCGCGCTTTTGTGGCCATATATAACCCACGGTCGGCAAATAGCCAACGAAGCGCCGCGATCACGCCGCAGGAGCCTGCTTTTGAGGCCCCAAACCGCCACATCGCACCAGCGAGCCGCTCACCGCAGCCAATTGCGCACTGGTGACATCACTGACACGTTCAAATCAAACGGGCTGTTCTGACAAAACCCAGGGGGAACATCGGCAGCGCGGCGCTGGAGTCAAGTCTCAAGAAAAACCAAAGGCAGGCCGCCCCGCAATGGAGCCAGACCTGCCCGACAAAGACCGCCCCGACGCCGTCAATGACCGCGTCGGCATGAGCGCTCAGTAAATGATGAGATCCTTGCTCTTCTTGGGTTTGGCCTTCGGCTTGGCCTTGCGGCGCTTGGCCTTCTTGGCCTTCTTGGTCGCCTCGTCGGGCAGATCCGCGTCCGCGTCGGCCGCCTTCTCCTCAAAACCAACGCGCTTCATCTCGCGATCCTCGCGCATGCCGCGCGACAGATCCACCTCGGTGCGATCGCCCGTGATGCTGTCGACGATGTCGTCGTTGACGGCAAAGCTGTCGTCTTCCTGAATGTCGTCCACCAGGTTGCTGACCGACGCCTCGTCGCGGGGGTTCTTGGTGTAGGCCTTGCGCACGTGCTTGAGGCGCTCGGCGGTCTTCAGATCCGAAAAGACCATGGTGAAGGTCCCAAAGAACTCGCTCTTGTTCTCGATGCGCAGCTCCGTGGCCTCATCGCGCCACACCGCACGGGCCAGCTCCTCGCGATCGTACTCCGTCTCGTTGGGCTCGCCGTACTTGCGACTGACCTGCTCGATGAACGCCTCAAAGCCGATGCCTTGGATGTAATCGCTGTGGTAGGCGATGATCAGCTTCCAGAACTTGTCGTCCGCAAAGAGAAAATACTTCTGCGAGTAATCATCCTGGGCCACCAGGAGCGACTCGCCGTTGTTTTTCTCAAACTCACCGGCGATCACCGACACTTCATAACCCGTGCGGCCACTGCCAGAGAGTTTCTTGAAGCTCTCCTCAATCCGCTCAAACTCGGCCATCTTGCGCTTGCGCAAGGTTTCCTTCTTCAAGGTGTCGCGCTCACCGGCGCTGATCTCCTTGAACTCCTCCTGCTTTTGCTTCTTGAAGTGGGAGAGCACAGCCTTGCTCGAAGAGTTCCACTCCAAACCACGAAGCACCGCATCAAGGCCCGAGTTGTCCTGCGCCCAGGCCGATGAACCAAGCCACACCATTCCAAGCAGGAACACGCTCAACAACGACGCAATTCGCCAGGTTTTCATGACGATGACACCCCTGAATCTCAAATCCTAACCACGCGGCCAGCCGCCGCTCTCTTCGCCCAAGATCACAACCCCCACAAACCGGTCTTTTCTTCCACGACTCGAAGTGGTTGGTCTTGGCCCGAATTCTAGCAGAACCACAACCACCGACACAACACCACACCAGACCCCATAAATCACAGTGTTGATCAAACTGGCGCCCCTGGTCTGCGTTGCGCGGGCATACCGAAACGTATATGCTGTGTTGTCAAAACAATTTAATGATGGTGCACACCACGCAGGCGTGCGCCTGAAACCTCTATTGACGGCCCCACTGCAGCCGGAAAACCATGACGCCCCACAGGCGCGCAAGGTCCATGAGAATCACCAAGCCCAGACACCGCACGCTCTTGCTCATCGCCGCCATCCCCGCCGCTGTGGCGCTGACGCTCGTTGCCCACAACCAACGCGCCAACGCGCAGTCGGGCGAATGGGAGGACTGGAGCCAGTCTCGATACCACTGGGAGATCGACCGCGAAGCCGTCCTCAACGAGCGCGACCGAAACAATGCCGTTCGCCTTGAGTTGGGCCTGGTCGCCAGCGAACTCCAGGATGAAAACGCGGGCCTGAGCAAAGACGATCGCCGCCGCCGCAGAGGCGGCGCACGCCCCGCCGCAGTCGCGCCCGCCCCCGTCCGTCCCGCTCCCACCGCGCGCCCCAGCCGCGCCGACGATCGACGCGACACAGAGCGCCGGGAGATGGAGCGCCGACGCCGCGACGAAGACGCCCGGCGACGGGCCGAAGAGGCTCGCCGTCGCGACGAAGATGCTCGCCTGGCCGCCGAGGCGAGGCGGCGCGAAGACGACGCCCGCGCCGCCCGTGAGGCACGCGAGGCCGAAGCACGGCGCAAACGCGAAGACGCCGCCGCCGAGCGCCGCCGCCGCGAAGAAGACGCCCGCGCCGCCCGCGAAGCCGACCGCCGTCGTCGTGAAGACGCCGCGCGCATCGCCGCCGAAGAGCGCCGCGCCGAAAAAGAACGCCGCGAACTCGAAGCCCGTCAGGCCAGAGAGCGCGAAGACGCCGAACGCCGTCGCAAAGAAGCCGAGGCCCGCAAAGCCCGAGAACTCGAAGAGCGCCTCCTTAAAGAACAAACCAACGATCGCGGACAGGTCGTCGATGATGAACTCGACGAGCTGCTCGACGAGGAGCTGGACTGATGCAGGATGTCGACCCGGCGCCAGCGACCCGCGTCTGCTCAAGCTGTGGTCTGCTCAACGCCGCCTCTTGTGACTACTGCTCGGCCTGCGGCACCCCGCTGCTCAATATGGCCGAAAACACGCAGGTCAAAGACGCGGCCCTCTCTCCAGTGACCAAAACCCGCTGGAGAGTCTACGGCGTCGAAACCGACATCTTTGGCCGCGACGATGATTTGGCCGTCCTGGCCCGCGCACTCCACAGCGCCGTCTCACAACAAAGCGCACAACTGCTGCTCTTGCACGGCCCCGAAGGGATCGGCAAGACGCGCCTGGTCAGCGCCTTCAACACACAACTCCACCAACACAACGACGACGCACACCTCGTCAGCGCCGCTTGCCGCATCCTCGGCGGGCCGCCCTACGCCGTCCTGGGGCGGCTGATCAAAGGGCGCTTCTACATCCCAGAGAAGGCGCCCCCTGAGCTTGCCCGACAGAAACTCCTTGAGGGCATCCGCGCCACCATGCGCAACCCCCTGGCCGACGAAGTCACCCACATGGTCGACTATCTCATTGGCCTGCCCTTCCCCGACAGCCCACTCTACGCACGCTTCAACAACGACCCTGGGCGACTGGTGGAGCGGGCCCGTGGGGCTTTGCGCAACCTCCTTGAGCGCGACGCGCAGCGCGGACCACTGGTCTTTGTCCTCGAAGACACCCACCTGGCAGACGATGAAACCCTGGAGCTGCTGCGCTACCTCCATGAACACCTCTCAACCAGCCCGCTGCTCTTCATCTGCCTGGCGCAGCCCGAACTGGCCCAGCGCGCCCCCTGGCTCTTTGAGCCCGGCTCAAGGCGCCACGCGCACCGCCTGGGCGCCCTCTCTGATGAAGACGTCCGCGCCCTGACCAGCGACATCCTTCGACGCGTCTCAAAGATCCCCGAAGCCCTCCATGACGTGGTGCAGGCGCACGCCTTTGGCAACCCCATGAGCGTCGAGGGCATCATCCGTGTTCTCATTGACCAGGGCGCCATCGACACCCGAGGCAACACCTGGACCATCAACGGCGCGCGGCTGCCCGAGATCGAACTGCCCAACAGCATCGCTGGCATTGTCCGCGCTCGACTCGACGGCCTCACCCACACCGAACGCAACATTCTTGAGCGCGCCGCCCTGATCGGACAGACCTTCTGGGCCGAAGGCATCCAACTCCTTGAGCGCCTCCACCACCAACGCGTCCCCGAAGACAGCGCCGTGTGGCCTGGGCAAAGCAGCGAGGATCGCGTCCTCGAGTTGCTCAAGGTCCTGCACCGCAAAGACATGATCCGGCGCCGCCAGAGCGACTCCCTCTTGCCCGACCAACGCGAGTTTGTCTTCAAACACCACATCGAACGACAGATCATCTACGAGAACATCGACCCCGAGCTGCGCAAGCGCTACCACCTGCTCGTGGCCCAGTGGCTGGGCGCCGTCACCAACGCCGCCGGACTCAGAGAGCGCTTCCTGGAGGAGATCGGCCACCACTACGAACAAGGCCTGCACCTGAGCCACGCCGCCAAAGCCTACATTGAGGCCGGGCGACTGGCCGCCGAGCAATACCGCAATCAGAGCGCCGTGCACCTCTTTGAGCGCGCGCTGGCGTTTTTGGGCGAGCGCGATCTTCCGCACCATACCGAAGTGCTCATGGATTTGGGCGCGGTTTTGGAGTTGACCGGCGAGCCTGAGCGCGCGCTCGACTTCCACGAAGAGCTCTTGCAGGCCGCCTGGCTCCTGGGGGACCGCAACAAGCTGGCCGACGCCTACAACCGCCTGGGGCGCTCCCACCGCACGCTGGGCAACTTTGACCGCGCTCTGAACAACCTCAACCGCGCCCTGGCCCTCTTTGAGCACACCGGCAACCCACAGGGAGAGTCGGCGGTGCTGGCAGACATCGGCATGGTCCACTTTGTCTGCGGTGCCTACAAAGAGGCCCAAAGCTGCTACCAGCGCTCGCTGGAGCTTCAACAACAAGAGGGCGATCCGGTGGCCGAGGCACTGACGCTCAACCGCCTTGGCTCCGTCAAACTGCGCAGCGGCCACACCAAAGAGGCGCTGGTGCTCTTTCGCCAGGCGCTGGATCTGCGCCGCAACAGCGACGACAGGCGCGGCGTGGCTGAATCGCTCAACAACCTGGCCGTGCTCTGCCAGGAGCGCGGCGATCTGGCCCAGGCCGAAGCCCTCTTTCAGGAAGCCCAGACCATCGCCCAGGAGATCGGCGACCGCATCATGCTGGTCATCACCCAGAACAACGCCGCCGAAATCCATCTGGAGCGAGGCCAACACCAAAGCGCACAGACGCTCCTTGAGGACACCATCGCGCTGACCCGGGAGATCGGCGAGCGGCGCGTGCATTTTCATGCGCTGTGCAACCTCTCACGGGCGCAGTTGGGCCAGGGGCGGCTGACGGCGGCCCTCAAGACCGCGGCCCAGGCCCGACGCATGGCCGAGCAGCTCGACGCGCCGGTCCTGGTCGCGCTGGCGCTGCACGCACAGGGCGACATCCACGCCGAGGCTGTCCACCAACGCCTCTCGGGCGACCACATGGTCCAGGCCGAAGACGCCTTCCGCCAGAGCATCAAACTCCTGACCGACATCGGCGATGAAGCCGAGCTGGGGCGCGTCTTGTCGGCCTACGGCGAGTTCCTGATGCGCCAGGGCCTGTCCATCCAAGGACGCAAACGTCTGGAGATGGCCAAATCCATATTCTCGCGCCTGGAGATGAGGCGCGTGCTCCAAGACACCGAATCCACCATGACCGTCTTGGAGTAGTTGGAGTAGTTGGAGCAGTTGAAGCAGTAGGAATAGCCTCCCCTCAGAGCACAAAAGCCCCCGCACCAACGCGGAGGCTTCACCCACACAACCCACCACACCTTTTGAGAGCGCGGCAGGCTCATACCAAAATGCAGACCATCACTCCACGGTGATCGTCCCTTCGAGGCCAGGCTGGTTGTTGGTCCGATCGACAAATTTGTACGTGCCGGTCTTCTCAAAGACGTGGGAGTGCGACTCGCCGGCGTCCAGGCTCACGTCCACAATTGAGGCCTTCTGACCCTTTTTGACCACGGTCACGTTGTACGTGATCTTGCTGGAGCTTTTTTCGCGGTTCTTCCAAGTGACCTTGGTGCCCCGATCGATGGTCACGTCCTGGGAGGAGAACTTGTAGTTTCTGATCTTGATGGTCTTGCTGGACGCCGCGGGGGCTTCGTCTTCCTCGACGTTGCCGCAGCCCACAGCCCCAAAGGCCACCATGCAAACCAACACAGCACCGATCATCCACACGGCGCGGTTTTTTTCGAACACGTTCATGGCTTCAACTCCTTGCGTCGCCGCAAATCCCGCCAGGATTTGGGGACCAGTCCCTGGCATGTGCATCACACCTGCGGTGTGATCTGAAAATCGCTGATGATGCCGCCCACCGGACGAACATCGACTGTCAGAATAACTTCGGTGTACCACATCGCTCGCCGCCATGGCCAGCGCCGTAATGCCCATCGCACCGCCGCGCCGCAGTGGACCCCGGCATCGGCGCTCACAACCTCACCGCCCGCCAGCAAAGCGCCACACCAGCAGCTCCTGGCCATCGGCGCCGCGCTCCCTGGGCAACGCCACAGCGCGCTCGGCCATCCCCAACGCGTCAATGACAGCGTGCTCGGCCACCAACTCCCCGCTGCGTCCCAACGGGGCAAGCTCTCTGGCGCGCGCCACCAGCGGCTCCAACGACGGGGGCAGTTCTTCAGAGACACCGTGGAGGTTCAAAGACGCACCCACCACCGACACCGCCGGGGGTTCCACAGCGTGGGTCCTGTCAAAGCTCAGCAAAAAGAGCATCAAACGCCCCAAGACCATCTCCAGGTTGCTGCCTGGGCCCACCACACAGGTCAACACACCCTGGTGGGAGGTCGTGTGGCGCTCGTCAAACCAGGCGGCCATCTCTTCCACCGGCAGGAGCGCCTCTCGATAGGCCTTCTGCCCCACACCGCGCAACGTCCCACGAGGGCCACGCCGCAAGTGCTTGGAAGCCAGACACACCACGCTCCAGATCTGAGCCCGGCTTCGAGGCGAGCCTTGAGGGTTTCGGCTGGTGGGTGGCCCCGAGCCGTTGAGGGCAGCGCTGGCCGACGCATCGGGTGCAGCGGCCAACACGGCGCGATCCGCGATCGCCTCTTCCAAGACCAGGAGCGATGCCTCGGGATCGAAGTCGGCCACCACCCTGGCCAAATCCTGACTGGCCTCTTCAAGCGCGGCCGCAAGCTGATCCAGTTCGCTGTACTGAATGCCCACAGGAGAAACCCCTGTGCGTTTGCGCGGCGTGCGCTTGCGCTCCTGACGCACAGCCTGCGGGGCCTCTTGCGGAGCCTCGGCGGGCGCAGACACCACGCGATGGCTGATCTTCTCTTGTGCCTTGCCACGGGAGGTCTGCAAAAGGTGCTGCTCGCGCGAGGCCTTGTCTCTTGAGTAGGCAGCCTCAAAGTCCTGGCGGCACTCTTTGACGGAGCGGTAGCGGAACTCGACGCGCTGATCCATGGTCTTGCGCAGCACCCGCATCAGGCTTGGATAACGCGACAGTTCGGCGCGCCGGTCTTCGGCGGGCATCAATTGCACCTTTCGCCCCGCACGCAAGAGCTTGAGCACCTCGGTGGGGCGGTTCATCCGATAGGGAAGCCGCCCTGCAAAGAGTTGGTAGAGGCACACCCCCAGGCTGTAGAGATCGGACTGCTCGTTGTCTTCCTGAAGGCGCACAGCCCAGGGCGGACGGTAGAGCAGCGAGGGTCTGGGACCATGCCACAGTTCGCGCTCAACCAGCCCGCCGGTGAGCAACGAGCCAGGGGCGGTCATGCCGTCCCGGATGATCCGCATCAAACCGCGGCCACCATGGATCAACCGCAACCAGTCCCCACCAGGTCCAGCGCTCCAATGAAAGACATGCGGACTGATTCTGCCATGGACCAACCCCACCTGATGAAGCGCCTCCAGAGCGCTGAGCATCTGGACGCTCAGGTGGTAGGCCCGGTCCATGGGGATGAGGTTGCGCTCGTTGGGTTTCCACAGCGAGGCCAAAGACTGCCCCTGGGACCAGTCGAGCAACATCCAGGCGACGCCCTGGCGTGAAACGCCGTGGCTGTAGTGTTGGAGGAGGCTGGGGTTGGTATCGACGCGGCGCTGACGGCGAGCGGCTTTGACAAAGACGTTGCAGGCGCGCGAATCCCCGCGCATGGAGACAGGCAGCGTGCGCAGCGCCACGACCTCGCCGTTTTCCCCGCGAGCCTCATAGAGGTTGGACTCGGGCTCGGCAAAGATGAGGCGCTTGATCTGGGCATTGCCAAGGCGACGGTCCAGCAGTGGATCGGCGTGACGGTCTTGCCCGCATCGTACGCACTGTTGGCCGCGAGTCTCGACGCTGCCACAGTTCCAACAGTTGTCCCAGGAGTCCGACGGGGAGGCCGTCACAATAAAACTCCGAGCGTCGCAGAGGTAGAAGGTGCGCCTGAACACACACCCTAAAAACAACAAAAGCCGCCCAGAACATAACAGAACGGGGCGGCCTGGCACAAGACAACCGGCGAGGTTGTCTTGTGTGGATATTGTGAAAAGGATCAGTTCTTCTGCTCGGCCAGCGCCTCACGACGGGAGAGACGGATTTTGCCGTAGCGGTCGATGCTCATGACCTTGACCAGGACTTCGTCGCCTTCGGACAGGACGTCTTCGACCTTTTCAACGCGGCCATCGGTCAGCTCGGAGACGTGGCAGAGGCCATCGACGCCGGGGAGGATCTCGATGAAGCCGCCGAAGTCCACGATGCGCTTGACGACGCCGCGGTAGATCTTGCCGACCTCGGCTTCCTGGGTGAGGCTCTTGACGATCTCGATGGCTTTGTTGGCCATCGCTTCGTTGGCCGAGGCGATGCTGACCGAACCGTCGTCGGAGACATCGATGGCAACGCCGGTCTGGTCGATGATGCCACGGATGGTCTTGCCACCGGAGCCGATGACGGCGCCGATCTGGCTGGGCTTGATCTTCAGGGTGATGATGCGCGGCGCGTGGGCGCTGAGATCCTTGCGGGGCTCAGCCAGCGGGGTCATCATCTCTTTGAGGATGTGCAAGCGGCCATCGCGGGCCTGCATCAGGGCGCGCTTCATGGTGTCGCGGGTGATGCCGGCGATCTTGGTGTCGAGCTGGAAGGCGGTGATGCCTTTCTCGGTACCGCAGACCTTGAAGTCCATGTCGCCCATGTGGTCCTCGTCACCGAGGATGTCGGAGAGCACCACAAACTCGCCCGCTTCAGCGATCAGGCCCATGGCGATGCCAGCCACGGGGGCTTTGATCGGCACACCAGCGTCCATCAGGCTCATGGTGCCGCCGCAGACGGTCGCCATGGAGCTGGAGCCGTTGGACTCCAGGACCTCGGAGACGACGCGGATGACGTAGGGCCAGTCGTCCTTCTCAACGTCCGGCACAACGGGCTGCAGCGCGCGCCAGGCCAGGGTCCCGTGACCAATCTCACGACGGCCAGGACCGCGCATGGGGCGAGTTTCGCCGACGCAGTAGGGCGGGAAGTTGTAGTGGAGCAGGAAGTGGCGCGTGATTTGGCCGCTGAGGGTATCGACGCGCTGGGCTTCACGGGTGGTCGCCAGGGTGGCGGTCACCAGCGTCTGGGTCTCACCACGGGTGAAGAGCGACGAACCATGGGTCCGGGGCAGCACACCGACCTCGCTGGTGATCCAGCGGACATCTTCGGGCTTGCGACCGTCGATGCGGGTGTTTTCGGTGGCGACCATGCGGCGCATGGACGTCTTGTAGACCTTCTCAAAGGCGTTCTTGATCTCGTCTTCGGCCCCTTCGATCTCCTCAAAGTCACCGATGAGCGCCTCGACGGTCTGCTTTTTGAGGGCAGCCACGGCGGCGTAACGCTCGTGCTTGACCTTGACGGTCATGGCGGCGCGGACTTTGTCTTTGAGGTAGCTCTGGGTGGCCTCGAAGATCTCGGCGTTGTTTTCTTTGACTTCGAAGTCGATCTTGGCCTTGCCGCAGGCTTCGCGCAGGCGAATCTGCAGGTCGAGCACGTCGCGCACGGCTTCACGGCCAAAGTCCATGGCTTCGAGCATCAGCTCTTCGCTGGCCTCTTCGGCGGCGCCTTCAACCATGACGATGGCTTCGGTGGTCACGGCCATGACCAGGTCCACGTCGCTGCGCTCCTGCTGCTCAAAGGTGGGGTTGGCCACAAACTGGCCATCCACGCGGCCAACGCGCACACCGGCGACGGGGCCTTCCCAGGGCAGGTCGGAGATCATCAGCGCCGCTGAAGCGCCGGTGATCGCCAGCACGTCCGAGGGGTTCTCCTGGTCCATGGAGATGACCGTGGCGATGATCTGGGTGTCGTTGCGGTAGCCCTTGGCAAAGAGCGGGCGCATGGGACGGTCGATCAAGCGGCAGACCAGGATCTCGCGGGGAGACTGGCGGCCTTCGCGCTTGAAGTAACCTCCGGGGATTCGACCGGCAGAGTAGCTCTTCTCGACGTACTCAACCGTCATCGGGAAAAAGGGCAGGTGGGGGCGCGGGCCGCCTTCGGTGGCGGTCACCAGCACCACGGTCTCACCGTATTGAATCAACACGGAGCCGCCGGCCTGCTTGGCCATACGGCCAGTTTCAATGGTCAGTTCCTTGCCGCCCAGCAGGGCGCTCTCACGTATAATAGCCATTTCAATATTCCTTTAAATTAAAAGTCTATACCAGCAAACAACAGCGAGCCTGCGGGGCGGACCAATGAGAGGGGGCAAGCACAAAAACCTGTCGACCGAGGATGATCGACAGGCTTGCGTGCGTCACTTACGGATGCCCAGGCGCTTGATGAGCTCGCGGTAGCGGTTGACGTCTTTGCCCTTGAGGTAATCGAGCAGACGACGGCGCTGACCGACGAGCTTGAGCAGACCGCGGCGGCTGTGGTGGTCGTGCTTGTGAGTCTTGAAGTGCTCGGTCAGGTCTTTGATCCGCCGGGTCAGCAGCGCGATCTGGACCTCGGGGGAGCCAGTGTCTCCCTCGGCGAGCTTGTACTCATTAATGATCTCTTTCTTCACATCAGGGTGCAGTGGCATTCCAAATCTCTCCTGTGTTGTCACCTCTCGATCAGCGTCCGCCGCCGTGTGCGATCATCATTGCAGCTGCACACGTTTGCGCTCACCCCCAGGTCATGGCAAGTTTCGCTGGTCTGCTTTAGAGCAAAATGGCATTCTGGCTCTACAGCGGGCCCGGTGGCGCCGATGCTGGAGACCCGTCAAACGGGGCTCCCCGAGGTCAGGTGGGTTGAGTGGTGCTGCGGCCCAACATCAATGGCATTGCCGCAGCGTCATCTTGGGCGCTGGAACGTAGCGCACAATCCCACCACCGTCAAGCGCCGCACCTTTGCAATCCAATCATATCGCGGACCAAAACCCATCCAGCCCGCTTTGGCCGCTCACTCCACAAAGCCGTTGGAAAACTCGCACTCCGACAACACGTTCGATGTGCCGATCTCTGCGGTGCACTGACCCGTCAGCGTCGAATGCAAAAAGAACCGACACTCATTGTTGGCAAAACCTGATGCCATCACATTGTCAATGAAAACGCTGGGGTTCTCCGACGCCGGTGTCCCCCCGCACGGCGACGAACCATCGCTGCAACAAATCGACGCGCTGGCCTGCTGCGGACACGACACCGCACAACTGCGACCGCTGCCCTCCACTGTGCAACTCTCACCCGTCTCCACACACGTCACGCGCATGCGCGCCGCCGAATTCCGAGCGCCGCTGGTCATGATCGTCACCGTCCGAGGCGGATTGCACTCACCACTGATACACGTCCCTCCCCGACAACTCTGACCCTCGGTGTCGCGCTCACAACTCTGGACCTGCGATGCAGAACTGCCCACACACGACCCCGACACACAACTGAACTGCGTCACCGTCCGGCTCTGAAAACCGGTCTCGTCACACTCGGTGTCAAAACCACCGCAGCGGCCCCACTCACCGATCAAATCCAGCGGGCAGTCCCGATCCGCCAAACACTCCACGCACGCGCCCTGCTCCTCCGAACAAAACTCATTGCCGCACGGATCGCCCTGGTGCGCCTGACAACTGCCCCCAAAACACGAGTCGGCCCCGTTGCAAAACAAACCATCGTCGCACGCCGCGTTGTTGTTGGCCGCCACACACTGGCCGTCCTGGCACACCATGTCCGTGCAGACGTTGCCATCGTCCTGACAGTCGTCCGCCGACACACAGTCCACACACCGACCCTGCCCTTCGACACAAATCTCGGCGTCCTGGCACGGATCGCCCTGGTGCGTCTGGCAGCTGCCCCCAGAGCACGTGTCATCGCCGTTGCAGAACAAACCATCGTCGCACGCCGCGTTGTTGGGCTCGTTGACGCACCCACCATCCACACAGGCGTCGTCCGTGCACGGGTTGAAGTCATTGCACTCGGCGTTGCCCTGACAGGCCACACACCGGCGGCTCTCTTCCACGCAGGCAAGCCCCTGGGCACAAGGCACCCCGGCGTGCTGGCGGCAGGCGCCCCCCTGACAGGTGTCGTCCCCGTTGCAGAAGATCCCATCGTCACACGCCGCCTCGTTGGGTTCGTTGGAGCACGTCCCCTCCACGCAGGCATCGTCCGTGCACGGGTTTGAATCATCGCAGTCGGCGCTGTTCAGACAAGACACACAGCGCAACTCATCTTCCACGCACGAAGTGTCTCCAGAGCACGGCGATCCGGCGTGAACCTGACAGGTCCCCCCCTGGCAGGTGTCGTCTCCGTTGCAGAAGATCCCATCGTCGCAGGCGTTGGTGTTGTCGTTGCGGATGCAGGCCCCCTGCTGACAAGACTCGTCGGTGCAGGGGTTGGCGTCATCACAGTCCCCGTCCTCCAAACAGGCCACACACTGCTGCTGGCCCTCATCACAGGCCAGCCCCTGGACACACGGCGAGCCTTCGTGGACCTCGCAGCGTCCCTGGCTGCATGTGTCGGCGCCGTTGCAGTAAAAGCCGTCGTCGCACGCCGCATCGTTGGGCGCGTTGACGCAAAAGCCGTCTTCACAGCCGTCATCGGTGCAGGGGTTGAAATCTTCGCAGTCGATCGGGGTGGCGCATTGGCGACCGGGGCCAGCGTCGGGATCGGGCGGCGGCTCCACCACGTCCCCATCCTCTGGCGCGTCCTCTTCCAGAGGCAGATCGGGCTCATCCACATCGGGGGCATCGCCCTGCCCCGCGTCCTCGCTCTGACGTTGGCCGTCGTTGTCTTCTTGACCCGAGGACTGACCGCCGTCCGCTGCGCAGCCCACCAACAACACCAACAATAAGCACCAGACCAATGCGGATCCTGTCCAACGCATATTTAAGACCCCCCGTAAGATTTCACCATCTGCCGCCTGACTTCACTCTAGCACAACCCCTCTTCAAGATGCGAACAACACTCACCTTGACTAAAAACATCATCATAAAGACAACACCAGGAGCCTCCCCTTGGGGGACCATCCCCAAAAGAGATCACCGCAGACCATTTCCAATGGCCTCCAAGTTCAGAACGCACGCGCTAAGCACGCCGCCGACCATCAGCCAACCCCAGCAGGCAACCCATGTCTCTGAACCTCGACGACACACACCACCCACTGCACCGGCGCTGGCCTGCCCTTCGCCAACGCCTCATGGTGCGCCCTTTGCTGGCTGGCCCGACCCCTGTTGAACCGCTCGAACACCAGGGCTCCAAACTCTGGGTCAAGCACGACAACCACACCTCCCCCCTCTACGGCGGCAACAAGGTCCGCAAGCTGGAGTACATCCTGGGCCGCGCCATGCAGTTGGACACGCAGGCGGTCTGGACCATGGGCGGTCTGGGCAGCCACCACGCGCTGGCCACTGCCATCTACGCAGAGCAACTGGGCCTCGATGTGCACGTCCTGCACTTTGAACAGCCCTGGAACGACCACGTCCGCGACAACCTCCTGGCCATCTCGGGCACCCAGGCCCACCTCCACCTCTTGGAGCACCACCGCAACACTCTGCCGCTGGCCGCCGCAGCGCTGCACGCCAGGCTGATGGCCCGGTACGGCGCGCGGCTGCTGCCCATCGTCGCGGGCGGCTCCGACCCCTGGGGCTCGCTGGGCTTTGTCAACGCAGGGCTGGAGTTGGCCCAGCAGGTTCGCAGCGGCCAACTGCCCGAACCAGCACGGATCTACGTGCCTGTGGGGTCTTGTGGGACGTTCGCCGGGCTGTGGCTGGGGTGCAGGCTGGCGGGGCTGGGCAGCAAAGTCATCGGGGTGCAGGTCTCGGACACTGTGGTGGCCAACGTGGCCACCGCCGCCGTGCTCATCCACCGCACCAGCCGCCTCCTGACCCGGCTTTGTCCCCAAATACCCACGCTCACCCCGCGCCCCTGGCACCTGCACATCGAGCGTGGACATTTTGGTCCGGCCTACGGCGCTCCAACGCGCGCAGGCGCGCAAGCGTCACAGACATTTGAGCCCATGGGCGTCAAACTCGACCCGACCTACACCGCCAAAACGGCCGCCTGCCTTTTGGAGAGGCTTCAAAACTCGCCGTCGAACGGTCCGCTCTTGTTGTGGAACACCTTCTCGAACGCCGATTTGACCCCCTGGATGAGTCAGGGCAGTGTCGATCGCCTTCCCGGTGCTTACCATCCTTATTTCAAGGACCAGGACTGAACCACGGAGGCGCTTCGATGCCCAGAACCCCACGAATGCTCTTTATCTGCTCGGGAAACCTGCACCGCTCGGTGATGGGCGCGGCCTTGATGGAGGCGATGATGGCCCAGGCCGGTTTTGAGGTCCGCATGGCCTCGGCAGGGACGCTGGGGCTGCGCGGTGTGCCCTCTCCGCCCGAGGTCCTGGAGGTCTGCGCCGAGTATGGTCTGGATGTCTCGGCCCACCGCAGCCAGCCGCTGACCCTGTCTTTGCTGCAAAACTCCGACGCCATCATTGTCATGGCCGAGCACCACGGGGACTCGGCCATCCGCATCGACCCCAAATGCGAACGAAGGGTCCACTTTCTGGGGGACTACGCCGATCCGCCGGGGGATGTCTTTGATCCCATTGGCCAGGACGTGACGGTCTTTCGGCAAAGTCGGGACCATATTCTGGCGGCGTTGCAGAGGCTTTTTCCAGAGTTGCTTGAAGCGCTGCGGCTGGTGCCACCGCAGCAGTAGATTCACACTGTGGATTTGTGTGCGCGGGGATGGGCGAGGAGCGCCAAAGTGTGTTGCCAGATTCCTGGCGCTGTACACCTGGCACAAGGATTGTCCAATCGGGTGTCAGGCGCGCTTGTCAGATCGACTGTCAGAACTCTGACGTATCTGGCATGACGTGCTCGGCGGAGTTCTGGCGACGAACTGGCGCAGGGCGGCGCGTGAGGAAAGGCAGGGGGAAGCCATCGGGGCCCGGCTCGACGAACTTGAGCAGGACCACAACCGCGGCCAACACGCCGATGAGGGCCAGCTCGACCCAGTCGGTGCCGGGGGCCGCCGTGGCCGCCTCGGCGCAGACCGCCAGGGCAGGCCACAAGAAGACCAACCCCACACCCATCGAGATCCAAGTCCACTTCCTGAGTTTTGCTGTGCTGCGCATCGTCAACCTCCTGACAAGTGCCCCGCGCAACTGGCCCCAACCGCGCGTCACCAAGAAGATTAAGCAAGAGGCAGGCCAACAACGGTGGATGGCGCACCTTATCCCACAACCCGCGCGCTCGCTCTGTGCAAGATGGCAAAAGCCAGCCCGATGCTCACAAAGCAGCGCCTTGGATCATATTGATAAAGAAGATGTGAAGGGCAGCCAAAGGGTGTGGGCGCCGCGGGTCAGTCGCCGGGATCGACCCAGACTTCATTGCCCCGGACTTCGACGGGGTAGGTCTTGACGCTGTACATCTTGCGGTTGAGGCAGGCGCCGGTGCTGACGTTGAAGGTCCAGTCATGGCGAGGACAGGTGACGACCAGGCCGCGCACGTCGCCGACGCTGAGGCTGGCGCCGGCGTGGGGGCAGGCGTTTCGGATGGCGTAGATCTCGTCTCCGATTTTGAACATCGCCACCTTGGTGGTCCCGGCGTAGACCGGCCGCCCCCGATTTTGCTTGAGTTGATCGACGCGACAGACCTTAACAAACACCGCAAACCTCTCTTGTATGATGTCAGGCGAGCATGGCTCGCCGGACAAAGATACCACAAACATCTATGGACGCAGGGTCTTTGGAGGGCCTTTCCAGCGCAGGCCATGTTCAACGGGAACGCCTGGGTACGACCGCCCACAAAGCCATCAGAAGGAGAAGGCAAGGATGGGGGCATCGGATTGGGGATGCAACACCTTGGATGGAGCACCCGGCCTCTTCCTCTGCGTCGTTCACCAGTGGCCCGTCCATTTCAGGCAAATCCACAGGAGGCGCTTGCTCGCTGGGTTCATCGGCCGTGCCTTGCAGACAGACACCATCGCTGTCCACCTCATCGCCCGCCTGATTGAGGGCCGTGACCGTGTAGCAGACGGTGTCTCTGGGCTCGGAGTCAGGGATGATGTGGTTTCGGAAGTAGGCCGGCAAGCCCAGGCTTTGAGGCCAGATCTGATCGTAGTTGAAGGCGCCTTTCACCTTCCAGGCAAAGGCGTCTCCTTCAAGGTTCACCTTGATCTTCTGCTCCGACTCTCCCCCATCCAGGCAGCCCATCTCATAGACAAACCCGTTGACGTCCCTGTCGTCGTTGAAATCCAGGTATTCGATCGACTGCACCACCGGTTTGGTGGGCGGCAAGCTGCCGCGACTCGACGTAGAGAATTGCACCTGTCTAGGCCCAAACGGCCCAAACTCTGAAGCAAAGCTGATCTCAATGGTGTATTCGCGGTTGGGCTGGAGTCCAGGCATTTCAATCCCGGGAATCCCGGCCCCGCTTGGGTTGTCAAAGGCCAGCGCTTCGGGGGGCAAAAGCTCGACGCCATCAAGCTTGACCGAGTTGACCGCCGTGGAAACCATCCAAAACCGAGCGTCAGTCGGCACATCGACATCGCCATCGGCAGGATAGGTCCACACCAGGGAGGGGTAGTACCCGCAATCTGCGTGCACCGCATTGGCCACCAGCACCACCGCCAACGCCGCCCACAAAGCACTCAAAAACCGCATCACAACCTCTCACTATAAGACACCAAAAAACAACACTACCAATATCAGTAGATACACAATCACAGAAGTTCAAGGTGAGTCTCACACTTTGCAACCAAGCACGATGCTTTTGCTCTTGGTTCAACTGACCCAACAGGTTGTTGCTGGGGAAGGCTGACGCTCTTTGAATCGGGCTGGTTAAAAAGAGGTGCCGCGTGCATCTTACTTGATGGGCCTGGCATGCGCCTTTGCATGACGGCACAAACGCGTTTTGACGGCCAGGGTCGATGGGTGCTGGCTGTATTGATAAGGACGGGATGATGTCCGGGTTTTGGACCGGGCAACGAGCATCCGTTCATCGTGCCACATTGCACAAGAGAGACTTGGTTTGGGTCGCCCCCAAACGGGTCGAGCTTTTGTGCTTTGATACAAGAGGGTTTTGATTCATGAGGTTGAGCCACGCGCAGAGCGCACGAACGATTCTAAAACGCCGAGGCAACGGGGCGCTGTCGACGCTGGCCACCGATCCGGCAGGCCATCCTTACGGCTCGCTGGTCAGCTACGCCGTCACCGAAGGCGGCGATCCGATCTTCTTGCTCAGCGATCTGGCCGAGCACGTCCAGAACCTCAACGCCGACGGGCGCGCCTCGCTTTTGGCCACCGACAGCCTGCAGAGCGAAGACCCTCTGGCCGATGGGCGCGTCAGCGTCATGGGCGACATGGCCCGCCTGGAGGGCGACGACCGTGAAAAGGCCCGTGAGACCTTCCTGGAGGCCCACCCTGAGGCCTCGATCTACGCCAACTTCAAGGACTTCAACTTTTACCAGTTGAAGGTCTCGCACGTGCGCTACATCGGCGGCTTTGGACGGATGTCGTGGGTGTCCATTGAGGACTGGCGCAAGGCGCAGCCCGATCCGCTCTGGAAGTCCTCGGCGGGGATCATCGAGCACATGAACGATGACCATGACGACGCCCTGCTCCTCTACGCCAAACACCAGGGAGAGACCCCCGAGGCGACCTCGGCCAGGATGGTGGCAGTGGACCAGCATGGCTTTGACATGACGGTCGAGATCGAAGGCAAAGGGCGCCCTGGACGCGTGCGGGTGCTCTTTGGAGAGCCCAAAGGTGGATCGGGCGCGGTGCGGCGAGCGCTGGTGGCGCTGGTCAAGGAGGCCCGCGAGGCGCTGGGCGAGCCGCCGCCAGAGCCCCACTCGCACTGATACGAAAGTGCAGACGTCCGGCTCACTTTGGTATGAGCTTCATACGTTGCCGGTGGCGAGCGCTGATCCCCTGCCCTCTTTGGAATGGGTCGGCAAGAAAGCAAAAACCCCGCTCGATGAGGGTTCATCGGCGGGGTGGCGGGCGGCGGCCGTCAAGGCCGCCGGGGGGAGCGCGCGCCCCCTTTGGGAGTCCGCCTGAATCAGCGGTTGAATTTCAGGTCGATCTTCAGCAGGACGTCGTCCTTGATGAGGTCGTCCTTCTTACCGGGGTAGGCCATCTTGAAGTCCTGACGGTTGATCTTGAACTCGGCTTTGCCGGTGACGGCTTTGTCGTCGATCTTGACCGTGGCGGGGAACTTGATGGTCTTGGTGTTGCCGCGCATGGTCAGGTCACCAGTGATGGTGTGGGTCCCGGCGGCGTCCTTGCTGGCCTCGATGGCGGTGGACTTGAAGGTCGAGGTGGGGTTGTTGGCGACGTCAAAGAAGTCGGCGCTCTTGAGGTGATCGTTGAGCTTCTTCTTGAACTCGGCGTTCTCGATCTCGTTGTCGATCTCCCCCATCTGGACGGTGAAGGACAGATCGGCCAGGTTGCCGTCTTTGATCATGCCCTTGCCGTCAAACGTCTTGAACGTCACCGTGTGATCGCCGGTGACCTTGGAGCCGACCGCTTCGATCTTGCTGTCGGCCACGGCGAGCTTGAGCTCGGCAGCGCCCTTGGCAGCAGCGCCAGCCTTGTCGTCGGCGGGCTTGGCGTCCTTCTTGTCGGCCATCTTGTCGTCGGCTTTCTTGTCGGCAGGCTTCTCCGCGGCCTTGTCGTCCTTCTTGGTGTCGACGACTTCAGCCGAGGGCTTGCCGTCGAGCTCGCTTTTGCAAGCGACAAAGGTCAGACCAACGGCCAGCAGGGCCACCAACACAGCGTTCTTCTTGAGTCCTTTCATCGTTCTTCCTCCGAACGTGCTGCTCGCCACGTTTGGTTCGTGGTCCACTCTGCACCAACTGCAGGGTGCCAGCGTCTGGCGAGGCTTAAAAAGCGAGCGCGGCGTCCAACTCAAGACGAACACCGCCCCAATCCCACGGTGGGGCAGGGTTCCGGTGGTGTTTGCATCATCTATTGAAGACAGCGCACCAGCAGAGCCCAGTTGAAGATCGGATCGTGTACGTGACTTTGGCCACAAAGTTCAAGGCCAAATCGTCCCGGAAGGGTAAAAAAATGCTGTTTGGACAACAATTTTCCCCTTCAACCCCCTTTTGAGGGGTGCGATCACAGAGAAAGAGATGGCCGGAGGCGCTCAGAGGTGCAAAGTCGTTGAATCGTGTGGTATCCAAAGTCGGTCTGGAGTACATCAAATCCAGACAGGGGGCTTCAAGCACACGCTTGTTTCTTTCATAAGACGGTGCCGTAGCATCGCCGACGCAAACAGTAAGATTGACGACAACACACTGATCATGAAGCACACTGACCAAGGCATCTCAGGCATCAACGCCGCCATGACCGCGGCGATGGCCGAACGCTTTCTCCAAGATCCCCGTTCCGTCCAGCAACACTGGCGCGAGGCATTTGAGGCCATGAGCCATCAGGACCTCGAAGCGCTGGCAGGACCGGAGGCGGTGGCCATCTGGAAGGTGCGTCACGGCAACGGGCAGACCAACGGACACACCAACGGGCACGCTGCCAACGGCGCTGCATCGGGCGTGGACCCCGCAGTCGCTGCGGCGGGATGGCAGGTGGCCGATCAGATCCGTCTGGAGTGGGCCGTGCAACAGCTTGTGGCCGCCTACCGGGCGCAGGGTCACAAGTACGCCAACATCAACCCGTTGGCGCCCACCGCAGGCGGCCTGCACATCAACCCGGCGGCCTTTGGCATCACCCAGGACGATCTGGACAAGCCGGCCCCGACCGATGTCCCGCTGCCCCAGGGCGCCACGGTGCGCGATCTGCTTGGCGCGCTGGAGGCCACCTGGTGCGGCTCCATCGGCGCCGAGGTCATGCACCTTGAGGACACCACCGCGCGCGACTGGCTGCTGGCCCGCATGGAAGGCACCTACAACCGCGCCGCGATGACCCCCGAGCGCCAGCGCTGGCTCATGGATCACATCAATGACGCCACGCTCATGGAGGACTTCCTCGACAAGAAGTTCGTCGGGGCCAAGCGTTTCTCGGTGGAGGGCGGCGAGTCTTTGTTGCCGCTGCTGCACGCGTTTATTGAGTCGGCTGGAGAACACGGCGTTGAGGACATTGTCCTGGGCATGGCCCACCGCGGCCGCCTCAACGTCATGGTCAACATCCTGGGCAAGAGCCCCGGCGCCCTCTTCCACGGGTTCCGCGACGGCGACGCCGAAGCCAACCTCGGCGGCGGCGACGTGAAGTACCACAACGGCCTGTCGCGCGACATCGCGACCCCCAGCGGCCAGGAGATTCACGTCTCGCTCTGCTTCAACCCCAGTCACCTGGAGTTCGTCAACCCGGTCGTGCTTGGCCGCGCGCGCGCAAAGCAAGAGTGCCGTGGCGACGCCGACGGCGCCAAGGTCGTGCCGTTGCTCATCCACGGCGACGCCGCAGTGGTCGGCCAGGGCATCGTGGCCGAGTCGCTCAACCTGGCTCGCCTTGAGGGCTACAGCACCGGCGGCACGATCCACATCGTGGTCAACAACCAGGTCGGCTTCACCACCGAACCCCACGAGGACCGCTCCACCCGCTACGCCACCGACATCGCCCGCTGGATCGGCGCCCCCGTGCTCCACGTCAACGGTGACGACCCCGAAGCGGCCGTGCACGCCGCCCAGGTGGCCTGCGAGTACCGTCAGCGCTTTGGCGGCGACGTCTTCATCGATCTGGTCTGCTACCGCCGCTACGGCCACAACGAAGGCGACGAGCCGCGCTACACCCAGCCGACCATGTACCAGCGCATCGACAGCCACCCGACGCTGCGCACCATCTACGCCCAGCGCCTGATCCAGGCCGGCATCATCACCGCCGACCAGGACAGCGCCATGGTCGCCGCCTGGAACGAGCAGTACGCCGCGGCTTTCAAAGCCTCGCTGGCCGAAGAACCCGAGCCCCCCACATCCAGCATGCAAGGGGCCTGGAGCGCCTACAAAGGCGGCGCCGACGCCGACGTTGAAGAGCCCGACACCGGCGTGGACAAGGAGACGCTCAGCGAGCTGATCCGCACCATGACCACGCCGCCCGAGGGCTTCGCCGTCCACGATCGCCTCCAGCGCAAGTTCTTCAACCCGCGCAGCAACATGGCCGAAGGCAAAGTCCCCCTCGACTGGGGCACCGCCGAGGCCCTGGCCTACGCCACCCTGCTCCAGTCCGGCGCCAGCGTGCGCATCAGCGGTCAGGATGCTCGCCGTGGCACCTTCGCCCACCGCTACGCCATCCTGCGCGACACCGTCAACGGCCAGCGCTGGAATACCCTGGAGCCCTTCTGCCAGGACGGCGCCGCCTTCACCGTTTGGAACAGCCCTCTGTCCGAAGCCGCCGTCATGGGCTTTGACTGGGGCTACAGCCTGGACCGCCCCGAGTCGCTGACCATCTGGGAAGCCCAGTTTGGCGACTTCGCCAATGGCGCCCAGGTCATCATCGACCAGTTCCTGGCCAGCAGCGAAGACAAATGGAACCGCCTCTCTGGCCTGGTCCTGCTCCTGCCCCACGGCTTCGCCGGTCAAGGCCCCGAGCACTCCAGTGCTCGCCTGGAGCGCTTCCTGTGCATGTGCGCCGAAGACAACATGCAGGTGTGCAACCCCACCACACCCGCCCAGATCTTCCACCTGCTGCGGCGTCAGATTGTCCGCCCGCTGCGCAAGCCGCTGGTGATCATGTCGCCCAAAAGCCTCCTTCGCATGCGCAGCGCCACCAGCAGCCTTGAAGAGCTGGCCGAAGGCCGCTTCCAGCGGATCCTGCCCGACAACTCCGAGACTGCTCCCGCCGACGTCAAGCGCGTGCTGATGTGCTCTGGCCGGATCTACTACGATCTGGAGCGTCAGCGCACCAAACTTGAGGCCAACGACACGGCCATCATCCGCTTTGAGCAGCTCTACCCCCTGTCCGACCAGGACATCCTCACCGCGCTGGAGCCCTACCTCCACGCCGAGCTGGTCTGGATTCAGGACGAACCCTGGAACATGGGGCCCTGGATGCGCATCCAGGCCACGCTGCGCAGCGCCCTGGGCGAGCGCAACCCCGGCGTGAAGGTCATCTCTCGCGCCGAAAGCGCCAGCCCCGCCACGGGCTGGAAGTCGAGCCACAAGTACGAAGCCGCCCGCCTGATGGAGTTCGCCTTTGGCGAGCGCTCCGACGATAAACACAACGCCGTGTGTCTCAGCGACGTCTGAGGCAGGAGCGCAGGCCATGGCGGCCTGCCTCACGCCCCGGAATCGCCGCTGAGCTTGACGAGGCCTGTCCAAACGCAGGCCCCCCAGCCCCCCAAAGGCTATGTTTCTTCTGGTCATCATTGTTCTGGTTTCGCTCGCCGTCTCCTTCTTGTGCTCCGTGCTCGAAGCGACGCTCCTGTCGACCACCGTCGGGGAGTTGACCAGCCGCGCCAACAGCGGCGACAAAGGCGCAGCGATCCTGCTCGATCTGAAGAAAAACCAGATCGACAACTCCATCAGCGCCATCCTCACCCTCAACACCATCGCCCACACCATCGGCGCCGCCCTCTCGGGTGCGCAGGCGGCGGTGGTCTTTGGCGATGAGTGGGTCGGGGCCTTCTCGGCGGTGCTGACCGTCTTGATCCTCATCGTCACCGAGATCATCCCCAAAACCATCGGCACGGTCTACGCTGGCCGCCTGGCGGGTCCGGTGGGGCGCTTCCTGAAGTTCCTCATCATGATCCTCAAGCCCATCCTCGTGGTCACCCACTTCCTGACCAAGCTGGTCGCCAAAGGCGAAAAGCGCGTCATCAGCCGCGGCGAGATCGTCGCCATGGTCGAGATGGCCAACGATGAGGGCACCCTCGAAGGCCAGCAGTCCAAGGTCCTGGTCAACGTCCTGAAGTTCTCCGAGATCCAGGTCGACAACATCATGACCCCGCGCACCGTCATCGCCATGCTCCCCGAGGACATGACCCTGGGCGAGATGGTCAAAGACGACCGACTGTCCAACTTCAGCCGCTTGCCGGTCTACGGACAAAACCGCGACGACATCACCGGCTACCTCCTGGTGCGCGACGCCTTGAGGATGGCCGCCGGGGGCGCCGACTCCGACACGCTCATCACCGAACTCAAGCGCCCCATGTGGTTCCTGCCCGAGACCGTCTCGGTCGAAGCCGCCATGCGCCAGTTCCTCGACCGCCGCGAGCACATGGCCATCGTCGTCGATGAGCACGGCGGCGTCAGCGGCCTGGTCACGCTTGAAGACATCGTTGAGACCGTCCTGGGCGCCGAGATCATGGACGAGTTTGATGCCGTCACCGACCTGCGCAAGCTCGCCCTTGAGCTGCGCGACAAGCGTCTGAAGCGCTTGGAGGCCGACAACCGCATCTACAAAAACGAGCCTTGATCTCACCCCCCTCCCCGCCCCCGGCCCCCAGCGCATAAAACCCACTCCCAAACACATTCAGTGGTTCACCTGGGAAGGCTCTGGGCCTATGATGGCGTTTTGTCCAAGGGGCACACCCCGCACAACGACGCCACAAGGAAGCTTTGAGGCGCGGCAAACCCTGCCGCTTGCCTCCTCCAGGTCCCAGACATGAAGCCGCTGACTCTGACCGACTTTCAAGACCAGACCCAAGCCTACGACCAACTGGTCCTGCAAAGTCCGGACACCGACCACTTCTGCTCCAGTTCATACTGGGTGCTGCCCGCCGCCACGGCGCTGATGCCGGGGCGCGCCCCCTGGATCTGGACCGGGGAGAGCGGCACCGTGGCCATGATGCGCGGCCAACACCCCGACGGTTGGAACTACATCGAACCCCTGGAGGCCATGTGGACCCTGTGCAACCCGCTCATTGGTCCCGACCCGGTCGCCATCGCCGATGACTTTGTGGAGCTGGCCCGGCGCTTCGAACTCGAATGGGACTTGATGCTCCTTGGCGGCATCGTGGCCGACTCGCCGCTTTTTCGCCGCCTGGTCCAACTCATGGCCCCGCGCTACCAACTGCGCCTGGGACGCGGCATGCAGCGCCACGTGGCCAACATCGGCGACGGGTTGGACGCCTTCATCGCCACGCGCCCCCGAAAGTTCAGACAAAACCTGCGCCGAGCCTGGCGCAGCGCCCAGGACATGGGTCTGACCTTTGAACACGCCGACGACCCCGCGCAGGATCCGGCGGCCTTTTACCGGCGCGTCCAGGACATCGAAAACCGCAGTTGGAAGGGCATCGAAGAGGCCGGGATCAACGTCGGTCGCATGAAGGACTTCTACGACCACATGCTACACCGAATGCTGCCCGAGGGAGCGCTGCGCGCCAGCTTCATCCAGCACGAGGGCAAAGACGTGGCCTACATCTTTGGCGGCGTCCTGGGTGAGACCTTCAGGGGCTTGCAGTTCAGCTACGACGACTCCTATAAGAAGGCTTCGCTGGGAAATGTGGCCCAACGCATGATGATCGATCGGCTCTCGACCGAAGGCATCAAGCACTACGACCTGGGCTCGGACATTGAGTATAAGCGCCGCTGGGGCAACGGCGGCCTTAAGACTGTGACGCTGGTGGTTTTTCGCTGATGGGGCTTCAACAACGCGCGGCCAGGACCAAGTTCAACAACAACCACACGCCGCGGGCTTGCGGGCCAGCGCTCCTGGCCGCTCTGTGCGCGCTGGCGGCCGCGTGCAGCAGCGATGCCCATCGGGAAGTCGGCGACGCCACGCCGCCGCCTCCCACCAAGACCAAATCGGCCGATCCCCCCTCAAAATCTGACAAGAGCGCCGCCAAACCCGCCGCGCCAGCCTGCAAACCCGTCTGTGAGGGCGACACGCAGGTCCGACAATGCGGCGCCGATGGCCAACTGACAGCGGCGAGCGCGTGCGCGGACGGCCAACAATGCCTTGGCGGCACCTGTCTGGCGCTGAGCATCCCCGCCAAGCGGCTGCGGCCGCTGACCGAGGCCGCCTGGCTCAACGCCTGGGCTGTGTCGTCAGACTTTGAAGACAAGGCGCGCCTGAGCCCGGTCGCGTCGTCCGCCGACCCATTGAAAGAGCACGCCTCGCTGGGCTGGACGGCCGCGTGCAGCACCGAACCCTTTGTCAAAGCCCTCTCGGCCCGCAACAAACAGGACAAAGAGATCACGCAGTGGGTGGCGCTGACCGCCACCGTCTTTTCGGAGCGCGAGCGCGACGCCTATCTGAAGTACGGCACCATGGGCGACGCCACCATCTGGCTCAACGGCAAGCAGGTGGGCCAGTCATGGAGCGCGGCCCGCGCCAGACCCTTCGACGACGAGAAGATCGCCAGCGTCCAACTCCAGCAAGGCCCCAACACCATCACGGTCCTGCTTGGTCGCACCAGCCGCTGGCACGTCGGGCTCAAAGTCAGGCTGCGCGACGCCGACAACAGCCCCATCGCCGGGTTGCGCTGGGTGACCCCCGAAGAACCCGCCCTATCCTGCACCCCAGAGGCGCTGGTGGACTTGCGGCGCAAAACCCTGGTCCCCACCACCAACGGCGTCGAAGCCACCTGGGAGGCCGTGGCACACGGGGTCCTGCCCGCCGCCAGCGAGATCACCTGGAGTGCCCAGACACTCAGCGGCAAGCCGCCGCGCAAAACGCGCCCCTCTGAGCCCAAAGGCAAGGAGATCGCCCAGGGCAAGATCCCCGTTGAGGCGCTGGCCAGCGGCCCCGCACAGATCCGCGTCGCCACCGACCCCAAACCCGGTGACTGGCGCCTCTTTGTCGCCCTGGGTGACCAACGCAGGGACGCGCGCCATCTCAACCACCGCCCCGACACCAACCCGCAAGCCCTGGAACTCAAAGAAGGCCTGGAGGCCCTGATGGCCAAGCTCCCGGACGCCATCCCCTCCGGCAGCCGCGAGAGCTACCAATGGCTCGTCGAGCACCTCCAAACCGCCGTCATCACACCCAACGCCGACGATCGGATCATCAAAAGCCGCCTGGAGATCGCACAAAACGTCTCGGCCGCCTTTGACCAGGGCAAAGACCCCTACCCCGAGATGATCGGGACCGTCCCCAGGGCCTACCGCTCCCGGGTCGATGGCCGCCTCCACCCCTCCGAGATCTTCATCCCGCGCTCCTACCAGCGGCTCGCCCCAGACCCCATCGCCCTGGTCCTGGCAGCCCACGGGCTCAACGGCAACCCACGCCGCGCGCTGATGACCACGCTGGACAAGCAGTGGCGCGATCGCCGCGCCATCATCGCCGCCCCCTGGGGTTACAAACACTCGGGACAAAGGCTGTTGGGCGAGCTGGACACGATGCGGGTGCTTGAAGAGATGCAGGCCGCCTACCGGATCCATCCCCAGCGCATCAGCATCACAGGGGCCTCGCTGGGAGGCACGGTGGCCTTTGTGGTCCCGCTGCACTACCCCGGGCGCTTTGCCGCCACCGCCCCGCTCTGCGGCTACCCCAACCTGGAGACCTACAACCAGATTGAGGGCGTCAAGTCGCGCCAGCCCTGGGAAGAGACCCTGATCCTCAAGCGCGCCGTGCGCCACTACGCAGAAAACGCCCTCCACCTGCGCTTTCGCATCGTCCACGGCGGCAAGGACTCGCCCGAGCGCTCCTCGGTGGTCAGCAAACGCCTGCGGCGGCTGGGTTACTGGCACATCTTCGACATCCAGGATGACATGGGCCACAACGTCTGGGACTACGCCTACGAAGACGGCGACATGGTCTCGTGGCTCAAGAATCGCCGCATCCCGCAAAAGCCCAAGCGCGACCGGCTCAAGATGGCCGAATACCGCTACGACTCCAGCCACTGGATGAAGCTGTGGCGGATGGAAGACCCGCTGCGCTACGCCGAGCTGCGCGGCGAATGGGACAAAGAAGGCACCACGCTAACCCTCAAGACCGACAACACCAGGGTCTTTGAGGTCGACCTGTCCAAAACCCCGCGCGCCGCCGAGACCGACGCCAAGGTCATCATCGACGACCAGACCTCGCTCCAAATCCCAGCCAGCGCCTCCAGCGTGATCTTTGAGCGCGGGCCAGACAAGACCTGGGCGATGGCCTCCAAGCCGCCGTCGGTCATCGGCCAAAAGCGCAAAGGCGTCAGCGGCCCGCTGGACGACATCCAGATCCACCCCCAAATCGTCGTCTACGGCACCCAAGACCCCTCCCAGACCGAGACCAACCGCCTGGTCGCCCAGCACTTCGCTCGCCAGGACCTGCGCACCGACGTCCGCCTGCCCGTCATCGCCGACACCGACGCCACCGACGAGGCCCTCAAGGGGCTCAGCGTCGTGCTCATCGGCAACCCCAGCAGCAACGCCGTCACGGCCCGCTTCATCGACAAGCTGCCGGTGTCTTTTGAAGACGGCGCGCTGGTCTTTGGCGGCCAGCGCCACGAGGGCGACGACGTGGGCATCTCGATGATCTATCCCCACCCGACCGACGCCGGACAATACATCGCGCTGCACGCAGGGGTGGGCTTTGAAGGCACGCTGGCAAGCCGCCACCTGCCGGAACTCGTCCCAGACTTCGTGATCCACAACCGCGCCATGACCGACCAGCGCTGGGGCATGTTGATGGACCGCCGCAAACCCCTTGATGGCGGCTTCTTTACCCAGGACTGGCAGCCCCCGGAGTCGCCATGACCGACGCCGTCTATTGGACCTTCCCCGATAGGGTCTTTTCTTACGAATGCCGGGGCTGCGGCGCCTGCTGCAAGGGCCTGGGCATCGGCATGGACGCGGCCAACGGTGAGGTGACGCGGACAATGGGACTCTACCCGGAGTTGGCCGCGTTTGCGCGGCCTCGCGGGGAGGCCTGGACGGCCATCAACCCGCGCGGCTCGTGTTGGTTCATGCGCGACGACGGCCTGTGCCGGGTCGAGGTCGACCATGGCCGCGAGGCCAAACCGGCGGTGTGCAGGCTCTTTCCCTTCAACCGGGTCTTCAAGCTGGGCAAGTACACGGTCGTGGACTTCAACAGCGTGGTCTGCCCGCTGGAAGCTCACGAAGACGGGGTGGAAGACGTGGGGCTCAGCGGCCGGGTCACACACAGCGACATCGCCGCCGAACTCAAAGGCATCAAGGATCAGGCGCTGGTGGCCACCGCCCTGCCCTTTGACGGCGACGAGACTCAGCAAACGCGCTACATCGAGCAGGAGCGCCGCGTGGCCAGCGCGTGCTTCAAACCCGGCGCCACGCTCACGGACGCCTTGGAAGCCCAAATGGGGGGCGCTGAGGCAGCTTTGGGCGTCATCAACGCTGTCCAGGAGGCCTGGGAGGCCGTTTTGGGCAGGCCCTACCCGACGCCTTCGGCCAAAATGGCCGCGGCGGCGCTCTGGTTGACCCCTTCGATGCGCTTCAATGAGCGCTTTGGACCCAGGCGCTACACCTCGACCGTGGCCCTGGAGCGGGCGCTGGGCAGGATGTGGTGGGTCTGGCTGGGCTTTCTGGCCGATGGAGAGGCCCTGGCGGGCCGCGCGTTGACCATGCAGGAGGCCACGGGGCTGTGGAGCGCCCAGGCATCGCTGGCGTATGTGCTGGGGTGCTGGGACATGGCCCCGACGTTGGGCGACGGGCCGTTGGAGATCGGCGCCAACGGCGAACGCAAAGACCGGGTGATGGCCATCGCCAAGGCCAGCCACGCCAACCGCCGCACGCTCAAGCCGCTGGGCAAGCTGGCGCAGGGCGCGCTGGCCGGTCAGCCCGCTTTTGAGCGGATCGCCACGCTGCGCGCCATGGAACCGATGGTGCCCAACCTGCGCTTTCGCAAAGCGCGCGGCTGAGACAGTTCAGTCGCCCTCTACCAAACCACAGGCACTACGACGACCAGATCGGCAGGAGCCAGCCGACGGCCTCTTCGGTGCCGCCCAGGTGCAGATCGTGGCGCGCCAAGGCCAGACGCAGCAGGCGCAAGGCCTGGGGATCCTCACCGTCGGCGCTCTGAGCCCTTCGGGCGGCCTTGCGGGCCAACTCAAACTCTTCGAGCCCCACCAACGCCACGCCAATGGTCGCAAAGCCCACCGATGGGGCCGGGGCGAGCTGGATGAAGGACGATATGCCCCGACGCATCTCGACCTGAAGGGCGGCCCATTCGCGCCAGTGTTTGAGCAAAACCGGCACAAAGAGCGCAAAGGCGGCCTGGGTGTGGGGCACTTGATGGATGGGGCGAGCAAAGGCCGACAGGAGCCGCCTGGCAGCGTCGCGATCGGGGTGGATGCGCAGCCGCAGACTCTCCAGCGCCATGGCCAACGGCAGATTCAAGTCCAATGGGGGCAGGACCTGCTCCTGAAGGCCGTGTTCGTGCAGGACTTCTTGAAGTGAAGGGCTGGTATCCTGGGTGAGCGCCAGCGCCACGCTGTAGAATCTGGCGCCCGCCGAGTCCTTGCCCTGCCCTTTTGAACCCCGCTCGGCCTCCAGCAGCCGCTCAAGGTGGGCCCGGTCGGCCAGACTGTGCCGCCCTCGCTCTCCGTGCAGGACATGAAGCAGGTCGAGGTAGGCCAGCATGCGACGGGCGCGGGGGCTGTCGTGGGTCCGGATGATGGCTCGGATGCGGTCTTGCTCGGTGGAGTAGAAGCTCCAGTCGAGGCCTTCAAGATAGGTCTCAAGCGCGCGCATCACGGCGGGGCCAAGCGCTGGATCCTGGGTCAGCAGGTCGTCCAGGGCGTCGAGCGCGCGCACGCGAATCATGGCGCGCGGGGAGCGCAGCCAGACTGCGGCGACGGTCAACCGGTGGGGCCGCTCCAGGCGGCGAAGCTCGCCTTTTTCAAAGATGCTCAGCAACTCCAGGGCTTCATCCAGCGCGCCGGGATCGTCGCGCACCAGCTCGAAGGCCAGCAGCCGCGCCTGCCGCAGCCGCAAGATGGGCTCCCAGCGTTTGCGCGCACCGGCCTCACTGGCGGCCCCCAAAGCGCGCTGGTAGGCGGCGCGGGCATCCCCAGCAAGGCGACGGCGCGCGGGCAAGGCGCGCTCCTGGGCCAGTTGAAGCTCCAGGGCGCGGCCTCGGGCGTAGTAGGGCCTTGGGTCGGCGTGAAACCAATCGCACAGGACCCAGGTCAGGTGGGCGGTCACCTCAAGGTGATCGTGGCCCTGATCCAGCAAACCCAGGACCATGGGCCGAAAGTCTTCGTAGCGGCGCCAGTCGTGCGGGAGTTCGTGCTGCTGACAGGGCAGAACGCTGGCCAGCACTTCGGCCAGGACATTGGGATCGGGTCCAGGGCCGGGGGTGCGAAGCAAGCGGGCAAAGGCGCGCATGGCACCAAACCAGCCTCGGCGCTGGAGACCGGGGGCGACGGACCGGCGCTTGAGATCGCGGGCCTGGACCAGAAAGCCGCGCATGGCCTCTGCGCTCTGGCCGCGCTCAAGGTTGATCTCGGCCAGGGCCAGCGCGCCTTCGGCCCGCGTGATCAGCAGCTTTTCTTTGAGGTTGGAGAACATGGCCCTCAGCCGCTGACCAGACCCAGCGACGGCAGACGCTCAAGGCGCTTGTCCAGCCGCCGCAGAGCGCCGTGGATCTTTTCAAGCTGCGCGCGGACCTCGCCGCCCGAACCCGGATCGGCGCCCATGCCCTCCAGGGGTTCGATGACCTCGGAGTTGAGCGCATCAAGGATGGAGAGCTGCTCGCGCTGCTGAACCTTGCGGGTCTCTTCGTTGTCGGACAGGACCAGCATGGCCAGGTTTTCTTTAAGCTCGTCGACGTGATGGCGAGCGGCCAGAAGGCTGCGCACCAGGTAATCGGCCGAGTTGGGGTTGGTGTAGCGGCTGTCGTCCTGCGCCAGGGACTCCCAGATGGCCTGGATCTGAGAGTAGCAACGGCTCCAGGTGGCCTGATCGCCCCGGTGGTAGGCCTCGGTGGCGCTGGTCTCGACGGTGGCCAGGCGCCCGGCCCAGTCGTCGGCGCTCAGGCCCAGCAGGCGCTCTTCCACATCGCGGAAGACCCGGCGGCGGACCAGGTTGAGGATGCGCTCAAAGCGATCGTAGGACGGCGTCAGGCGACGGTCCTCCGAGCGGTAATCTTCAAGCATGTCCGCAAGCCGCCCAGCCAGGACCTGCAACTTGTCGGGGTCGGTGCGGGCGGCTTCCCGGATGCCCGCCTTGAGATACTGGGCCTTGTCGCGGAAGTAGGACGCGTCGTTGCCCCAGAGCGCCGACCCCACGCGGTCGGCCTCTTCAAGCAAACCCTCGATTTGCTTCAGGTTGCGCTCGTCGGCGGGCGGCGGCGGCTCGATCTGAGCCCAGAAAGCCTGATCGGCCACCCCACCCTCGGCGGTCATGACCATCTTGTCGTCCACATTGAGCTTCAGATCCACGGGGGTCTGCAGCGGCAGATCGGCGGGGACCTCAAGGTGGATGGTGCGGATGGGTAGGCGGTTTTGCATCAAGCGCAGGATGACCGCGCCGCTCTGGTCGGCGGTGTAGAAGCGAAAGCGCGCCTCGGTGGGCAGGCTAGTGCCGGTCTCAAGCAGGATCTGCCGGTCGGGACGCCCCAGACGGACCACCTCAAGGTAGATGTCCTTGGCCAGCACGGTGGGGTTGCTCAGCGCGCTGCCAGTGGAGCGGGCGTCGCCGCCCCGGTAAAAGGCGATGGGCAGCGAAAGCAGGCTTTGACCACTGCCGCTGCGCAGCGCCAAATTAAAGGGGTAGGTGCCGGGGTCGGGCAGCTCGATGTCGGCAATCTTGAAGCGCCCTTCTTTGACCGGGACCAACTCGTAGGAGTCGGGGTTGGCGGCGTCGGTGACGTCGATCAACTCCACCTCCGCAACGCCCGCAGCGCCGCTGCCGATGACCTGACCGCTCAGGCGCGTGGTCTCGCCGCGGGTGGTCAGCGAACTGGTGATGTTGACGCCGATGTCCTGGCTGTGATCGCCGATGGACAGGCCGCCGAGGTTGGCGGCGTGGATGGCGGCCCCCAAAGACACGCAGGTGTCAGGCTCGTCGACGCTGAGCGCCTGGGCCTTGGAAAGCCCCTGGCCGATGAAGGCCTCAGAGACGGCCCGCTGGACCATGGGGACGCGCGTGGAGCCGCCGACCATCAAGATGTGGTCGATGTCGGCCAGGGTGACGCCAGCGGTGTCTTCGGCGATTTTCAGCGCCTGACGGCAGCAGGAGATGCTCTGGTCGACGTAGGAGCGCATGAGCCCTTCCCACTCACCGCGCGAGATCTCCATCTCCAGCGTGACGGGGTTGCCGCTTTGGTCATCAAAGATGCCCCGGCGGCCGATGTACTGGAACTCGCTGGTGGAGAGCGCCTCTTTGACTTCCTGAGCGATGCGGGTCAGCACAAGAAAGCGTGTGGCGTCGTCCTCGTTGTTCTGAATGTCGAGGTCGAGCGCGTAGCCTTCTTTGACCAGATGCTGGCGCAGATGCTCGGCAAAGCGACGGTCAAAGTCGTCGCCGCCCAGGAAGTTGTCGCCGTGGATGGACAGGACCTGGTATTCGCCCATGAGGCAGCGGATCACAGAGACATCAAAGGTGCCGCCGCCCAGGTCGTAGACCAGGAAGCAGGCATCCCCAACGCCGTGTTTCCAGGCGTAGTACATGGCCGCAGCGGTCGGCTCCTGCAAGAGGCCCAGGACTTCCAGCCCGGCGAGCTCTCCGGCACGGCGAGTGGCGTCAATCTGGGGGGCATCAAAGTAAGCGGGGACGGTGATGACGGCGCGCTCGACTTCGAGTTGGTAGCCTTCGAGTTTTTCTCCGGCGTAGCCCTGCATGGAGGCGGTGACCTCGGACAAGATTCGGGCGGAGATGGTCTCGGGGTCGAGTTGGTGGGGGCCGACGGCCACCGTGGTCTGTCGGCCCATCTTGCGCTTGATGGATTGGACCGGTTCGGGGTCCATGCCTCGGCGGTTCCAGGCGGGGAAGCCGACGATGAAGTCTTCCTTGCCGGGGTCCCAGCCGACGACCGAGGGAACGATCTTGCGGCGGAAGCGATCGGTGTAGATGAGCAGATCCCGACCACCGGGTTCCAGCATGGCGATGGCGGAGTTGGTGGTGCCAAGGTCGATGCCGACAGGTCTGTCCAGATACATGGGGGTCCTCATGCTGTATGTGGGCGCGGGCCGTGTCTTTTAGAGCTTCAGGAAGACGTCGTCTTGTGGCGCGACGTCGGGCCAATCGGAAGGTCGCTCGGCGCCGTCGGCGCTTTGTTCGGCGCGAAGCGGCGGCAGCAAGACCAGGTCAGCCAACTCGGGAGCGGCGGCCGGGTCAAGGGCATCGGCGAGCTTGATGCGCCGGGGCGTGAGCCGAAGCCGGGTCAGCGCGTCGCGGTCAAGCGTGTCGATCAGGTTGCGGCTGGGATTTGTGTGGGCAAAGAAGGCGGCCTTGAGGCGATCATCGGGATGGAGGGTGAGCTTGCGCCACTGCCCTTGAAGGGCGCGGCGCTGGGCGTCGGGTGCATCCTCGGCCAGTTCGCGCATGACGGCGGTGATCTCCTCGGGAGAGGAGCGCGGGTCAAGGCGCAGGTCCGCAAAAGGGTTGCGGGTGGGATCGCCGGACATGGCGGCCTCCGGATCACATGGTGGCCGGGGCGCTGCCGTTGGCCGATGGGTGGACCTCAGCGGGCGCGGCGGGCTCTTCGGCAGCCTTGGCGGCGGCCTGGGCCTCCTGGAGGCTGATGTTGGGCAGCAGCAGGGGCTGGGTCATCCGAGACATGAAGGCCTCGGGGTCACCCAGGACCAGGGCGTGCTTGAGAACCTCGTCCATGTGCTCGACAAAGACAAACTCGACGGCGCGGCGCACGGGCTTGGGGATGTCGCGCAGGTCTTTGCGGTTCTCTTTGGGGCAGATGACGGTCTTGATGCCGCTGCGGTGTGCCGCCAGGGCTTTGTCCTTGAGGCCACCGATGGGCAGGACGCGGCCGCGCAGCGAGATTTCACCGGTCATGGCCACATCGCGCCGCACGGGGATGCGGGTCAGCGCCGAGACGATGGCGGTGGCCATGGTGATGCCCGCCGAGGGACCGTCCTTGGGGATGTGGTCGCCGGGGAAGTGGACGTGCAGGTCGATCTTCTGGATGAAGTCGGTGTCGAGGCCCAGGTTGTAGGCGCGCGAGCGGACGTAGCTCATGGCGGCCTGGGCGGACTCCTGCATGACGTCGCGCAGCTGACCGGTCAGGACCAGCTTGCCCTTGCCGGGCATGATGGAGACCTCGTTGGTGAGCATGGAGCCACCAAACATGGTCACGGCCAGTCCGTTGGTCAGGCCGATCTCGTCGCGGTCTTCGGCGCGGCGCACGCGGTGCTTGTGCGGCCCCAGGTAGGCCACGACGCGCTTGGCGGTGACTTTGAAGGACTGCTCTTTGCCGTTTTTGACGACCTCGCGGGCGATCTTGCGGCAGACGCCGCCGATCTCGCGCTCCAGGTTACGGACACCGGCTTCGTAGGTGTAGTTGTGGACCAGGGAGCGGATGGCGGCGTCGGTGAAGTGCACATCGACGTCGCTGATGCCGTTGGCCTCCATCTGCTTGGAGATGAGGTACTTGCGGGCAATGTTGAGCTTTTCGTACTCGGTGTAGCCCGAGATTTCGATGATCTCCATGCGGTCGCGCAGGGGGATCGGGATCTCGTGCAGGGTGTTGGCGGTGGTGATGAACATGATCTTGGACAGGTCGTAGTCCAAGTCGAGGTAGTGATCACCAAAGGTGCCGTTTTGCTCGGGGTCAAGGACTTCAAGCAGCGCCGAGGAGGGGTCTCCGCGGAAGTCCATGGACATCTTGTCGATCTC
>CAKZKQ010000034.1 GCA_937123825.1 uncultured Pseudomonadota bacterium
GCCGCGACCTTTGTCACCGAACATGACTTCATCACCTGGCAGACCGAGGTGCAGGCCGGCGATGTGCTGAGCATTGACGCGCAGGTTTCCGAGGCGCGTCCGCGTCAGGGAGACGCCACCTTTGGCGCCACTGGCCGGGTGCTGCGCGGGGGCGAAGTGATCGGTCAGATCGCGCTCCAGAGCACCGAAGACGCCAAGATGCACCCGCTGGAGGCGCTGGCTCAGATCCTGGCGCCCGCCGAAGAGACCACCTCCCGGCCGCGCCGTCGTCTGGCCAAAGACTACGACCGCACGCCTGAGTTGATGGACGCCTTTGCCGAAATCGGCCTCGACCTCAACCCCATCCACCGCAGCCGCCTGACGGCGCGCCTGGCGGGGATGGACGCGCCGATTGTCCACGGCATGTGGTCGGCGGCGCGCTTGCACGCCTTCCTGGTTCAGCACGTGGCCCAGGGCCTGCCCAAGCGCGTGTGCAGCTTCAAGGTGGCCTTTATGGCCCCGGCGCTGTGCGGCGAAGCGGTGGTGATGGAGGCTGTGCGCGTGGGTGTGGACGGTGGGGACATGTTGGTGGAGGCGACCGCCTCGGTGCAGCGCGGTGAAGCGCTGGTGCCGGTGGTCCGCGCCGAAGCCCGGATTGCTGCCCCCACGACGGCCTACATCTTCCCCGGCCAGGGGATCCAGAGTCAGGGCATGGGCATGGCCGGTTATGGCCGCTCCAGGGCTGCCCGCGCGGTCTGGGATCGCGCCGACGCCTTTACGCGCCGCGCGCTGGGCTTCTCGATCCTGACCGTGGTGCGCGACAACCCCCGCGAGTTGTTGGCGCGAGGCACCAGCTTTGTGCACCCCAAAGGCGTGCTGCACCTGACCCAGTTTACGCAGGTCGCCATGGCGGTCCTGGCCCAGGCTCAGGTGGCCGAGCTGCGCGAATCTGGTGCGCTGGTCGAAGGCGCCGTGACTTGCGGCCACAGCGTCGGTGAGTACAACGCGCTGGGAGCCATCACTGGCGTTTTGCCGCTCGAAGATGTGGTGGACATCGTCTACAACCGCGGTCTGGTCATGCACAAGCTGGTGGCGCGCGATGCCGACGGCGAGAGCGGTTACCGGATGGGGGTCATCCGTCCGCATTATGCGCGGATGAGCCATGCGCAGGCTGAGGCGCTGGTGGAGGAGATCCGCCAGAAGAGCGGTCACTTCATTCAGATCGTCAACTACAACGTGCGCGGCCGCCAGTACTCGGTCACCGGTCAGGTGGCGGCGCTGGATATCCTCCAGGCCGAGCTTGAGGCACGCCAGACCCCCGGCGGCAAGGCGCCCTACATCGAAGTGCCGGGCATCGACGTGCCCTTCCACTCCGAGGTGCTGCGCGGCGGCGTGGACAGCTTCCGCAAGACCCTCGACACGCGCCTGCCGCAGGTCATCGACTGGCAGTCGCTGGTGGGCCGCTACGTGCCCAACCTGGTGCCCAAGCCCTTCTCGCTGGGTCGTCCCTACGTCGAAGAGGTCAACGCGCTGACCGACGGCACCGTCCTGGGTCCGATTCTGGAGGACTTCCAGAGCTGGTCCGAGCGCCCGGTGGAGTTGTCTCGCGCGCTCTTGATTGAGTTGCTGGCCTGGCAGTTCACCAGCCCCGTGCGCTGGATCGAGAGCCAGGAGTTGATGCTGGCCCAGCCCCACGTGGGCGGCCTGGGTGTGGAGCGGATCATTGAGGTGGGCGTGGGCTACCAGCCGACGCTGGCCAACATGGCCCGCTACACGCTGCGCCTGATGGATCTGGACGAGGTGGAGGTCTACAACGCCGAAGCCGAGGCCGCCGTGGTCTTTGCCACCGACAGCGATCCCGAGCCCGAAGAGGTCATTGAGCAGGACGCTGGGGCCGGGGAGGCGGCGCAGCTCGCAGCCCCGGCGGCGCCCGTCGCGGTTGCCGCCCCCGCAGCGCCCGTGACCGTCGCCGCGTCGGTCCCCGACAGGCCCTACAGCCACCGCGAAGCCCTGCGCGCCATCCTCTCGCTCCAAGCCCGCGTGCGTCCCGAGCAGATCAAGGACGCGGAGACCATCGACGATCTCTTTGACGGGGTTTCGTCGCGCCGCAACCAGGTCCTGCTGGACCTGGGCGCCGAGTTTGACCTGGGCACCATCGACGGCGCCCATGAAAAGCCGCTGACCGACCTCGACGCCGAGATCAAGGGCCGCAGCCCCAGCTACAAGGTGCCCGGTGGTTACCTCCGCCCGGCGGTCGACGACGCGCTCAAGAAGGTCTTTGGTCGCGCCGGTGTGGGCCGCAAAGACATCACCGCCAAGCTGGCCGAGACTTACGGCCTGGGAGACGGCCTGACGGCCTCTGCGCTGACGCTCCTGGCGCTCGAAAGCCGCGACGGCGAATCCGGCCGCAGCGGCGCGCTGGGCGCGCTGGCCGATCTTCGCCCCGGCAACCGCGGTGAGGTCGAAGGCGCCATGGACCGCTGGATCGCGACGCTGGCCGAGCAGACCGGCTTGCCGCTTGGCCGCAAGGCCGCCGCGGCCGCTGGTGGTGGTCAGGTCGATGCCGCCGCAGTGCGCGAGCTGGAGAGCCGCCTGGACGACGTCCTGATGGGCGCCGCCCGCGAGGTCGCCCGCGCGCTGGGTCACGACCTGGAGGCCCAGGCCCCCGGCCTGCCCCAGGTCGATGAGGCCGCCGCCAAGCTGGCGGTCGTGGAAGCCGAGCACGGCCCGCGCCATGTCGAGATGATCTCGCCGCGCTTTGACGCGCGCCGTCACGTGGCCTTCGCCTCGACCTGGGCCACCGCCCAGCGCGACGTGGCCATGTTGACCTTTGAGGCCATGGCAGGCCGCATGGACGAGTCCGAAATTGCCCGTCAGGCCGCCCGACTGGCCCGTTTTGGCAAGCGCACCCGTCAGACCGCCGCCTGGTACGCCTCGCAGGTCCGCGCCAAGGGCGCCTCACAGGCGTTGATCGACGCCCTGGAGCAAATCGCCTCCGGTCAGCCCGCCAGCGCCGCGCCCATGGTGCCGTCCCGGCCGTCGCTGAGCATCGGTCAGACCGGTGAGATGGTCTACGAAGAGGTCCCCCAGCTTGAGGCCGACGCCGCAGCCCGCTTTGTGGCCAGCCTCTGGGATGGTCAGGACAAAGGTCTGGTCACGGTCGGGGCCGGTGGTCAGCACGACGCCGCCTTCCGGTCGGTTTTGGAAGATGGTCTGACGTCGCCGCTGCCCTTTGCGGGCAAGACGGCGCTGGTGACCGGCGCCAGCCCTGGCTCCATCGCCGTGGAGGTGGCCGCCCACCTGCTGCGCGGCGGCGCCCGCGTGGTCGTGGCCACCTCGTCCTGCCACCGCCAGCGTCTGGCCTTCTACCGCAAGCTGGCGCAAGAGGCCGCGGCCCCCGGCGCCGAGCTGCACGTGGTGCCCTTCAACCAGACCTCCTTCCAGGACACCGACGCGCTGGTGGATTGGCTCTTTGATGAGTCGATCGAGCAAGTCGGCGCCGAGGTCAAGGTCATCAAGCGGCCCTTCGCGCCCGACATCGTCGTGCCCTTCGCGGCGCTCAAGACGCTGGGCACGCTCGACGCCATGGACGACAAGGCCGAAGCCGCCGTGCGCGCCATGCTCATGGGCACCGAGCGGCTCATCGCCCGGATCGCCGCCCGCTACGTCCGCCAGGGGTTGCCCGCCGAGCCCTGCGCCGTGCTCCTGCCCCTGTCGCCCAACCACGGCACCTTTGGCGGTGACGGACCTTACGCCGAAACCAAGATCGCCCTGGAGGTCCTGAGTCACAAGTGGCGCAGCGAGTCCGAGGCCTGGGGCAAGGCGGTCACGCTGTGCAACGCCCGCATCGGCTGGGTCCGTGGCACCGGCCTCATGGACGCCAACAACCCCGTGGCGGCTCGCCTTGAAGCCCAAACCGAGGCCCGCACCTTCTCCAGCGCCGAGATGGGCTGGTTGCTGGCGGCGCTGTGCAGCGAGCCCATGCGCCGTCTGGCCCAGCACGCGCCGCTGGACGCCGACTTGACCGGTCGCTTTGGCGCCCTTGGCCAAGTGCGCGAGGTGGTTGACGGCATCCGCGACGGGCTGGCCAACCGCAGCACCGCCGCGCGCCAACTCGACAGCCTGCGCCAAAAAGAGGCGACCCTCATGGGCCGTACCCTCAACCGCGCCCCTCGCCAGCTCCTGGCGCTGCCCGACTGGCCCGAGCGCCAGCCGACTTCGGTCGTGGACGCAGATGCCAAGGGTGACCCCAGCCTGGACCTTGACCGCACGATCGTGATCGTGGGTTACGGCGAAGTCGGCCCCTGCGGCAGCTCCCGCACCCGCTTTGAGTTGGAGGCCGAAGACCGCCTCTCGGCCGCTGGCGTGATGGAGTTGGCCTGGACCGTCGGCCTGATCCGCTACCAGGACGGCCAGTGGATCGACGTGGAGAGCGAGGAGGTCGTGCCGGAAGGCGAGATTGCCGAGCGCTACCGCGAAGGCGTGCGCCAGCGCGCTGGGATCCGCTTTGTTGAGCCCGAGACACTCGGCTTTGACCCGCAGCGCGTGCCGGTCTTTACGACCGTCTACCTGGAGAAAGACTTCAGCTTCCCCGTGGCCAACAGCGACGAGGCCCGCACCTTCGTCGCCGCCGACCCCGAGCACACCCGCGCCTCCTACGACGCGGACGCCGAGACCTGGCGCGTCACGCGCCTTGCTGGCTCCGAGATCAAGGTGCCCCGTCAAGCCAAGCTCAGCCGCCGCGTGGCGGGTCTGGTCCCCGACGGCTTTGATCCGGCCCGCTTCGGCGTCAGCCGCGACATGGTGGAGAACGTCGATCCGGTCTCCCTCTTCAACCTCATCGCCACCGTGGACGCCTTTGTCAGCGCTGGCATGGACCCCGAAGAGTTGATGCACTGGGTCCACCCCGCCCGCGTGGCCTGCACCCAGGGCAGCGGCATCGGCGGCATGCGCAGCCTGCGCCGCCTCTACGTGGACCACATCATGGATGAGGAGCGTCAGAGCGACGTCCTGCAAGAGACCCTCATCAATGTCGTGGCCGCCTACGTCGTCCAGAGCTACCTGGGCAGCTACGGCCCCATGTCCCAGCCCGTGGCCGCCTGCGCCACCGCCGCCGTCTCCCTTGAAGAAGGGGTCGATAAGATCCTGGTGGGCAAGGCCGACTTTGCCGTCACCGGCGGTTTTGACGACATTGGCCGCGCTGGCATGGTCGGGTTCGCCGACATGAACGCCACCTGCGACACCGAGAAGATGCTCTCCATGGGCATGGAGCCGTCCCAGATGTCGCGCTCCAACGACGTGCGCCGTCGAGGCTTCGTCGAGGCCCAGGGCGGCGGCACCATCCTGGTCACCCGCGCCTCGGTCGCCCTGGAAGCCGGTCTGCCCATCCTGGGCGTGGTCGCCTACGCCGGCTCCTTCGGCGACGGCATCCACAAATCCATCCCGGCCCCCGGCATGGGCGCCCTGGCCAGCGCACTGGGCGGCGCCCGCTCCCCGCTGGGTCAGGCGCTCGGCGCCCTGGGGCTGACCACCGACGACATCGGCGTGGTCTACAAGCACGATACCTCTACCGGGGCCAACGACCCCAACGAGAACGAGCTGCACGACCGCATCCAGAATGCTCTGGGCCGCACCGAGGGCAACCCCCTGTGGGTCGTCTCCCAAAAGACCCTCACCGGTCACCCCAAAGGCGGCGCGGCGGCCTGGCAGCTCATCGGCCTGTGCCAGAGCCTCCAGCGCGGCGTCATCCCCGGCAACCGGAACCTCGACAGCGTCGATCCCCGCATGGAAAGCTTTGGTCACATGGGCTTCACCGACACCACGCTGCGTCCCGGCGCGGCCATGCCCATCAAGGCCGGTCTGGTCACCAGCCTTGGCTTTGGCCACGTCTCCGGTCTGGCGCTGTTGGCCCACCCCGACGTGCTCATCGAAAAGCTCGACGCCGACACCCGCGCCACCTGGACTCAGGCCGCGGCCGACCGTGAGGCCAAGCGCCGCAGCACCCGTGCCGCCATCCTCACTGGCGCCCGCGACGCCTTCACCAAGCGCACCGACCGGCGCTTTGAGGCCGCCGACGGCACCGCCGAGCAGGCCACCCAGGAAGCCGCCATGCTCCTGGACCCCAGCGCGCGCATGGACCTGACCACGGGCGTCTTTGCCACCGCCAACAAGGATCAATCATGATCCTCGGCGTCGGCACAGACATTGTGCACATCGATGCCTTTGAGGCGCAGCTCGATGACCGCGCCTCGGTCTTTGTCCAGGAGACCTTCACGCAGGGTGAGCGCCAAGACTCCGACGACCGAGCCGGGCAACGCCCCGGACGCCACCTGGCGGCGCGCTTTGCCGCCAAAGAGGCCTTCATCAAAGCCTGGGCCGGGGCGCGCCGAGGCATGGCGCCCTCGCTGGCCCAGGTCGACATGCGCCAGATTGAAGTGGTCTGCGATCCCTACGGCAGACCAGGGCTGAAACTCCACGGCGAGGTGCAGCAAGCCTTTGGGCGGCTTGGGTCGTGTGGGGTGCACTTGTCGCTGAGCCACGATGGGCCGTTTGCGGTGGCTTTTGTGGTGGTGGAGCAGCTTTGAGGCGCTGATGGTGCTTTGACGGTGCTTTGGTAAGGTACCAACGACCTTTACAAGTCACTGAAAACACTGCGTTTTTTAATTTCCAACGCCTTTGTCTGCTTCGGGCTACCAACGGGGGTTCCACCGAGGGCTGTTCATGCGCTGGTGGTGCTTTGGTAGTGCTTTGGTAAGGTGCCGGTAAGGTGCCAACGACCTTTGCAAGTCCCCGTAATCATTGAGCATTCACCACTTTCAACGCTTCGCTTTGTAGTTGTGTCCCATCCGCTCCTCGTTGCGGTCGGTGGCGGGCGGTGGGGTGCGTGAGAGGGCGCAGATGGCGTCGTAGAGTTCGTCGCTCAGTTCAAGGTTGGCGGCGTCGAGGCAGGCGTCGAGTTGTTCGACATTGCGGGCGCCGATCAGGGTCGAGGTGATGGCAGGGTGGTGGTTGACCCAGGCGATGGCCAGGGTGGCGGGGTGGTGTCCGGCTTGTGTGGCCAGGTTGGTGAAGGCCTCGGCCAGGGCAAAGTTTTCTTCGTTGGCGTAGCGCAGTTGGTACATGCGGTTGGAGACCAGGCGGCCTTCCTGGGGTCGGCGCTGGGCGCCGTATTTGCCCGCCAGCAGTCCGCCACCAAGGGGGTTGTAGGGCATGACAGCCAGGTTTTCGCTGGCGGCCATGGGGAGGATTTCGACCTCGGCCTGCCGTTTGGCCAGGTTGTACATGGGCTGGGTGCAGACGATGGGAGAGAGGTTGTGCAGGGCGGCGACGCCGAGCGCTTTGGCGGTTTGCCAGGCGGCGTAGTTGCTGACGGCGGGGTAGAGGATCTTGCCCTGGCGCACGAGGTCGTCGATGGCGCGCAGGGTTTCGTCCAGCGCGGTGCGATCATCGAAGCGGTGCAGGTAGTAGAGGTCGATCCGATCGGTGTCGAGGCGCTTGAGGCTGGCTTCGACGGCGCGTGTGATGTGGTAGCGCGTGGCGCCCCGGTCGTTGGGGCCCTTGCCGGTGGGGAAGTAGACCTTGGTGGCCAGCACGACGTCGTCGCGGCACGTTTTGAGCAGGCGCCCGAGGATCTCTTCGGAGCGTCCGTCGCCGTAGACATCGGCGCAGTCAAAGACGTTGACCCCGGCCTGGCGGCAGCGGTGGAACATGGCGGCGCTGGTGGTCTCGTCGGCGGTGGTGCCAAAGGACATGGTGCCGAAGCTCAGCGTGGAGACTTGCACGCCGGTGCGGCCCAGGGTGGTGTACTGCATGGGTTGTGGAGGCTCCTTGGGGTTGTGGAGGCGCTCTGAGGCCGCAAGTCAGGATCTTGGTCCCCTCAATGTCGCCAAGACTGGTGGGCGGCGCTCTGAGGCCGTGGATCAGTGTGTTGTGGTGTCTGAGGCGTTGGCCAGGGCTTTGACGGCTGCTTGGAACTGGCGTCCTCGGTCGGCGTAGCTGGCGAACATGTCAAAGCTGGAGCAAGCCGGGGAGAGGATGAGGACGTCGCCAGCTTTGGCGGCGCTGTGGGCCATGTGGAGCGCCTGGGTGAGGTCGTCTGCGGGGACGGCCTGGGGCAGGAGTTGGGCGTATTGGCTCAGCAGGCGCTGGCGAAGCTCGCCGATGACGAAGACGGCGCGTGCCCTTGCCCTGAGGGTTTGCACCCAGTGCTCCAGATCGAGGCCTTTGTCCACGCCGCCGACGATGGCGACCAGGGGTTTGGCGCCGAAGGCGGCCAGTCCGGCCAGCGAGGCGTGGGCGTTGGTGGCCTTGGAGTCGTCGTAGATGTCGATCTGGTCGACGGTGGCGACGTACTCAAGCCGGTGCGCGGGGGCTTTGAAGGTGTGCAGGCTTTGGCGAATCAGGTCCAGGTCCAGGTTTAGAGGCAGCAGGAGGCCTGTGGCGGTCAGGACGTTCTCGGCGTTGTGATCGCCGACGAGTTTGAGGTCGTCGTTGGCGATCAGCGCCTGGTCTTTGCCCTCCCAGCGCAGCCTCAGTTGTCCGTTGTGCCGGTAGGCCGCGTGGGGGTGTTCTCCCACGGCGCGCGCGGTCAGGCTCATGCGCACCACGCGTGCGCCGCGCTCGACGATGGGGCCCTGCCAGCGCGAGACGATGGGGTCGTCCATATTGAGCACAGCGGTTTGCCCCTGGGTCAGGCGGTCTGTGGGGGCGCGCTTGGCGGCGGCGTAGGCCTCAAAGTCGCCGTCAAAGAACTCATCGACGTGATCTTCGGCGACGTTGGTGACGGCGGCGGCCAGCGGCTTGAAACCGTGCCAGGGCGGGGCCTGGAAGGCGCTGACTTCGGCCACGATGATGGTTTGTGAGTCATCGCCGGGGTGCTCGTCCACCGCTTGCATGACGATGCCTGACAGGGGCGTCCATGAGTTGCCGCCGACCAGGGCGCGGCGCTGTGCGGAGACCAGGTGGTGGGCCAGCTTGGTGGTGGTGGTCTTGCCGTCGGTGCCCGCGATGGCGATCAGCGCAAAGCCCTCATCGGGCAGGGCGGCGGCGGCCAACTCGACCTCGGGGATGACGGGGATGCCAAGGGCGCGGGCTTGGACCACAAAGGGATCGTGGTAGCGCGCGGTCTGGGTCATGACACAGGCGTCGGCGCCGTGGTGGCTGTGGGGTCCGTGGATGATCTGGACGTCAGGGTCCAGGCTCAGGCCCTGGCGTTGGCGCAGGGCTTCCATGGCCTGACTGAGCGTTTGTGGGTCGCGGGTGTCGGTGACGGTGACGTCTTTGCCCAGGCGGCGAAGGAGGTTGGCGGCGCAGGTGCCGGTCCATCCCAGCCCAAAGACGGTCACGCGACTGGCCTTGGGCAAGGGATCAACAAGTGTGAGGGCCATGGGTGTCCTGGTGGTGGGGTGGGACCGCCAGGTGGTGACGCCGCGGTGGGCGCATCAGGCGGCCCGTGGTGGGTTGGAAGGGGCGCCGATCACTTGCCCATGAGCTTGTTGAGGAGCTTGGCGGCGGCGTCGGGGTTGTTGACGATGGAGACGTAGAGCAGCTTTTTGCCGTCGCGCTCCACAGCCATGCCGTTCTTCTTGAGGGCTTTCTCGGTGGCCTTGGCGCCGATCTTGTTGGGCAGGTCCTGGAGCTGGACGCTGGCGAACATGGTCTTCTTCTTGACGCTCAGGATGTAGAGGTTTTTGGAGTCGGTCTGGCTGATGACCTCCCAACCCAGGGCCTCGACGCGCTTTTTGAGCTTCTTGGGCGAGGCGTCGGCGACGGCCATGGCGCCGCCGGCGTCGCCGTCGGAGTCCTTGTCGTCGTCGTCATCGTCCTTCTTGGACTTTTTGTTGCTCTTTTTGTCTTCTTCGTCGTCGTCGTCGGCCTCTTCAGCCTCTTTTTCGGCTTTGGCGGCCTCTTTCTCCAGCTCTTCAATGGCTTCTTCGGCGGCCTGCTCGACGGCCTTCTCCGCCAAGGAGTCCAAGCCGCAGCAGCAGCCAGCCAGCGACAACGACATCAGCGCGACCATGGCGCTGGTGAGGAGCGTATGCAGGGTACGTGATGTGATCATCTCTTTGAGTCTCCTGAAAGTACCGGTCCGCCTGAGCCTTTCAAACCAAGCGGGTTGAAGAAGGGTGTTTTGGCGTCGTTAGAGCGCGACCCTAGCGCATTGGACGGCCAACTGCAACACGAACCTTTTGGGTTACTGTACATTAAATAAGTGCTGAACATCTTGACGGTATGTAAACTGATGTGTAGTGTTTCGGTGCGTGCCCGGTTGAGGCTCATGATCTCAGGTCGCGCTCTCGAGTGTTTGAAGCCGAATCCCACGCAGCGGCTTCGACGCACGCAGAAAATCGGGCACGACACCATGACGCCGATTGCGGCGTTCACGCAGCACGTTTTGGGGCTGCGTGAACGCCGTTCTAGGCGGCGTTGGGGTTGTTTTGGTGTGTTTGGGGACGTTTAAAGACGTTCAGGGGCAGGTCTCGCACTCGGTCTCGGCGCGCTTGCACTCGTCGGTGGACCACTGGCACTTTTTGGCAAAGTAGGCCTCCTGAGCATGCTGCCCTGCGATCACGCAGATCCGCTTGGAGGATTTGCAGATGGCCTCGCTCAAGTCACAAACCCGATCACAGGATTGGGGGGCTTGTGTGGCCGTGACCTCTTCAACCCCAAATTCCTCGCGGTAGCTCGCGGTGCGCTGCTCAATGTCGAGCAAGAGGGCCTGGACATCTTCCTTGGCCCCTTCAAGCTCTGCGGATGCGGCAAAACCCCCACCACCGCCGCCATTGACGGCGTCAGAGGGTGCTGTGGCGTGATCGTTGGGGGGAGGATCGGCGACTCTGGGGGCGGGGCGCCGCGCTTCTCTTTTGCCCGGATCTTTCTTCTCGACATGGTCTGCGATCAACGCTTCACCAGCGGCCACACTCTCGTCATCGTCATCATGCTCTTCAGCAGCTTCGATGCCTTCAGCGCGGGTGTTTTTGGACTTGCTGGCTTGAGGGTCTTTGCGGACGCTGTCGGCCATTTTGGGGGCAGCGCAGCCGGTCACGAGCAACGCCACACCGACCAGCGACGCGACGCAAAGGTTCCTGAGGGTCTTCATGGCGCTTTGGTGTCCTGTGCCGGAGGGGTTTGCGGAGGATCGCTGGCCGGGGGCCTTGGCGGCGCGTGTTCATCCAAGACAACTTTGAAGAGTTCGATCGCTCGGCCGTGCTCTTCGACAGCGCCGCGCATGTCTTTGCGGGCTTCAAGGATGTTGCCCAGCTCCTGGTGGAGGTAGCCCCGGAAGATGGTCGTGGGGGCTTTGTCCTCATCGCGCAGGCCATCGCGCGCCACGCGCTCAGCGTCTTCGAGCTTGCCGTCTTCGCGGTGCATGTGGGCAAGGCGCGTGGCGGCATCAAAGATCACGTCCCAGCCCTCGGGCAGGTTGCCACGGTAGGGTTCGGCGGTGGTCAGCAGCCGCTCCATTTCGGCCTTGGCCTCCTGGCGCTGGCCTTGTTGGAGGGCCAGGTCGGCGCGCTTGTGGTGGCCTTCGGCCAGCGCGCCGAGCGCTGCGCCCTGGACAGGGTTGGGCTCATCTAGCCCTCCCGCAAAGCTGTCCATCTCTCTGCTGGCGCAGCCCGCCAAGAGAGTCACCATCACGAGCATGGTCGCCAGCAGCGCTGTCGCAGTCCCGCCCCAGTGGTATTTGTTGTCCTCGCTGTGCCACTTCATGGCTTGGACCCCATCAAAGTCTCCTGGCGCGGGCCTGTTGGCGCGCGCGGATCGCATCGTAACGGGCCTTGCGCAGTGAGCGCAGGGCGTGATCGCCGGGCGTCTGTGAGGCAGCCCCAGTGCCCATGACCGCCTTGAGCGCGCTGCGCTCGACCTGAGCCAGACGCTCTTCAGCGCGGTTGAGTTCAAACGGCTCGACCTGATCAGCCGCAGCCGGCTCTTCGGCCTTGCTGATTTGAGGGGCCGCTGCTGGCGCCGAGTGCGGCGGTGGCTCGGCATCAAAGGTCATCGTCGAAGAGATGATCAGCCCGACAAAGGCGACCACCAGGAAGGTGGCGGCCATGGCGACGGCGGCCTGGACCCAGCGCCTTGCTGGGAAGGGGATGACTTTGGCCGTCTTGGCCGGTCGCTGGGCCTGATCCAGCGTCTCCATCACCCCCCCAAGCAGGACCGCAGCGCGCTCATCCGTCAGCTCGCCCCCGTCCGGGCGCGACGCCCTGATGCGGTGCATGCCTGCCAGCGGGGTGCTCAGCGCGTTTGCGACGCTGGCGGAGGGTTGCGGCAGCGCTTCGATGGCGTCGACCCCAAGGCGCACGGCGTCGAGGCTCTGGTTGGCCAGCGCCGCAGCGGTCCACTCCTGCTCCAGTTCGTCGTCGTCGATGTCTTCTCCCAGGGCCTCAAGCTCGGCGCGGATGGCGGCGAGCTCGTCTGGGTCTGGGTGTTGTTGACTCATCGTGTTCCTCCACCTCTATGGCCAGGTGCCGTAGAGTTGCCGGTAGACGTTCTCAAAGCGCTTAAGGGCGCGATGAAAGAGGACATCAAGGGTGCCGACCTTGACGTCCATGATTTGCGCGCAGGCGTCGCGATCGAGCTCTTCAAAGAGCCTCAACTCGATCACGCGTCGGTAGCGCTCGTTGAGTTTGCCGCTGGCCAGCACGGCCGCCACGCGCTCTTTGGCCAGGACCCGTTCTTGTCTGGCGTCGAGCTGCGCGTCGGGGCGCTGTCCATGGTTCTGGGCCTCCTGGGCGGTCTCCATATGCTGTCCGTAGCCTTGACAGAAGTGCTCGGTGCGTTGGTGGCGCCTGTGGACGTCCATGGTCATGTTGCGGGCGATGGTTTTGAGCCAGGGCAGGATCCCGCGTTCCTGCCAGGTGTATTTTCCGATCCTCTCGTACGCTTTCAAGAAGGTGTTCTGGAGCACCTCCTCGGCCAGTTCGGCCACTGGCAGGCGAGGATAGATGGTGGTCGAGTAGAGCGTCCTGGCGTGGGCATGCCACAGGGGCGCCAACGCCGAGGAGTCACCTTGTTGCAAACGCTCGACGAGGCGTCGTTCCTCCTGAAGGGAGATGGGCCTGGCCTTGTCGTCTGCCATCGGTCCTCGTAATCCAGAACGCGCGTGGGGGGAGAAGTCTTACACCTGGGCGCGGATCTTTTGGTTTCCTGGGGGGTTGGGGGCTCAGCGCGGCCGCCTGCGGCGAGGCTTTTCTTCGGCCTCAAGGCGCTCCTGCTCGGCCTTGCGCATGGCTTCGAGCTCTTCGCGCTGCGCCTTGATCAGTTCTTGCGCGGCGCTGTAGCGGGCCGAGAGCTCGTTTTGCTCTTTTTTCAGGCCATCGCGCTCGGTTTCCAGGTCGCGGACCTGGGATTGCGTGTCGGCCAGCTTGCGGGTGGTAGCGTCGCGTTCGGCGCGTACGGTGCCCAGCTGGGTGTCGAGTTGGCCCAGCCGCTCGGTGGCGATGTCGATCTGATTTTCGAGGCCGCTGACGGGTTCGCGCCCGGCAACAAAGCCCAAAAAGACGCCGATGATCAGGGCGGCGGCGGCGGCCATGAGGATGAACGTCCGAGAGGAGCCTGCCGGTGCGGGGGCAGGCGCCGTGGCGGCCAGCGTGGCGGCCATGGCGTCCTCGGGGATGTCGGTGTTCATCTTCTGGGGGCGATCGGGGACGAAGCTCTCGCCGGTGTCGACGTTCAGAACATGGAAGGCGATCTGCCTGGGATCCACGGCGCCGGTGTCATCGACGTTGATGTAGTACTCCGCTGAGGCTTCGCCTTCGGCCACTTCAGGTTCGCTGGCGTCCTCATCGCCCGAAGGCTCGCTGTCCTCATCAAGGCTTTCGTCCTGACTGGCGTCCCCATCCTCGTCCAGGCTCTCGGGCTCTTCCGGCGCGTCATCGTCGCTGGACTCGGGCTCATCCTGGGCGTCTTCGTCGGCGCTCTCTGAGGCGTCGTCCTCATCGCCCGCGTCGTCGTTGTCCGCGTCGTCTGGGTCGTCCTTGTCGTCAGAATCTTCTTCGGCGTCAGAATCCTCTTTGGCATCGTCGTCGGATGCATCCTTGGGATCTTCGTCCTTGGCGTCGTCGCCTTCGGCCGCTTCCTCCTGACCGCCTTCGTCGCCGTCTCCTTCGTCAGCGTTGTCTTCGCTGTCTTCATCGGCGCTGTCGGGAGCGTCGTCGGCGTCGCCTTCCTGGTCGTTGTCGTCGCCCTGCGCTTCGCCGTCGGTGTCGTCGTCCGCCGCCGAATCGTTGTCATCTTCGTCGGGGGCTTCTTTGGAGGGCGATGCTTCGGGGGCGTCTTCTTCTTGGCTCGGCGCCTCGTCCTGGGCGTCCTCGTCGGCGTTTGTCTGGCCAGGAGGCGCAGCGGGCGGGGGCGGAGGCGCGGGGCCTTCCTCGGCAGGGACGGGCTTGGGGGTGCGGATGTCGCTCAGCGGCAACTCATCAATCCGCACCAGCGCCACGGTGGTGTTGTCATAGCCGCCACGGGCGTTGGCCTCATCGACAAAGATGCGGGCGGCTTCGTGGGGCTCGTATTCGGCCAGGACGTGGCCCACTTCGTGGTCTTCGAGCGGGCCGGTCAGGCCATCGGAGCAGAGCAGGAAGATGTCGCCGGGTTGTGTGCGGATGGCGTAGGGCGCGGTCTCCACCAGCACATCGGGCAGGCCGCCAAGCGAGCGGCTCAGGACGTGTGAGGCGTGGTGGTTGCGGGCGGCCTCTTCGGTCAAAATGCCGTCGTCGACCAGGCGTTGGACCATGGTGTGGTCCTTGGTCAACCGCATCAACTCGCGGTCGCGCAGCATGTAGATGCGGCTGTCGCCGACGTGGGCGATGTAGGCGCGCTCTTCGGTCAGGAGCATGGCCACGACGGTGCTGCCCATGCCGCGCAGGTCCATGCGCTCCTGGGAGGTGCGCCAGATGGCGTGGTTGGCCACCCGAATGCCGTGCTCCAGAGCTTTGCTGGGGTGTGTCTGGTCGGACTCACGCAGGGCGCGCTTGAGGATGTTGACGGTCATCTGGCTGGCGGTGGCGCCGCCGGCGTGTCCGCCCATGCCATCGGCCACGATCACCAGCATCCCGTGGGGGGTGAGGTCGTGTCCCTGGTAGTCCTGATTTTCTTCGCGCTCCATGCCAATGTCTGACAGGGGCACGTATGTCACTCCACCGATCATTCGGGTCCTCGCTGGGATCGAGGTTCAGGTCTGACTGCGTGGTGCCTTGGTTTGAAGGCGACTTGTAAATGTCAGACGGGCTATGGTGGCGCAATTGGTCCGCTTCGTCCAGTTCGCAGACTCATCAGCGGGGAAAAGACGGGCGTTGTGGTGTCGCACAACGCCTTTGGAGGATGGAACCAGTGCGCTTTGGGGCCAAACCTGGACAGGACATCCTCTGCAAAGGGAGCACGTGTGCCTGACACGCCGCGCCTTTGGGATCCAGGTGGCTGGGGGAACGGACCTCAGGGAAGCGGGGGAGCCTCAGTGGCGGTGTCTTTGAGGTCGGTGGCGGTGTCTTTGGCGTCGTTGAACTTATCGACAAAGTCTTTGGCGGCGTTGCCCTTGTTTTTGACCTCTTCGCCCTGAACAATGGGCCCTGAGACACCCGCGCGCGCAGCCACGTCCGGGTCGCCCCAGACGATGATGAGGTCAAAGGGGGAGTCCCACTGAATTTCGAGCGTGGCAGTGCGGATGTTGGCCACGATCTCTTTGGCCATCTGGGCCTGCGCCTCGTAACCCTTGCGGTAGTAGATCAAGGGGCGAGTGCGGGTGTGACGGTCAAAACCGTACTGGGCGATGTAGAAGTTGCGGGAGGTCAGCGACTTGTGGATCCGCCCGACGTGGAAGAGGCCAGGCTCTCCGGCGCCGTTGAGCAACTGGATGCGGACCAGACCGACCAGACGGCGGAAGCGGGCGTTGCTGTGGATGGGCTCAAAGTCTTTGTCCGAGCGCGCTTTGGAGAACTTGCCGCGCGCCTCGCCGCTGTCCCAACTCTGCAGCTCGCGCAGGGCCTGGATGGAGCCGTTGGCGTCGCCCAGCAGCGCCAGCGCGCAGGCCAGGTTGTATTTGGCTTTGACGTGGAAAGGGTCGGACGAGAGGGCCTGCTCGTATTTGTCTACGGCGGCGGCGTAGCGCTTGCGCTTGTGCAGCCCCAGGCCCTGTTTGGTCAGGCGCTTGGCTTTGGCCAGCGCACCCCGGCTGGGGCGCTTGGGCGTGACGGGAGGCAGAGGGCGCTCGATGGCTTCGGCGCTGTCGGCGCCGCCGGTGGTGCAGCTCTGGCCGATGTTGGGGTCGCGCCAGGTGTTTTCGACCAGGCAGAGCGGGCGCGGCTTGCCAATGCGGCCCAGGGCGCCTTTGGCGATCGATTTCTGCTCGCCCTTGCCGTAGACAAAGAGCCAGGAGAACCCGCGGGCAAAGAGGCTGCGCTCATCCGGTGAGAGCCCCTTGACGTCCTTGTATTGCTCCCAAAGGATCGTGCACTCGTTGATCGAGTCGATCGGGTAGCGGTCGGGCGCTTTGAGCACAAACTCACAGTCGCCTTTGTTGCGGTTCCACTGAACCTCATCGGCGGCGGCGGTGCTGCCGAGCGACACCAGCGTCGCCGCAGCCAGAGCCGCCATCAGCAGCGTTCGAAGGGTTGTATTGAGACGGCCAGACATCAGCGTACCTCCCGTTTCCAGTTCATCTCACCAGATGGCCAACACTAACACAGCGTCGAACATTTCTCCATGCCACCATTGTGTCGCTTGTCAACCCATCGGCCAGGGGCCTATCCTCACCACTCACGGCGGCACCCTTGATATGGCTGGACGGTTTGGTGCCGTGTTGATCACTTGCAGGTGACCGCGCTGTGACATCGGCATGTGCGCGGGGAGAATGAGCGATGAACCGACAATTGATGGTGTTGTGTGCGTTGGGCGCTGTGGTGTGGTTTGGTTCGGCCTGTGCCAAACCCAACATCAATGACCTGTCGTCCTGGCGCGGATGCCTGGTGCAGAGTTCCTACGAGCCCGGCCGCTTCAAGCGCGGCCCGCTGACCGCTGGCGACTCCACCCAGCTCATCTACGCCTCGTTCAACGGCGAGGCCAACAAATACGCCGTACTCCACATCGAGGTGCCCGGCGCATTGCCCAAAAACAAAGCGGTCTTTGTGGGAGGGGACGACACCTCCGACTTCAACATCCGCTACCAACAGGGCACCACCATGCAGAACTATGACTCCAACACGGTCAAAGGCAAGGTCAAGGTGATCTCCTTTGATCAGGAAAAGGCCATCGTGGAGGTGGACTTCAACGTCTCCGAGCCCGTCGTCGATCTGAAGTCGGTCGGCTCGGTGCCGATCAAAGGCACCATGGAGATGCAGCGCGTGCGCAGCGTCCGCGAGTGTTACTGAAAGCCTCGCCGCCATGGGCTTGAGTTTGTGTCGGGAAAGAGAAGTGGGGTTTGGAGCGCGCAGCCTTCATCGGCGGCCGCGCGCCGTGTCATCTCACTGACACTCGCCATCGACAGCGCAGCAGAACTGCTCGCCGTCCCACTGGGCGCCTTCCGGGCAGGCGCACTCCAGCGAATCGTAGTTGAAGCAGCAGCCGATCTCGCAGTCCCAGCTGAAGCCGCTGCCGCACTGGGGCTCACAGATCACCTCACCTTCACACCCGCAAGTCGTGCAGCACACCGCCAAAGATTGGCTCAGGCATGACTCCGAGCACTCGCCCTGTGCCACCGGATCGGGCTGATCGACCTCCTGACACACCCCATCGACGCAGAGTTCGCCGCTGCCACAGGGCGGATCGCAAAGCGGGGCGTCGTTGTTGGGCTGGTTGTTGGGGGCGTTGTTGGGGGCGTCGTCCACCTCTTCTTCGGGGCAGTCGACGGTGGTGCCGTTGACCTCGCAGGCCTCGCAGGGCGCGCCGGTGCGGCAGACGTTGCAGGCAAAGACGTCCGAGCCCACCGGGTGGCTGCACGCGATCAGATCACCGGTGCCGCCGCAGCCGCGCTGGATCTGGTAGGCCACCGCCTCTTCTTCCCAGGCAATGTGGCAGGTCTCTTCTTTGTCCCAGATCAGGAAGGTGATCGGCTCGGTGGCCTTGGTAAAGACATAGACGCTGTTGTCGCTGCCGTCGCCGTCAATGTCAAAGTCCATGGTGGCCTCGGAGCCCACCACGGCCACGCCCAGGTCCTGGTTGCCGGTCTGGCTTGCAGGCACGGCGCCGAGCCTGGCCTTGTCGGCAGGGGTCACGGCGGCGTTGCCCTTGTCCACCGCTTCGGCCGCTTCTTTGGCCGACTGGACGTTCTGGGCCGAGATCAAGCTCACGGCGTTGGACTCACCGCCACCGGCGCTGGTGCCATCGTCGCTGCATCCCAGCAGCCCAACGGTCAGCAGCACCACACCGCACCCCCACATCAAACGTTTCACGGACATCTCTCTTTGCTCCTCCCCTCTGTCGGAGTTCGCCAGCGCCGCACGGCGCGGCGTTGTCACCCGCAATGCCCAGATGATGGCGGAGCCCGACCAACAAATCAAATGACAGCCCTGCGTGCCAGAGGCATTGGGTTGTCGGGTCAACCCGGTGTAGAAACAAGGGCAGCCATCAGAGCATTGAAGGCCAAAAGAGCCCAAAACAACGCGGGCGGCTCCTGGCCGCCGCGGTGTGGGCTTGTCGCACCATGAGAGCAGACCAAATAAGAGGGGGGCGAGATGATTTTTGAGGCGCCGCGCGCAGAGGATCGTCAGACACTGGCCGAGTTGTTGGCCGAAGACATGGCCGACCTGGGGGTTGGGCAGAGTGTGGATGATTTGCTGGAGGTGGCCGATCTGATCCTGGCCGACGGCGGCCGTCAGAGTCTCTGTTTGGTGGTGCGCCCCGAGGAAGGGCATCCGCCGGTGGGGTTGGTGCTGGCCAACATCACGTTCAGCGTCAAGTTTGCTGGCCGCGCGCTGTGGATCGAGGAGCTTTATGTCTCCAAGGCGTGGCGGCGGCGCCAGCTTGGCCGTCAGCTTGTGGCCCATGTCCTCGACTGGGCCGAGGCCAATGGGATCAAGGGCATTGACCTTGAGGCCTACCAGGGCAACACCCCCGCTGCGATCCTCTACCGCGAGCTTGGCTTTGAGCGCCTCAACCGCGAGCGCTTCTACTTCTGGTTCAAGTGGATCGACGAAGATTGAGGTTCATGGACGCTGGGGCGTCTTCACTTCGGGTCGGGCTGGCTGCCTTTGGAGTCGTCGGAACCCGGCGGTGTGGGGCGCACCGGGAAGACGCGCTTAAGGCGTTTGGAGCGCACATCTTTGCGCAGCAGCCCGTTGCTGGTTGCCCGGAAGGTCCAGGTGTCGTTGCTGGTCACCCGGCTTTGCTTGCGGGGCAGGGGGCGCGGCGGGACGGACTTCCAGGTGCGGCCTCCGTCGGTGGTCTCCCAGCGTGTGTTGGGCTGGGGCCAGATGCGCAGCTTGCGCAGATCGTCGTCAAAGACTTCAAAGGCAAAGATGCCCAGATCGGGGGCCTGGGTGGTCAACCCTTCAGGCATCTTGATGGGGCTCCAACTGCGGCCGCCGTTGCGGGTCAGGTAGAGCGTTCCGCCCTTGACCTTATCCACGGCAGTCCCGCAGCGGGCGCTCATGGCCAGGAGCGTGCCCCTGGCTTTCTTGTCGGCCACCAACACGCGGATGGCGGTGTTGGCCTTTTCCTCCTTGGAGCCCACCTCGACCTGCTCCCAACTCTCGCCCTCATCCTTTGACCGCCAGACCACGCCGGGGCTTTGAGGGTCGATCACGCCCGGTTCGGTGCATCGACCAGCGTCTCCAAGCCAGAGCGTGCCGTCGGCGGTTCGGGCCACGGTCGAGACAGGTTGGGGCGAGCGCAGCTCTCGGCGTTTTTCATCCAGTGGGCGGATGAGGTGCATCTCTTTGGCGGTCCAAGCGCCCGACTGGCCACAGGGCCCGCCGCGCCTGAAGATCAACTTGTTGCCGCTGACCCGCTCTCCGACCACGACGTCGAGCGCCAGGCGCGGCGAGTCGGGGTCATCCCAACATTTTTGGGGGAGCTTGGGCGGTGTGGTGACGGTTTTGTGGGCTTTGGACTCGAAGGTCAGCGCGCCGATGCCCTTGGTGGAGGTGAAGTAGAGCGTTTGGCCCTGTCGATCGAGCGCGGAGTTGCCAAAGTCGGCCCCGTCGAGCTTGAAAAACTCACTGTGGGCCTGTGGCTTTTGGCAGGGGACCTCCCAGAGGCGACCGTCCATGGTGACCTGACGCGAGCGCCAGTTGGAGCGCGCGGCGACCAGGATGGAGGCGGTGGTGTAGGGCGTGGCCTTGATCTGGGTGCCGGGCTTGAGGCTCAACCCGGTGGGCTTGCCATCGACGTTGATCTTGCCGTCGGTGTCGATCTGCGCCTTGCAAGCCAACTTGTTGGATCGCTCCGGTGCGGGCGCTGGGGGTTCCTGGGCAGCGTCGGCCTTTGAGCCAGCGTCGCTTTGGGTTGCTGCAGCTTTAGAGTCGCTCTTGTCTTTGGGCTCGGAGGTCTTTGATGAGGGGCACGCTGTGGCAGTGCACAACAACGCCAGCAGCGCCAGCAATGAGAGCCTTTTGGGAGCCATGGATCACCTTGTGGACGATGGGTTCAGGTCCGGGGGGCTGGACAAATCCAGCCCTGTTCGCCGCGCAAACCACTGCAGCAGCGCCTGGTGGTTTTGACGATCAAGGCCATCGAGCGCCGAGATGCACGCCGCCGCGATGGCGTCCTTGTCCACCATCAGCGCCGAGCCGGCAGGGCGATCTAACGCCGAAACCGCCCAGCGCGCAAGCGTCAGTCGCTGGTCGGCGTGGTCAAAGACCGTTTGCCAGCGCTGCGGCAACGGCGTCACGGGGGCGTCTTTGAGCGCCAGCGACAATTGGGTCAGGTCCGCAGGCACAGGCAATGACTTCAACTCGCGCTGGCCCACCGTGGTGTTGCCGCCGCTCATCTCTTTGCCCCTGAAGCGCCCCATGTAGACCAGTGAGAGCGCCGGGGCGTTGAGCAGCGCTTCGAGCAGCCACAGCGCCAGCAGGCCGTCCGCGCGCGGTCGAACCACCCATGTGGACACCACGCCCGCCATCGCGCCGGCTGGATCACAGACGGCTTCAAGGACCTTGCTCAACCCCGCCACCAGGATCTTGGGGGTGTCGGCCTGACGAGCGCGGGCGCGGGCGACCGATTTGGGGACGTCTGGGGAGGCGGGCCACCTGGGGTGATCAAAGCGCTGGCGCAGGTAGCGGCACTGGCGTTGGCCCCAGAGGTCGGTGTAGCGGTCGATCAGCCCCGTGGTGATCAGCCGCAGCCCCTGGCCGTCGGGTTGGTCCTGAACCAGCGGCCGCAGATCATAAGCGGCCCCGGTGGCGCTGCCGCCGTGAACGATGGTGTGGTCTTCGAGCCGGTCCAGCGGTACGGCGCCCGAGGTGATGGCGTCCAGGAGCGGACGCTCGGGCAGCAGCAGCGGGGTCCAGGTCTGGGGGGCGGGTCCCCGGGTCTGGCGCATGGGCTCTTTGGGGGCTCCTTGTGGCCCAGGGGGGCAGTTGGACACGGCGATGGGGCGTTGGGCGTCCCCGCCGCGCTCCCCAATCATCAGTGCCACAAAAACATCGGCGTCTGTAAAGAGGCGCGGATCATCGGGGGTCCACAGCAGACGCAGGGGGGCATGTTGGCTCAGGTGCTGGCGCATGGCGCCGGCCGAGTCCACAGAGAGGACGCTGCGTGGCATGACCAGCCCGTAGCGGCCCCCTTGTCGCAGTCGCTGGGCGTTGCGGGCGGCGAAGAGCGTGGAGAGATCGTAGGCGCCGTGTGCGAGGCCTGGCATCAAGCGCCGCAGTCTGGCCCGCTCCTTGGCGCTGCGCCCGGTGTCGCCGCTGATGGCGTTGTTGAACGGTGGGTTGGAGACCACCGCGTCGAGTTTGTCCAGTGGGTGTTCCAGACCGTCGGCGATCTGAATCCAGTCGGCGACCTTTGGGGCCAGGGCGGGGTCCGCGCCCAGCCGGTGCCAGAGCGAGAGCCGCGCGATCTCTACCGCGATGGGGTCGACGTCTATGCCGTAAATACCATCAAGCTGATCCAGCTCCTGGCGCGCCGCCAGTTCATCCACGACCGCCAGCAAGAACGCCCCGCACCCGCAACAGGGGTCTGCGATTCTCCAGCCGCTGGCGCTGGGGGTGAGTCCTTTGAGCGTCTGCGACACCAGCCAGCGGCTGAGCGCTGCGGGGGTGTAAAAAGCCCCGGCGCTGCGGCGTTTGGCCATCAACCTGGGGTGCCAGAGGGCGGCGAACTCCAGCGCGCGGGGTCGAAAATGCTCCAAAGACTTGCCCAGTGGGTCATGGTCGCTCGCAAACGCTCTGGATGCTCGCCACAGCCCTCCTTGCAGCGGCGCAGGGATGGGGGGCGCTCCGGGTTCAAAGAGGAGCCTGCCCAGGACCTGCTTGTGCAGCTGCGCCTCCTGGGTTTTGGGGGCGCTGGCGGCGGCAATGTCCAGCAAATGGGCCGGATCCATGTCGGTTGAGACGGCGTTCATGCACGGTGGGGGTTTTATGGTGCTTGTGGACTCTGGTTTTTCTTCGGTTCGGTGATACACTCCCCGACCGCTGCTTGGGAAGCGCATACATATGGGGGAGATGTGCATACTCGTGTTTTAAAATGTGTGTTGATGGCGTTGCTGGCTTGCGGAGTTTGGGCTTGCGACGATGACGGTGGTCAGTCTGGCCAGGGCGATGGGACCGGCAACAACGCGGTCAACAACGCCGGCAACAACGATACAAACAACGACACCAACAACGACGCCCCGGACGCTGGCGACGATTCTGACGGCGACGATATGGTCTGCCAGGAAGGCGAGCGCCGCTGCGCCGACGCCACCCAGATCGAAGTCTGCACCGGTGGGGTCTTTGTGGCCGGTGACGTCTGCGCCGACAATGAGTTGTGCGAGGACGGCACCTGCTCGCGCCGCGCAGAGTGTGAGCCGGGCATGGTCTTTGGGTGCGCCGACGACACCAGCCAGCGCGTCTGCAACGAGGAAGGCACCGCCTTTGCCTCGGTGCCTTGCCCCGATGATCTCAACTGCATCGACGGCCAGTGCACCGACGCGGTCTGCCTGCCTGGGCGCAACCGCTGCGTGGATCGGGACACCATCGAGGTCTGCAACGACGACGGCACCGCCTATCTGGAGCCGGAGTTGTGTCCCGAGGGCTCGCTCTGCCTCGATGGCGGGTGTCTGTCGGGCTGTGATCTCTCGGCCAAGTTCCCTTCGTACATCGGCTGCCGCTACTGGAGCCTGGACCTGGATCAGTACAACGATCCGGGCGGCGACCCGTCGGTGGTGCCCCACGCGGTGGTCTTCAGCAACCCCAGCGATCAAGAGGCGGTCGTCCAGGTCACCACGATGGCCAACGTGACCCTGCCCGAGACCGAGGTCGTGGTGCCTCCCCGCGACATCGCGGTCTACACCTTCCCCAGACTCGACGTCGACGGGACCGGGATCAGCAACCACTCCTTCTTCCTGGAGTCGAGCTGGCCGGTGGTGGCCTACCAGTTCAACCCGTTGGACAACGAGGGGGTGGCCAGCAACGACGCTTCGCTCCTCTTGCCGGTGGCGGCGCTGGGTCAGGAGTACATCGCCATGTCCTGGCCCACGACCCCCATCCCCGAAGCCCTCGGTCTGCCGCCGCAGCATGGCTACATCACGATCGTGGCCACCACCCAGGGCAGCACCCAGATTCAGGTCACGCCCACGGCCAACGTCAACGGCGGCAGCAACGTGCCGTTTTTGCCCGCCGGAGAGACCCAGACCTTTACGCTGCGCCAGTTCCAGGTCCTCAACCTTGAGGCCGATGGCAGCAACCTCTTCCAGATCCAGGATCTGACCGGCACCGTGGTCATCTCAGACAAGCCCATCGCCGTCTTTGGTGGCCATGAAGAGGCCGTGGTCGGCGAAGGGTGCTGCGCGGAGCACCTTGAGCAGCAGATGTACCCGATCGTGACCTGGGGCACGCGCTACCTGGCGGCCCAGTCGAGCGATCGCGGCGGTGCCGGTGATGTCTGGCGCGTGGTGGCCTCGGTCGATGGCACGGTCATCACCACCAACCCTCCCCAGGCCGACGCCAACGGCGTGACGCTCAACCGAGGCGAGTACCTCCAGATTCAGACCCGCGACTCGTTTGAGATCTCGGGCACGGGGCCCATCATGGTGGGCCAGTACCTGGAGAGCCAGGAGGGCACGGCCCAGGGCATTGGCGACCCGGCCTTCATCCTGGCGGCGCCCATCGACAGCTTCCGCGACAGCTACGCCATCTTGACCCCGGCGGACTACACCGAGGACTGGCTGACGATCATGCGCCCGGCGGGCACGCCCATTCGCCTCGACGGCCAGCCCGTCAGCGATGCCAGCTTTGTGCCCTTTGGGTCGGGCGAGTATGAGTATGCGTGGGTGGCTGTGCAGGATGGTCCGCATACGGTGGAGGGCGACGCGCCCTTTAGCCTGACGGCCTACGGGTATTCTGCGGCGGTGTCCTACGGGTACTCGGGCGGCATGAACCTGCGCGTGGCCGATCCTCTCGAAGAGGAAGAATAGGGCATCCCCGCAGCGTGCAGACTTGCCCTTGTCAATCGGTCTGCATCCATCACAGCCCTCCCTGTTTGGGGAGGGGATCGGTTCCCTCAATCGATCATGGCGGTCTTGATGGCCGGACAAGAGGCAGGCATTGACTCAGGAACAAGGGCATCGTGACCCTGAAGACAACCCCGCAAACAACCCCGATGTGAGCAAGCCTTCTGGTGCCCAGATGTGGCGCCAGGAGTTTGTGGGCCTGTGGCGTCTGGCGCTGCCGTTGGCGGGGGTGCGTCTGGGCAACCAGATGAAGTCCTTTGTGGACACGGCGGTGGTGGGGCGGCTGGGGGACGTGGAGTTGGCCGCCGTGGGGCTGGCCAACGGCTTCTTTTTTGTGATCGCGGTGCTGGGGCTGGGCGCCATGATGGGTTTTGACCCGCTGGTGGCCCAGGCGCTGGGCGCCGAGCGCCCCCAACGCGCCCGTCAGTTGTTGTGGCAGAGCGTCTGGGTGGCGCTGGCGGTGGGCATGGGGCTGGCGGTGCTGGTCCTGGTGCTGCCGTGGGTTTTTGTGCCTGCCGGGATTGAGCCCGAGGTGGCTCAGGAGGCCCGGACCTACATGTGGATCAGGGCTTTGGGGCTCTGGCCGGTGCTGATCTTTGCGGGCATGCGCAGCTACTTGCAGGCGATCAAGCACACTGCGCCGCTGATCTGGGCGATGATCGCCAGCAACATCCTCAACCTGGGCCTGACGATTCTGCTGGTCTTTGGCGGCGCTGATTTGCCCGCATGGACGGGACCGCTGCGCGACGTGCCTGCGATGGGCGTGGCGGGCTCTGCGTGGGCGACGGTGGCCTGCACCGTGCTTCAACTGGTGATGCTGGTGGTGAGCATGTCCAAAGAACACCGGGGGCCGCTGCTTGAGGCCGCTTGTGGGCCGTCTGGCAAGGAGATCCGTCAGGCTGTGGGGGTGGGTTTGCCGATTGGGCTCCAGTACGCCGCCGAGGTGGGGGTCTTTGCGCTGGTGGGCTTTCTGGCGGGTCGGTTGGGCTCGGTGGGGCTGGCGGGCCATCAGGTGGCGCTGACGCTGGCGTCGCTGCCCTTTATGATCTCGCTGGGCATCTCCAGCGCGGGTTCGGTGATGGTGGGGCGCGCCGTGGGGGCGCTCGACGCGGTCCGTGCGCGCGTGTCGGGTTGGGTGGCGCTGACGTCGGGGACGGCGTTTATGGGTTTGAGCGCGAGCCTCTTCTGGTTGGCGCCCGAGCCCCTGGTGCGGCTGCTGACGACCGACGCCGAGGTCATCGCGCTGGCGGTGCCGCTGCTCTTTGTGGCGGCGGTCTTTCAACTCTCCGATGGGCTCCAGGCGATCGCCGCCGGGGTGCTGCGCGGCGCCGGGGACACCCGCTTTGCCTTTGTGGCCAACGTGCTGGGCCACTACGCCGTGGGCATGCCCGTGGCGGTGGCGCTGGGGATGTGGTGGGGCCAGGGCGTGATGGGCCTTTGGTGGGGTTTGTGCGCTGGACTGACGGTGGTGGCTGCGGCGCTGATGTGGCGCTTCTGGAAGGTCTCAAGCGGGGAACTCAAGCCCTTGTGAACCCCGTTCCATCGGTCTGGAACGGTTTTCTTCCCAAATATTCAAGCTCGGAACAGGCTTCTTCCGGTTGTCATGCGTTTGGCACGGGCACCAGGTAGCGGCGGATCATGGAGCCGTCGGGGTGCTGGATTTCGTTTTGAAAGACGCCGCCGGCGGCCTCAATGATGCGGATGGAGCCCGGATTGTCCGGGTTACAGGTCAGCAGTGCCTGCGTGACGCCGTGTTGGGTCAGGATCTCCAGGCCAGCGCGCATCAAGAGGTGTCCGACGCCTTGGCGGCGCGCGGCCGGACGGACGGAATAGCCGATGTGTCCGCCGCGCAGCTCCAGCCACTGATTGAGATGATGTCTGACGTTGACCACGCCCAGCAGTGTGCCATCAGGGGCCTGCGCAAAGCGTGTGGTGCACGGCACCCAGCCTTCTTTGAGGGATTGGCCCTTTTCCCAGGCGGCCATGGACGCGGCGGCTTGGTCGGCGGGCGTGTCGTGGTCGGGGAAGTAGGCCGGGATGCGGGGCTCTGAGGCCTGGTTGAAGTCCTGGACAAAGGCGCGCAGGGCTTTGTGGTGTCTGGCGTGGAGCGAGACGATGGTGGGGGCGGCAGTGTGGTTCATGTGTGCGCTCTAAAGCGGTGGCCAGGCCGACATGGATCGACCGGACAAGGTGGCGCGGGGGCGGGGTGGGTTGTGGGTTCCCAGAGCACAAAAGGCCAGGTCGTGTGACCTGGCCTTTGGCAGTGCGCGTAGCTGGATTTGAACCAGCGACTTCATCCGTGTGAAGGATGCACTCTCCCACTGAGTTATACGCGCATCTCTTTCCCCGTCAGGGGAGAACGTATGTAACACAGGGTCCTACCCCACGCAAGGGTCTTTTTGGCCTCTCCAGTGGCTTTTTACTCCATGGAGGCATTCAGGCAAGCCCCAGTGAAGAGGTCGCAGGTGGTTTCTCCGGTGCAGTCGGCGTCTGAGAGGCATTCTGGGAAGCAGACGCCCTGGGCGTTGTCCTGGCTGATGGGCCAGCACCCGTAGCCAACGCGGCACAGGCCGCGCCCGGTGCTGGGCGAGCATCCGGCCAGGCAGAAGTTGGTGGTATCGCTGGGTCGAGCGCCGGTTTGCAGGGGGATGCAATGGTTGTTGGTGCCGCAGGCGTCGTCATTGATGCAGCCAGCCGAGACACAGTAGCCGCCGGCGAAGCCGGTGGCGGCGTTGGTGTCTGGGTCAAGCTCGGGCACGCAGTCTCCCAGGAGCGCGCCGCCCTGGCATTGGTCATCGCTGGTGCAGGCCACGCCGATGTTGGTTTGGCCGGCTTCTTCGCCTGGGCAGGTGCAGCTGCCGGCCAGCTCCGGGTTGGAGGTGCACAGGGCGTCGCCGATGGCCTGGCAGGAGCTGTTAAGCAGGCGTTCGGTGTCAAAGCCAGGGTCGAGCGTGCAGTCGCTGACACAGGCGCTGACCTCGTTGAGGTCTTCGATGACGCTCGACGGGCAGAACTCCAGGGCGCAGTCGGCCAGGTGCCTGCAGGCGACCTGGCAGGGGTCGCCGTTGTCGATTGGGTCCTGGCCGTCTTGCTCATCGCCGCCGCAGGACGTCACGAGGAGCGCTGAGGCCAGCAAAAGGGCAGGGATGTGTGGGCAAAACGGGCGCATGGGTCCTTTGAGCACGCATGAGGGGGCAAGACCAAGCTCTTTGGTCTGCGGTTTGGCATGGGATGCATTGTAGACGTTGGCGAGTCTGGACACCAACGTTTTGCGCCCAGGATGCTTTTGGTACATCGCGCGTCTCTCTTTGCGACCCGCAGGCGCAGTGTCGAGGCAGTTGGTGGTGGGGGTTTGGTGGTCGGTTTGATGGGGTGGGATGGGGCAAGAACGCAAAAAACCAGCCGGAGAGGCTGGTTTTTCACTTCAGACGTGCTCAGCGCCCGGTGTCAGGCGCCGTGCGTTGTCTGGATCACTGGCACTGGCCCGTTTCCACGTCGCAGGTGCCGCCTTCGCCGCAGTCGGCGTCTTCGGTGCAGGCGGGGATGCAGGCGCCAACGCCCTGACCCTGGGAGAGGTCGGGGCAGGCGTAGCCTTCACGGCAGTCGCCTTCGCCGTTGTTGGCGGGGTCGCAGCCGGCCAGGCAGATGGTGGTGCCCTGCTGGTCAATCTGGACGCAGATGTTGTTCTCGCCGCACTGCTCGTCGGCCTGGCAGCCAACGGCGGTGCAGTAACCGCCAGCGAAGCCGCTCTCTTCGCCGGTCATGGCGTCCACTTCGGTGAAGCAGAAGGGCTGGAGGTTGCCAGCTTCGCAATCGGCGTCGGCGGCGCAGGGCTCACCGGTGTCGGTTTCCTGGGGCTCGATGACGGGGCACTCGCAGACCTGAGCGATGTTCGGGTCCTCGGCGCAGAACTGGTCGAGCAGAGCGTCGTTGAGTTCCTGGCAGGAGAGCAGCAGGATCTGGTCGGCGCCGAAGGCGGCCGGGTCAGCTTCGCACTGCTGGGTGCAGGCGGCCACGTCAATGATCTGCATGGTGCAGACCTGGTCGAGGCAGTCGGCGACCTGCTGGCAGGCGTCCTGGCAGATGCCGCCATCGTTGTTGGGGCCGTCGTTGTTGACGTCGTTGTTCTGGTCGTTGTTGATGTCGTTGTTTTCGTCGTTGTTGACGTCGTTGTTGGTGTCGTTGTTGCCGTCGTCACCAAAGTCCAGGCAGCTGCTGTCGCAGTCGGAGTCGGAGCCGCAGGGATCGACACAGACGGTCTGGCCGCCGACGCTGGCGCAGCGCTGACCGCCGCTGCAGTCGGAGTCGTTGGCGCAGGCGTTGGACTGGGAGTCAGCGCAGAAGCCGGTGTCGCCACCATCGGTCAGCTCTTCCACACAGCCGACCAGCATCGTGCTCAGCACCAGACAGGACAGGATCGCGCTCAGTTTGATCAGTTTCATTGGACAGCTTTCTCTCTTTTTGGGGCCCGTACTTCCATTCATATCAGGGCCCGTGTTGATCAAAGTCAGCTTGGCAGCCAGACTCCTGTAGTCAAAATCGGAATCATCCACGTCTCTCTGACAGGCCGCGATGCATCTTCATCTAAGCCCGTGCACATCCATGACGCCACTGATGCAAGTCCGGTGCCGTTTGATGTTGTGCAATTCCTGACGTCTCGGAACCCGTTTCAATGGGACTTAAGAACGTCTTGGGAAAAAACGCAGCGTTACGCTGCCCCAATGTCACCAAACTGTCAAGGAACACTTCAGGGCGCCGGTGTATACGGCGCCGCAGTGTGTTGGGGCAAAAAATGCCGCTGGACCTGTGCGTCGGACCGCTGCGGCGCTGCGGTTTGCCTCAAGGCCGTCGTGGTCGAGTCTGACGGGTTAAACAGATCCGCTTAAGCCCGATCACCTTCGCGGGGGTGTACGGCGCTGTGACAAGGGCCGGTCAATTTTCCTGCGCGGGCGGAGGCAGGGGGCAGAACCCGACGTTGCCCGCCGACTGACACTCGATGCCCACCCCGCAATCCTCGCTGCCGGGTTCGCACAGGATCACGCAGCGCAGTTGGGTCTCCAGACACGCCAGATCGGCCTGGCAGGGTTGGGTGGCGCTGCAAGCCTCGCCGATGCGGCTTGGAGGGGCGCCATTGCCGCCGTCGTCCGCGCATGATGCAAAGAGCAGGGAGAGCGCCGCGACGGCGATCGAGCGCCATTGCCATATGGGTTTGATGGTCTTCATGGCTCCTGTGCTTGACTTGATCCTGGGTTGGAGGTAGCTACGGGCCGAACTTAGGTATGCGCGTGTCCTTAAGGCGTCATATCGCTTTGGTTCTGTTTGCTCGGCATCAGCGTCCTGTGATGTGGCCCGAGCCGACAAAGAGTGCCTGGGACACCGCTGGGGCCGGGATGATGTTGTACTGCAAGCTGGCGACGAACCAAAGCCCCGGTCTTGCGGCAAGCGGCCAGCAAACACACCTGATCGCATGAGATAGGGCCCTGACTCGCCATTTGAAGCACGCCTGTGGCTGCTTCTGCGGCTGTTCGGCCCTCTTTCGCTCGTGGGTTTGCCTGCAAAACATCGCCGCGCACCTGGACTTTGCAGAGGGCACCCGATGGGTTTTCAACATGAGCCGCTGTCGCTCTACGTGCGCCGACGGCGAGACATTGTATCGCGCTCTGTGTCGATTTTTCGAGGGTGGAACTACCACGACATCGAGGTGCCGCTGCTCGATTATGTTGAGCCCGACACCGACGCACAGGGGCCGCGCACCTTTCAGATCGTCGACCGTGAGGGCAACGCCATGGCCCTGCGCTCGGATGGCACCCCGGCCATCGCCAAGCTCTACGCCCGGCACCTGCACCGCTGGCCAGCGCCGCTTCGCGTGTGCTACGCCAACCGGATCGTGCGCTCCGAGCGGGCGCTGGGGCGCGAGCAAACCGAGTCGTACCAGCTTGGGGTGGAGATGCTGGGCTCCAACGGCGTGCTCTCGGACCTGGAGGTGATCCTGATCTGCCTGGAGACGCTCGAAGCGATCGGCGTGCGGGACCACCAACTCAACCTCAGCTCTTCGGCCATCTACCACCACCTGCTGCGCAAGACCGGCCTGCCTGCCATCAAGCGCGACGCGATCAACGCCGCCGTGCGTGTGCGCGACCCCTACGAGGTGCGCCAGATCCTCCACCGCTGCGGCACGCGCCACAACATCGCCCAGGCCCTCGAAGCGGTGGCCAGCCTCTGGGGCGGTGAGCGTCAGTTGAGGGTCATCAGCCAGGAGCTGCCCAACGATCGGACACTGGCCGGGGCGATCAAGCACCTGGAGCGTCTGGTGCAGATTTTGGGGGAGCTGGGCTACGGCGAGCATCTCAACATCGACCTGGGTGACCTGCCGGATCAGGATTATTACACCGGGACGGTCTTCAGCGTGGTCAGCGAGGGCGTCGGGCGTCGACTTGGTGGGGGCGGCCGTTACGATGATCTTTGCTCACGCTTTGGTGTGGCCGCCCCGGCGGCGGGGTTTGCCCTGCGCCTGGACGCACTCATCGCCACGTTGCAGGCCTCGGCCAGCCTGGCGCCGCTCTCATCTCCCGTGTCGGTGGTCCGCGTGGATCCTGAAGATCCCGTGCCGGGGCTCAAGGAGCTGCTCTCGCACCGCCGCGCCAATCAGAACACGCGCCTGATCGTCGGCAACGGACGCCCGCCGATGCCGGGCGCCTCGGGCAAGGAGTCGCCGTGAACATGCAGGATTCTCGTCCGTTGCGTCTGGCGCTGCCGTCTGGGGCGCTGGGGCAGCGCACCCGCGAGGTGCTGCGCCGGGCCAACCTGGTGCTCTCGCGCCGCCTCAATGAGTCGGGTCAGATGAAGATCGACGATGAGCCAGCGATCATGGATGCGCTGGGTTGTCCGTTGGCTTCGGTGACGATCGACGAAGCCGACATCCCCACCTACGTCGAGCACGGCGTGGTGGATCTGGGGGTGGTGCGCACGCACGTCTTGCGCGAGACCGACGTGGAGGTCTATCGGCCCTTCACGTTTGATGTCGAGGTGGGGCAGATGGCGCTGGTGGCCCCGCAGGAGTTGGAGTTGGAGGGGCTCATTGAACGGCCGCTGCTGCGCGTGGCCACCCGGTGCCGCCTCTTTGGGCGCGATTATTTTCTGTCCCGGGGTTGGAACGTGGAGTTGGTGCCGATCGCCCACGATGTCTTGCTGGCGCCGCTGCTGGGGCTGGCCGACGCGGCGCTCATCTTCAACGATGACCCCCGGGCGCTGTCCGAGCGCGGCTTGCACGTGGTGGACGAGATCGGCGCCAGCCACGCCAAGTTGATCGCCAACCGCACCACGGGGCGCAAGCGCATGCGGATCATTGAGCGCCTGTGTCAGCTTCTGGCGGCTCAAACCACGGCAGCGAACTGACCGGGATCTTCAGTCCCCTGTAAATGTAGTCCGCAAAGCCCAGCGCCGCCTTCATGATCCCCACATCGGTGGGCCGCTCAAGAGCGCCCGAGAGCGCCGCCGCCACACGCAGCGCCAGCGCATGCGCGTGAGGGATCGAGCCGTAGGCAAAGATCAACTCCCCGCGCACCTCCACAAAGGCCGAGAAGTAACGGTGGGCCAGAAAGCGCACCAGCAGCGGCCTCAGCGCCGGTTCCTGGCCAATCATCCACCGCTCCAGCGGCTCCTCCCAGTGGTCGAGCCAGTGCTCCAGGTGCTCCAGTTTGGGGTCATCGCGGTCAAAGTCCCAGACAAAGCGCTTGAAAGCAGGCCAGAGTTGGATCAACGCCAGCCCGCTATGGGCGTGTGCGCAGGTATTAAGGAAGTCATAAAAGGGTTCCGGGGGTTCATCGTAGCGGATCTCAAAGCGCTGCGGGTCGCCGTGTTGTCGCAGGCGACCAAAGGCGTAGCTGATGGCGCACAGGTGCTCGATGGCTGGGCGCTGGAGGTCTTGCAGGCTCGTCAAGACGGTGTTTCGCAGCGTCTCCATCTGGGGCCACTGAAGTTGGGCCTGGCCAAGGTGCATGACGGGGCGCTTGTTGGGACGCCTGGCGCGGATGGCGATCTCGGGGTGCTCTTGGGCGCTGAGCGCGGTCGGCATGTAGGGGACGGTGGGGTCGGCCAGTTGGTCAAGCACCGAAGGGCAGACCGCCTCGTAGTGGAGTTCGATGGTCTGGCCGGTGTGGTAGGGCACGGCGGGGAAGTTGATGCACAGATCGGGCAGCGCGTCGGTGCCAAAGCGGCGGTGGATCTCGCACTGGCCTTCAGGCTCCAAAAATCGGCAGCGGTCATCGGGAGGCAGCCGCGCCAGTTCAATCCGCTCGATCTCCTGCTTGTCGTTGACAAAGAACTCCATGCCCCAGTTAAGCCGCTCTTTGGCCTCATCGGCGGGCATGGCGCCGGCCAGTCGGGCGACGCCCTCGGGTTTGAAGGGGATGCCCCAGCCCTTGCAGCAGCAGCCCTTGAGGTTGCACTGGTAGTTGAGCATGGGGGCGGCCATGACGATGGTCTCTTGGTTGTCTGACACCGCGGGGCCTCGCTGCTGTGGGGTTGCGATTGTCTCGGGGGCCAGGTGCCGGGCACAAGGTCTGCGCGGGGCAGGTGGCCAGGGCGCAGCATACACCGCGGTGTGGGGGCGATGGCAAACGGGGTGGGGGCAGCAAGAAAAAAGCGACCCCAGGTCGTGTGACCTGGGGTCGCTGTGACAATCTTAGATTGTTCTCGTTTCTGAGGCGAAGGGAGCGCGGCGTGATGCCGGCTGGTGACCGAGAATTCCCGAACCAGACTTGTCAGAGCCCGGTTCGCAGGAAGGTGAGTGAAGAGGATTCAGGCCGCTGGCGAGACGGCCCGGTGGGTTTCTGGCTTTGGCGTGTAGGGGTCTTCGCCTCTCCCTTTGGCAGGGTCCCACCTTCCGCCCCTTTTCCTATACAAGCCGCGTGCCACCTTATGTTTTTTATGTGTTCTTGCGTCATATTTTTTGGCGCAGTGCATCAGATCTCGTATTGGCGGGGGTCAATCCACTTTTGTTGGGTTGTGCCAAGGGTGTGCATTAATGCACGCGGACCCCTTTTCTGTGACGTTGGTGCCACATTTGCGGGTGAAAAAAGCTGCACTGGTGGCTACGGTGGCCACCTGGGGTGGCCACTGCAGTAGGCATGTGGCAACTTCTCTGACCACTGCGCTGGCCTTGTTGACAGCGTTGATCCGCTGGTTCATCCCAGCTCTGGTCAGGTTGTCCATGCATTGGAGGTTGGTGTGACACGAATGACAGAGGTGTCCCAGGGGTTGTTGGGTTGGTATCGGGCCCATCGTCGCACGTTGCCCTGGCGAGAGGAGCCGACGGCCTACCGTGTGTGGGTGTCGGAGATCATGTTGCAGCAGACGCAGGTTGTGACGGTCATTCCCTACTTTGAGCGCTGGATGGCGGCCTTTCCCGATGTGCAGACGCTGGCCGACGCGCCCATCGATGATGTTTTGGCGCTGTGGAGCGGCCTGGGCTACTACCGGCGCGCGCACATGCTGCACCGCGCCGCGCGCGTGGTGGTCGATCATCACGATGGGGCGTTGCCCGACACCCTCGACGGGCTGCTGAGTTTGCCGGGGGTGGGGCGCTACACCGCTGGGGCCATCGCCTCCATCGCCTTCAACCTCCCGGCGCCGATCGTCGATGGCAACGTCATCCGCGTGCTTTGTCGTCTTGAGGGGATCGAGACCGATCCCCGTGAGGGGGCCACCAACAAGCGCCTGTGGTCGCTGGCCGAGGCGCTCATCCCCGAAGGGCAAGCCCGCGACTTCAACCAGAGCATGATGGAGCTCGGGGCTTTGGTGTGCTCGCCGCGCAACCCCGACTGCCAGGGCTGCCCGGTGTCCAAGTGGTGCCAGGCGTTGGCCACCGACCAGGTGGCCAAGCTGCCGCTGAAGGTCAAGCGCAAGGCCAAGCGGCCCATGGCCCTGGCCTGCGCCATGGTCCAGCAGGCCGACACCGGGCGATTTTTGCTCGTGCAGCGCCCCGATAAGGGGCTCTTTGCGGGCCTTTGGGAGTTTCCTTCGGTGGAGGTGGAGCGCTTGCCCTCCGTCACGCAAGGCGATCGGCAGGTGAGAGGGGCGTTGGCAGAGCACCTGACCAGCATGGGCCTCGAGGTCAGCCTTGGCGCCTCCGTCAGCCGCCTCCAACACATCTTGACCCACATCCGGTTGACCGTGCAGCCCTTTGAAGCCACCTGTACAAAGGCGCCTGCGCAGATGGGGCCCACGGTGCGCTGGGTCGAGCGCGATGAACTCGACGGCCAACCCCTGTCGGCGGCCACCCGAAAGCTCGTCCAGCGCCATATCCTCAACCCCGAACCCAACTTGAGGTTGCTATGATGTTGCTCGCCACAGCCCAACTTGATGATGCGCTGGCGCTGCCCTCGGCGTTGATCGACGCGGCCGTGCTGGCCTCGGGGGATCTGGCGCTGGTCTGCCAGGGTAAGGCCCCCGACACCGTGCTCTTTGGGGTCTTTGCCTGGCCCAGGCCGCAACCCGCAGAGCCGATCCGGGCCAAACACCTGGTGCAGCTTGGCGGCGCAGGCCACGGGCTGATCGTCGCCAACCACCACCTTGAGCAAGCCCTGGTCATGGTGCATGAGCCCGACTCGGACCAGGAGGCCAGCGCCTTTCTCTACGGCGTCGATGGCCAGCGCCCGTTGTGGCGCCTGGGCCTGGAGCGAGGCCCGGTCAGTTGGCCGCTGTGCATCGGGTCCCAGAGCATTTTTGTGGATCCCGGCGTTGGCCTGACGGGTTTGAGCGTCGATGGCCATGAGCTGTGGACGGCCAACCTCGGCGCTGCCCCGTGCACCAATCTGGTTCAGAACCAGCCCGGGCAGGTGGCCGTGGGGCTCGCCGATGGGCAACTGTGCGTGGTGGGCACCGACGGGGGAGAGGTTTGCCGCTGGCGCCTTGAGGGCCCCGCGCGGGCGCTGGCGAGCCGGGGCGATGGCCGCTTGTGGAGTCATGACGGTCAGCGCCTTAGCCTGCACCACCCCGATGAGCCCGGTGCCCGCTGGTCTGCGGCGCTGGAAGCGGTCGGTTCCGGGGCGATGGTGGTTGATGCGCACGGCAACGCCGTTGTGCCCCACGCGCACGGCGGTGTCATTGAGGTCAGCGCCGATGGCCAGCGACAAACCCGTCGCCTTGAGCGATGGTCCATTGCCCACCTCACCGCAGACGCTTCGGGCGCCATCATCGCCACCAGCCACGATCCCCAGGCCCAGCAGCCCCATGGTCTGGTGGTCTGGTCACTGCCCCACGCGCCGTCCGACAGTCGCCTGGCCAATCCCTACCGCCTGCCCGAGAGGCCGATCAAGCTCATCTCCAGAGCCCACGAGTTGACGGTGATCATGGAGTCTGGGCGGATCCAGACCTTCAGGATCGCCCCTGCGGGGTGATTCTCCCGGTCCTTGCGCAGCTTTTATACGCGGGCATCAATTCTGTGTGTTTGTCGGTGTTGGGGCGCGATCAGGCGGGTCTGGCGCTCAGGGCCGGTTTGCCGTTCTTGATTTTGATGCGAAAGCGGATGCTGGAGCAGGCGTATTGCTCCTGGATGGCGTCGTGGTGCTGCTGCAGTTGGCGGTAGAAGCGCCGGTATTTGAGCTTGGAGGGCGGTTTGCCGCAAGACAGGCTGGTCTCGACGTAGTTCTGCCACAGTTCGTTGAGTTCATCCCGGTCCATGGCGCCAAAGCCGGTCAGGAATGGTTCCAGCACGACGCCGTGGATGTCCTGGGCTGCGTTGGCGGCCTGGGCGGGGCTCATGTACGGGGCGTCTGGGGCGGCTTGTGGGTTGTCTGGCAGCGGGCTGGATGAAGAGGGCGCGGAGGTTGTGGGGGCGGCGACGCTGAGCAGCTCTTCAAGGGTCGAGGCCCCGTGATACGACGCCGGTCCAGCGGGATTGAGGGCGTTGCCCAGCCCCGAGTCTCCCGGGTTTTGTCCCAGCGCGTCTCCCATCGATGAGTTGCTGCCGAGCTTGTTGCGCAGGGCCTCCAGGCGCGACTTTTTAAGGGAGCTGTCGTTGGGGTTGGGTTCGACCGTCTGGGCGGTGGCGGTTTGTTGTTGCTGGAACATCGCCTGGATGTTCAACACCTCGTCCATCGTCCGCGACAGATCATCGTGTTCCTCCACGTCATAGAGTTCAACGGTGTACTGGCGGATGGCCGCGTCGATGGACTGGAGCGATGCGTCTTCCATGTTTCGCCGCTCGGATTGCGGCGAGGGCTCCGAGGCGTAAGACGCCATGATCTGGATGTTGTCTTTGGATTGCTCGGGCTGTGCGCCTCGGGGGTCGCCCCAATTGGCGCCGGGCGGCGGCGGCGTCAGCGCCCTGGGGTCGTGGCTTGAGGGGTCGCTGACGTCGAGCACGGTGGCTTGATTGACGGGGGCTGGAGACGCGCCAAAGCCCCCCACCAGATCGGCGGTGGGCAAGAGCCCCGGAACCTCAGCGCCCATTGGAGGTGGGGCCACTGAAGACGGCGCGGGGGTCAATATTCTGGGGCTGTAGGGGGGGTTGTTGCCGTCTTTTGAGAGTTGATCGCCCGAGTCGTCTTCATCGTCGTAGAAGTCCTCGGGGTCTTGGGCGGCCTGGGGCAGGGGGCGACGCGAGGGAGGCGGCGCCGGGGCCTCGAAGGCCATGCCGTCGGTCGGCGAGAAGACGTTGGGCGGTCCGCGCCGGGGCGCGGGGGGCGCTGTGGTTTGTCCAGCGCGCCTGTGGGGCTGGGCCGCGCGCGTGGTCGGTGCGGCGTCGCTCCTGGCGGCTTCTGTGTTGGATTTGCGCAGTGCCACAAACGCCAGTGCGGTGGCCACCCCCAGGATCCCAAAACCCACATACCACCTGGACCATGGTCCCTCAGGCAGTATGTTCATGATGTTGGTCGACAACCACACGAGGTAGAGCACGGCCAGTGCGCCTGCGGCTTTCAACAGAGCTTTGCGGTGCTTTGACATGGTCCTTTGAGCTGGCCCCGACTTCACGAGTGGTTTCGGTCACGCATCTTTGCTGTGTGCTCTGAACTGCTGAGGTTGTCTGCGTCTTAAGTGCGCCGCATGACCGGTGCCATTTGGCCGGTGTTGCGCTCTTTGTTTCACAGTCAAGTTGCCCGCAGTCCATCGCTGATCAACGTTCTGTGACCGAATCACTCATTCTCTTTTTTGGCGGTGGTGATGCTGCACCCACCCGTCCATTGTTCCGTTGCCCCACGGCGGAAACATTGTTCTTCGTACGCTCACGGCTCAAAGTCGCTTTAAAAGCACGTTGTGACGTGCCTTCATTGGGCGATTTTCGCCGTTTGTCGAGTATGACAGGATTTACTCCATCCGCCAAAAGTTTGAATGCGCATAAGTGTATTTGCAAGACTGAACTTTTGTTTGTTTGCTGCCTTTGGACAGAGGACCTCGGTGTTTTGAGGTCGGTCGTTGATGGCAGGGGTGGGGCAGAGGCGGCGCGGGCTCAGTGATCCTGGGTCCACGCGATGGCGTCTGTGGAGAGCAGGAGGGCAAAGCGCCCCACGGGGTAGATCCGTTGCTCGTCCTGGCGCATCAGCCCGTGGGCCGGGGCCTGGGTGATGGGCTGGCCCGTCAGAGAGCGCAGTTGGCCGGCGTCGACGCGCTCGCGCAGGGTCTGCATTTCTTGCTCGCTCAGCGGACGCAGGCGCTGGCCGGTGTCGGGGCAGCGCAGGCGCTCAAGCAGTGGGGCGTTGAGTGGATCCATGGTTGTGGTCACTTGCCCAGCGCGTCCATGAAGCTGGAGGCGGCGGCGCTGTCCTGAAGTTTGAGATCCCTGACGATGTCTTCGATGATCTTGCGCTCATCGTCGCTGACCTTGTTGCCAAAGAGGCCCAGGAAGCCGCCGGAGGCCTCGGCGACCGAGAGGCTCAGCGAGACCAGGTCTTGTTTGGCGTGCTCGGTCTTGGCGGGGTCCATGCTTTCAAAGATCTTGCGGATCGTTTTGATGCACGTGTCAAAGAACGAGGGCTTGAGGGGTTTCTCAAGCAGATCGCTCAGGAAGGCAAAGCCAGCGCTGCCCTTTTTGGCGCCGCGATCGCGGGCCAGGTCGAGGATCTGGTTGCGCTCGGCGCTGGTGACGTTGCCGTCGGCCCAGGCCACGTAGACCAGCGGCAGCAGCGGAAAGACGCCAGCGGTCTCGCTGGAGAACCCAAGGCCCACCAGCTCCAGCGCCAAATCTTGATCGTCGATCCCCAGGACGTCGGCCACTTTGGTGGCTTCCTGTTTGTTGAGCGCCTCGATTTCTTTGGCCAGTTGGGCCTCTTTGCGGCGATCGATCTCTTGTTGTTGGAAGTACTTTTCTTCTTCTTCGCTGGGCTTGACCATCTACGGTCTCCTGCTTGTTCTTCAGGTCTGGCCATGTTTTGGATGCAGCGGTCCACAACCGTGTGGAGCCTGTGCAGCCCGTGGCCGACCTGGCCTTGATGCGCCATAGTCGGGTTGGTACCGTGGAGCGGCGTGTCCCTTGTTGGGCCCGCGCCGAAGCGCGAGCGAGTATAAGGAGGCGCTCTGTGACAATCAAGCCATCTGTGATGGCATTGGAGACGTCCATGAAAGACCCCCAGGGCCGCCAGGTCTTTACGCTGGCCCAGGCCAACGACCTGGTGCCCACCTTGAAGATGCGTTTTTCCCGGATTTTTGCTCATCAGGCGCGCCTGCGAGAGGTCGGGCAGGAGCTTAAGAGTCTGGGCGTGGACATCCGCGCTGGCCAGTGGCGCCCCAGCCCCCGCGATACCCCGCACAGCGGTCGGCTCAAGGCCGATTTTGCCCGCTTCCTTGATGAGACCAACCACGAGTTGGCCGCCATCCACATGTTGGGCGCGCTGGTCAAGGACCTCCACCAGGGCCACGTGGATTTTCCGGCGCTGATCGGCGGCAAGCCCGCCTTTTTTTGTTGGCAGTACGGCGAGGATGAGGTGCTGCACTGGCACCAGGAGCAGGCCACCTTTGTGCAGCGAGAACCGATCGATCCGGGGCGAAACCCCACCAAGATTCATTGACGATCAGCGGTCGACTTGGTCGGGTGAGGCGCCGCGCCGGATTGTGGCGGTGAAGGTCACAATTGATCCTCCAGCGCTGTAGCCCCCGATCGGATCGTCCGGGTTGGTTTTCTGGGTGCGCCGGTCGGTGATGGCGGTCCACTGCGTCGATAGATCGAGGTGCACCGCGTGTTTGGCAGAGATCGGATCGGGAAGGCGCAATCCGGCGCCGAGCCCCACGACGTGAGCGTCGTTGTCGATGTAGTTGGACAGCCCCTGCTGGGCGGCGGTGGTGGCGGGCCGGTGCCCGTAGCCGCCGCGCAGCGTCAGCCAGTCCAGAACCCGCACTTCGAGGCCCCCTGAGAGGTTGAGCGTGTCGCGGTGGCGCGGATCTCCAGCAGCATCCAGTTCAAAATCCAGCGCGTCGCCAAGGCCCAGCCCTTCGGGGGCGTCCCCGCGGGTGTCGATGGGCAACTCCAGCGCCGGGTCGGGGCTTTGGCTCCACAGCTCCCAGGCGGCGTCGAGGCTGAGCGTCACCGGCGCCCCGGTGGTGGCCTCCAGATCCCAGGCCAGGCCGGTGGCGATCCGGTGGGGGACATAGAGCGTGATGCCCGCCACCCCCAGCACCACCTCGGCGTCCTGCCCAAACTCAAAGGCGATCGGCAGATCGAAGTCCAGCGCCATGGCCGCCCGGTAGTTCACACCCAGCCGAAGGCCCGCGCCGGGGTTGATCAAGACTCCGGCGGTGGGGGCCAGCGTGTGGAGCAGTTCGATGGTCGCGTCTCGACGGGCGACGACCTCGTTGGCGGCGTCCATTTCAAAGGTTGCGCCCCCTTGGAGGCTGGCCAGCGACTGCGCCCCCAGGCCCAGGTGCAGCCAGGGCGCGGGTTGAACGCTCAGCCCCGCCAACAGGTGCAGCTTGCGCGGCAGCGCGTCGTAGCGGGTCCACTGGGGGATCTGGGGGTCGAGCAGCTCCAGATCAAAGACCCCACCGATCGGCACCCCGGCGGCAAAGCCCAGCGCCACCGGCACGCCCCCCAACCGACTGACAAAGGCCGCGCCGACGCTAAAGCCCATGTGGTTGTCCACGGCGGCGGGCTCCAGCGCGGGGTCGTTCACGGGCTGGTCCAGGTTCACGTCCAGCGAGGCCAACGAGAGGTAGATGTCGGCCCCCACGAAGGTGTCGGGCTGGAGGGTCAGCGCAGCGGGGTTGTAGAAGAGGCTGGTGTGATCGTCGGCGCTGGCGGTCATGGCGCCGCCCAGGGACGACGCTCTGGCCCCAAAACCAAAGAGCTCAAACGGGCCCGCCGCAGCGACGGCAGACCACCCCATCACCACCGCGGCGGCAAGGATCAGGGACAGGGGCTTGTGGGTACAGGTTGAAGGCATCGACAAAACCGCAGGTGCAGGGGGTTGCTCCCCATGCCATGTCTCACCAGGCCGCGTTATGCCAAAGCCTGGTCCGCACCGATCTCTGCCGCATGCGGCGTCATGTGCTGGTGTTGTGTCTGTTCAACACCATCGGGCGATGGAATGTCAAAGGCCAAGGCGCAGCGAGAGGGCCTGGGGGGAGGCCTGGCACTGCTCGGCGGCGATGTCGGCAAAGAGGTTGGCGAACTCGGCCAACGCCCCGGCGTCGAGCAGCGCCACAGCGCCTTGCAGGATCGGCCCGGCGCGCTCGGGGGCCAGGAAGAAGTCCAGCAGCGCCAGGATCTCGGCGCGCAGCTCCAGATCCTCGTTGATGAGCGCCAGCAGGCCATCGACAGCGCCCAGCAGCGCGTCTGGATCGCTGTCCTGGGCCAGCAGCGGCGCAAGCAGCGCCAGCGGATCGGGGCCAAAGGCCGCCAACACGTTGTAGAGCAGGTCAGAGATCATGTCTCTGCCCGTGATGGTGCGCTCCTGGCTGGTTTGTCGCTCGACGCCATCGACGCACGCCAAAACGGTCGAGATGGGCATCAGGCCGCCATCGGCCACCAGGTGCCGCTCCAACTCCCTGACCAGATCCTCCATGGGGGGCTCGTCGATGGGCATGATGGTGTTGAGCGGCCCAGCCAGCGCCTGGATGTCAAACGGATCGCGGGTGAGGATGTTGAAGATCTGGTCGAGGAGGGTGGACACCGCGCGACGCCCTGCGTCTTCAATGGCCGGGTCGGTCAGCGGGGCAAAGAAGGCCCAGAAGCGCTCGGAGAGCAGGACCTGGGCCAGCGCGTCGATCAGTGGCCTGTCGTCGAGCAGCCCCCGCACAAGGCCTGTCAGGGAGCCTTGTGGGCAGGTGTCGGCGGCCTCGAGGATGCCCTCAAGGGCCAGCAGGCGATCCTGGACCACGGCTGGATCCCGGCCTTCCTGGGGGGTCAACGGGCGCAGCGCGTCGGCCAGCACCGAGCCCAGCGCGTCCAGATCAAGGGCCTGGACGTCGAGGCCCTCGGCGGCCCCGGTCACTTGCCCCAGGTCGCCGCGCTGCACCAGCGCCAGGATCAGCCTCAGCAGTCTGGCTATGGGGTCGTCTTGTCCCTCGATGGCCACCGCCTCTTCGAGGACCTCGGACATGGCCTGCGTCTGTCCATCGGCGATGGCTTCGAGCGTGCCGGCGAGCGTTTGGTCGATGGTGGGGCAGTCCAGCGGCGGCAGCGCTTCGAGCGGTGCGTCGACGGACTGGCCGCAGGCTGGCATCAGCAGCAAGAGCGCCGCAGCGAGCGTCGCGAGCAGGGTGCTGTGGAGGGTGAGGGACACGGTGTCTGGGCCAGGTTGCGGTGGGACATGGTGCCTTTGCCCACGTCATGGGCTTGTTGCGGCGGCGTGCTTTGTGTTTGGCCGCCGCCGGGCCCATTTGTCAAACCGCGCGGTGCGATGGGCGCAACCTGGCAGGGGGGGGTGGAGGGTCAGCCGGTGGCTTCGATGTGGTAGATGCCGTGGAAGAGGATCATGACCCAGGCGTTGTTTTTGAGCCGCAGCTGGACCTCGAAGGGCGACGACCAGGTGGGGACGCCTTCGAAGATGGTGCCATTGCGCAGGGTGATGCGCAGCTCACGCTCGGCTTCCTGGGCGCGCTCAACGGCCTCAATGATGACCTGCTGATCCAGGCGATCGGTGGCGTCGTGCGCGGCGTCGAGGGTACGCTCGGCGACCTCGTCGTCTTTGGCGGCCAGGCCGTAGACGGCGCCGTTGGCCTCGGCGGGGCAGAAGAAGAGCACTTGGAGCTTGGACTGCTTGGTGCGCTCATCGGGCCGGGCCTCTTTGAGGCGCCAGGAGAAGGGGTTGTCGTCATGGACAAACTGGGCGTCGAACTTTCCGTCGTAGAGGCGGAAGTGGTAGTGGCGCTCAGATTGTGCCAGGTCGCGGTAGCGATCGCGTGCGGGGGCGGTTTTTTCAATGAACTCGGCGACGTCTTCATCGCCCAGGTCCATCATGCCCATCAGGCGCACAAATTTGCGGTGGTGACCGGGGAAGCGCTCCCAGATCTCCAGCGCGCGCGGGCCCCAGCCGCAGTTGGCCGGTGCGACCTTGGCCAGGCCGTCGAGGTCGAGTTCGAAGCGGGCCATACGGCGCGTATGGCGCTTCTTCATGAAGGGATATTTGTCGTGCAGTTCCTGGCCTTTGGCCTCGATGGCGTCGGGGTCTTCGTCGGCTCCAAAGGGCAGCCCGAAGTCACCGCGCGCCCAGCGGATCGCCTGCATGGGGCTGAGCTTGATGCCGTTGCCCGCGGCGGCTTTGATGCGCCCCTTGGCGCGGTCCCAGATGAAGGCCCAGCGGTTGTCTTCGCCGGCCAGCGAGCCGAGGCTTTTTTCGCCGGTGGCGATCGCCTTGGAGAGCTCCATGCTCAGGCCAGTGTGGGTGGCAAAAGTGCGGATCTGTTTTTCGCGCATGGCTTCGATGCGCTTGCTGTCTTCGGCCAACCAGAATGCCCTGGCGCGGGTCATCTCCGGGTTTTGTTGCAGGAGGTTCTTGGCGCGGTAGCTGCGAGCGAACTCGGCAGGGTAGCGCATCTTGAACTCCGCAAAGCTCATTTCGCCGGCGGCGATGCGCCTGGCCATGGGCTTGCGCAGGCACTCGACTTCCATCAAGCGCTTCATTTCGACTTTGGCTTCGGCGTCGAGTTTGACCGCGCGCGGCCGCTTCTTCTTGCCGCCGCCGGGGCCACCGCCGCCGCCTCCTTTGCGGCGCTTGCCGCCGCCGCCTCCACCTCGGAAACCTCCTCCACCGGAGCTGGATGTGTTGCGTGATGCCTCTTTGCTAAACGTTTTCTGGGCCATGGGGTCTGTCTTCCCTTCGCTTGTACCCCTCCCGGTGCCGTGAGCCGTCGCCGGGAGGCATTTTTGCAATCTCCGGCGACGATCGCGTCAGTTCGTTCGCCGGCTTTGCTTTTTTGATGCGCTGACACACCCATTGGGCGCAAACAACGCGTGACAACAGACGCGCCTACTGACATAGGCACTTTGAACCCTTTCGTCCAGCTTCTTGTCACTGCACTGTCCTTGTGTGACACACCAAGCTCGGTAAAACCGACGCTCTGCGTTCATACAATTGATCAGACAGAGCCCAGCCAGCGCCGCATCAGCCACGGAGCCTGCGCCAGGGCGTCAGGATCGCCCTCGGGCAGCGGCGCGGTGGACTTGGTGGCCCAGTAAAGCAGCGGCCCCCGCTCTTGGCCTTTGACCGCGTCCACCACGGCAGCGGCGGCCTTTGCGCTGTAGGTTGTGTCGAGCTTGAGGCCGTCAAGGCGCTCAAAACGTGCGATCGCCTCGTGGCCGCCCTCGGTGGGAAATCCATACCCTTTGCCCAGAAAGCGGCCATCAACCTGAAGTGAGCCCAAAAGTGTCTTGTAGGCGATCTGTGCCTGTGGATCGCCCAGCAGATCGGCCAGCAGCAGGCTGACTTTGCGCGCCAACCAGGCGATCCGGCGTCGGCTGGTGACGGGCCAGGGCGTCACCCGCACGGCGCGCACGTTCGGTGCAGTCGTCCAGCCGATGTTTTGCCGCGCGGCGTGATGAAGCCCGACCAGGAGCCCCGCGGTGGTGCAGGTAGAGCCCACGCCGACGATGATCTCTTTGGGCGCAGGCGCCGCGCCGTCGCGAACCTGCATGGCCAGCTCCAGCCCTGCCGATACGTAGCCCAGGCCGCCCAGCGGCGTGGCACCGCCGGGGACCATCACAGCGCTTCGTCCCCCGGCCCCATGGCGTCTGCGGGCGGCCCATATGCCGATCGGGAGCGTCGACCAGTGGGGCAGGGCCAGCAGTTGGGGTCTGGCCTGGAGGATGGCCTTGAGGTTGGCGACGGCGGTGTCCGAGCGAGGCTGCGGGAAGAGCACCGCGCCGGGCTTAAGGCCCGCCGCTGGGGCGTGCAAGACGGTGGCGGTGGCGTGGTTGGAGCCAAACGCGCCGGTGGAGTAGATGTGCGTGGCGCCCTTGGAGATGGCGTCCCCAAAGAGGACTTCGAGGGTGCGGACCTTGTTGCCGCCGTAGATGGGGCTGGTGCGATCGTCGCGTTTGACCCAGGCGCGCCCCTGTCCGCCCGCGATGTCGTCCAGCGCGGCGTCCAGAGATTCAATTGGGGTTGGGAAGTGGCCCAGTTCAACCCACGGGACGCGCTCCTCCAACGCAGGCCATACCTCAAAGATCGCTCGCACATCGCCTCCTTAAGACGCGCAGGCCGACATTGGCCCGGTTTGTCGCCCGCGTTGGGTCCATCATCAAAGCATAGCACAAGGCCGCAAGCGCGCCCCAAAGTGGGGGTTTTGAGCCGATCGTCACAAAGACCATGTGCAAGGCTTGACGGGGGGAGGCTGACCGGTTAAGTTGTCGCGCCCTATCGGATCGGATCGCTGAACCCCAGAGATCTTGTGGACGGTGGGCAAAGAGCGCGTGGAGCTGATGCGCTGCCTCAGGGCGCCATGGAAGATGGCGAGCGACCCTCCTGGGGGCCAATAGAGGAAGCTCCGATTTGTGCGCATGGATGGTTTATAAAAAGGGTTGCGGCGGATGAGGTGGCAGAATGTATGCAGTGGTGAAGACGGGCGGCAAGCAGTACCGCGTCCAGCAGGGCGACGTGCTCAACATTGAGAGGCTGTCTGTCGAAGAAGGCAGCGAAGTGACGTTCGACGAAGTTTTGATGGTTGGTGGCGACGATGTCAAAATCGGTCGCCCCCTGGTGGATGGCGCCTCGGTCAAGGCCACCGTCGTCAAGCAGGGTCGCGGTCGTAAGATCATCATTTTCAAGAGCCGCCGGCGTAAAAACTCCCGCAAGAAGCGCGGTCATCGTCAGGCTTACACCCGCGTGGAGATCACTGGGATCTCTGCGTAACTCGCACCATCGGAGGGCATCATGGCTCACAAGAAAGGACAAGGCAGCAGCCGCAACGGTCGCGACTCCGAAGGTCAGCGCCGTGGCGTGAAAAAATTCGGCGGCGAGAACGTTCGCGCCGGCAACATCATCGTGCGTCAGCTGGGGACCAAGATTCACCCCGGCAACAACGTCGGCATGGGTCGTGACTACACGCTCTTTGCCCTCGTGGACGGCACCGTCGAGTTCTCCCGCAAGGGCCGCAACAAAAAGCGCGTCTCGATCATCCCGGCCGAAGCCTGATCTAAAGGCTCGTCCCTGCTCCCTGTAGGCCCCTTTGACCCTCAGGGACGCACCGTTCAACCTCCAGACCTCCACACGATGGCAGGCCCCTGGAGGTTTTTTGTTTCTTGTCTCTCCCTGCAGAGCGTTCCTGGCGTGGATATGGTGCAAGGCAAGGGTCGCCTCAGAGGGTCACCAGCGTCCAGACACAGGCTGCACCCAGGCTTTTTTGCCCTGAGGGTCGCTCACCACCGCCCGAAGATAATCCCCCGCTGCTGCGCCCGGCACCTTGTGTGAGGCGCTGTGGCCCTGGTGCGTGGCCAGGACTTTGCCCCCCTTGCCGATGAAGGTGATCGTCACCGCGGGCCCTTTGGGGTCGGCCATCACATGAAGCGAGCCTCCAGCCTGTCGGACATCGGCCAGGATCAGCCCGTTGGAGCTGTAAAACCGCCCTTCCTCCATCGCCTTGCGGATGGACGCCGGATCGCGCGCCGCCCGCACCATCACAAAGCCCCGATCGCCCTCGTAGGCCATCTCCCCGCGGGCCCGCACTGCCTGCGCGTCGTTGTAGTGGTGGGCGTCGTCGGTGGCCACGCCATAAACCCTGGCCCCGGCGCTCAGCGCCCGATCCCAGAGCGCTTCGGTTGAGGGGTGCGCTTTGTCACCGGCGTTGTTGGAGTCCACGGCCTCGTTGGCGATCTCCAGGAGCAGAGGCTGGTGGCCCATGGCCAGCGATGTGATCAGCGCCCCATCGGCGCCGTAATGAAAGTTGGGGTGGTTGATCTGGGCCAGCCCGCCAAGCTCCCTGGTCAGCGCCAACGCCCGGCCGTAGATCGCCTCGCGCTCCTTGGAGCCCGTCCTTGGCCAGACGATCCGGCGTTGGTCGGGCGGTTCGACAAAGAGCGCGTTGACGTGCAGCAAGCAAGCCCGACCCGGCAACGGCGGCGGCTGACAATCGCGGCTGTTCTGGGTCAACTCCACCCCCGGTAAGGCCAGCAGAGTTGGGTGCGCCGGGGGATCGGTGATGAAATCGTGGTCTGTGAAGACAATAAAGTCATAGCCGTGCTTGGCGTACCACGCCACCACCTCTTCGGGCGGCGTCTGGCTGTCCCCAGAGCGGTTGGAGTGGAGGTGAGTCTGCCCTTTGAGCCACTCCGAGGCCTTCGCCGCTGCGGGTTTGGCAGACGCCGCAGGCGGCTTTGGGGCTGGACCTGGGGACGGGTTTGGCCGCTCGCAAGCGCTCAGCAAAAACAAGAGCGCGGCGCCAATGCCCAGGGCAAAAATGGAGCGTGGCATGGTGGGATTCCTGGCTGGGGGTTTGTCATGGCAGCTCGGCTTGTGTTGAAGTAGAGCAATGAACTCTTGGGGCACATACATTCCCACCGCGATCTTGTGCGGGGTGCTGGCGGCTTGCTGCTGGGGCTGCGCAGATCCTTCCGAGGACACCGCAGGTGCACCCAATGGTGATCAGGGCCTGCCCTGGACTGGCCCCGCCGCCGAGCCTTCGCCAAGGTCTGCGGAGGCGCTGCCCGATCCCAACGGCTGCAATGGGTGGTCGCAGCTGTGCGGGCGGCGCTTTGATCAAGTCGCCTACGCCACCACGCACAACGCCATGGCCAACACCGATCGCGGCTTCCACGGCCCCAATCAGCACCACTCCATCGCTCGCCAGCTTGCCGCGGGCGTGCGCGCGCTGATGCTCGACACCTACCTGGAAGATGGACAAACGATGCTCTGTCACGGCGTGTGTCTGGCAGGCTCCCAGCCCCTGGTCGAAGGGCTGGCAGAGATCGAGGCTTTTCTGGCCGCCAACCCCCGCGAGGTGGTGACGATCATCTTTGAGAGCTACATCAGCGCCCAACAAACCCAGCAGGCCTTTGAAGACAGCGGCTTAAACCCCCACCTCTACCACCGCCCCGAAGGACAGGGGCAGGACTGGCCCACGCTTGAAGAGATGATCGACGCCGGGGAGCGCCTGGTGGTCCTGACCGATCGGGAAGGCTCGCAGACCGGTTGGCACCTGGATGTGTGGTCGCTGGCCTGGGAGACCCACTACAGCGCGCGCAGCGCCGAGGACTTCACCTGCAACCCCAACCGGGGCGACACCAACAACGCGCTCTTCATCTTCAACCACTTCTTGACCAACCCGATCGGGCTGCCCGAGCTGGCCGAGCAGGTCAACCACAACCCGCTCCTTGGTCAGCGCGCCGAGCAGTGCCAGAACGCCAGCGGCAAGCTGCCCAACTTCATCACCGTGGACTTCTACTCCATCGGCGATGTCTTGACCGTGGTCAACGCGCTCAACGGCGTCCATTGAACATGCCTGCGCCAAGCGCAGACCTGCTACTCCAACCACTCCAACGACTCCAACTACTCCAGAATCCCGGCACTGTGCCCATCAAGGAACTGCCCCGCGTCGCCGTCGGTCGTCTGCTGGATGCCCAGCGGCGACATCGCCAGCGCGTCGATGGCGCTGTGCGCGTCGTGGGCCTCAAACCCACCCTTGCCCAGCGTCCAACCCGCCAGCCACATCGGCGTGGTCGTCGCGCCGCCCAAAGAGGCGCTGCGCTGCTTCAAGCTCGATGGGACGCTGCGCTCCAGACGCAAACGCGCCAACTCCCTGGCAAAGACCGCGATGATGATCGCCCGGCCCGTGTCGCTCTCAACCGGCGCCTGGTTGAGACAGTCGACCAGAATGTCGGGGTTGACCACCACCGACTGGCCCTCCAGCGCCGCCAGACAGGTCTGGCTCTCGTCCAGCACCAACTCCACGGGCTCGTTCAAGCCCAGCAGCCGGGCGGCGTGGCTGAAGAGCACACTCAAGACCCAGGGCTCCAGGGTCAGCTTGCGAGACGCTGCCGCGTCAGCCCGGCGTTTGCGCACCCACCGACCCAGACGCTTGGCGCCGCGCGCCGCCACAAAACCGCTCCCCAGGGCCACAGCCCCCACACCGACCGCCAACACAGGCAATGGAAATGGCATCGACATCCTCCTTGGATTGTTTGCATTCAGCAGCACTTCAACGCCCCACGCGCGTCTTCAAAATGCGGCCACTGAACCTCTGAACAAATGACTGGTTAACTGTATCCATGTTCAGAGCCCTGTCAATGCCCCTTTGCTTGTCTTTTCAAAGAATAAATCGCAACTTCTGGGCCATTGACAGGCCAACGCACCACCATCACTCTTTAAGGTGATTTGTGGTCGCACACACCACCCCAACCAAGGAGACGCCCATGGGCAGGTATCTGTCGTGCTTCACCTACTTGTTCAAGTACGCCAACTGGACACCCACCGTGGGCCTGGGCGCGCTGATGATGTTCATCCCCATTGTCGGCCCCATCGTCGTCAATGGCTGGCTCATTGAACTCCAACGCCTGCGCGTCGAAGGCGATGAAGAGACTCTGCCGGAACTGAGTTTCGATCGCTTCGGTGAACTCCTCTCCCTCGGCCTCCAACCCTTCCTGGCCGGGCTGCTCTTCATCTTCCCCATGGTCATGCTCGCCCAATTCATCATGGCCGGCGTCATCTTCGGCGGCTTCCTCGTCTCCGCCGTCATCACCACCGCGCTGGTCAGCATCCTGGGCGATCTGGGCGGCCTCGTCGGCGTCCTCCTGACCGTCTTGCTGGCCGTCGTCGTCATGGGCCTCTTCATGGGCGCCATGTGGGCCTTCGGCGCCATCATCCAGGTCGCCATGCTCCGCGTCGAACACACCGGCCAATTCAGCGCCGCCTTCGACTTCGGCGCCCTCAAAGACAACGTCTCCCACATGGCCAAAGACATGCTCGTGGGCAACATCATCATCGGCATCGGCTCCATCCCCGTCGCCATGCTCGGCTACCTGATGTGCCTCATCGGCGTCTTCCCCGCCATCTTCATCATCTCCGCCGCAGGCGCCGAACTCCGCTCCCAAGTCTACCGCTCCTACCTCGCCCAGGGACACCCGCCGATCACGTGAGGGACTCACGTGATCGAGTTCGCGGCGTCTGCGCTTCGCTGGACTTGCTTTCGGTTCGCTTGCTGGCGCTGCGCTTGTGGTTCGGTCGCCGGCGCTGCGCTTGGCTTCCTTGTGGTTCGTTCGCTTCGCTCACTTATGGCATTTGTGATGGGTGGGTTCTTGGCTTCGCCGGGACGAGTGGGGCATGTTGGCGAAAGTGGTTCGTTTGGGGTGGTCGAGTCGTGCGGACTGTGGATTTGTGAGTTTGGGGTGTTCGCAGGCCGTCAGGCCTCCATGGGTCCAACGCAAACCCAAGCACTTTAAAATAGAAAGATGCTGCGGGTTTGGGGCGAGCAATGATGAGTGCAGGGGCCCAATCAGAAATGAGCCGCAGGCTGCCAAGCCATTAAAGGCCTGACGCCAAACCCAACCAATTCAAAAAGAAAAAGCCACGGGTTTGGGGCGAGCAATGATGGATGTCAGACGCCTCACGGGGAGCGAAGCCATAGCAGCGCTATTGCGAGCGACTCGTGTGGTGTCTGGCGCCATCAGGGCCGTCCCAAACAGACTACCAGTCGTCTTCGCCCCATGCATCCTCATCCCAGTCTTCTTCGAAGGAGGCGGAGGAGAGGGTGGATTCGATGGCGTTGATGATGGCCTGGGCGCGATCCTGGGAGAGTCCGAGGACTTCGCCGAAGTCGAAGATCAGGGCGCCTTCTTCGGCGGTGATGTCGTCGTCGGCGTATTGGACCGAGGCGGCCAGGGCGAAGGCGGTTTCGCGGTCTTCGACGCTGTTGAGGGCGCTGGCGACAAAGCCCATGGCGGACTCGTAGCCCCGGCGGTCGATCAGGCCAACGGCCTTATGGACGAGGGCCAGGATCTGCTCATCGCCCATGCCCGCAAAGAGGGGCACATCCGAGACGGCCTTGAGGACCATGTCTTCTTCGTCGGGATCGACCTCGCCGTCAGCCATGGCGCCGAGCGCGGCGGCGACAGCCATGGCGCGCAGGCGCTGCTTGCTGCTGGAGCTGGCGGCGGCGGCGCGCATGGAGGAGTGGCTCTCGATGGGGGAGCTGTGGCGGGCGGCCTGGGCCATCTCGGCGTGGCTTTGGGCGGCGGCGATGGCTTGCTGGGCCATTTCGGCCTGAATCTGACCGTAGGCGTCGATGATGGCAAAGCGGGCCACGGTCTGGGTGCCGGTGTGCTCAAAGTAGTTGGTGGTGGCGTCCAGACCAGCGGCCAGGTAATCGAGGCCGCTGTCAGCCACGTTCACAAAGCTCTTGATCTTGCCCACGACCAGATCCTGGGTCAGGCCCTTTTCATCCACGAAGCCTTTGACCCAACCGGCCGAGGACGACATGGCGTTCTTGATGAAGCCCTGCTTCTCGGCGGCGCTGTCGCCGGGGACGTAGTCGGAGAGCGCGTCGTAGAGCTTGTTGCCGCCGCCGCTGTTGGAGGTCAGCCCGTCGATGCCACTGATGATCTTCTCCATGAAGTCGGGGCCAAGCGGCACCAGGCCATCAATGGCCACCCAGGCGGCCAGGCGCATCAAATCCGCCTTGCCGTAGTCCCCCAGGGACTCCACAAAGTCTCCCAGGCCGTCTTTGGGCAGGCCGTTGAGGAGCATGAAGGCGCTGATCTCGGCCACCAGCTTCAGGCCGGCGTCAATGGCCTGGGTGGTGTCCGACTTCGGCGTCAGCTTGTCAAGGAAGCCCAGGAAGGAGAAGTTCTGGCCGATCTTGCTGGCCATGGCCGTGGCCGCAGCCACCTGATCGACGGTGTCCACGATGCTGAAGATCTTCAGCGCGCGGCGGTACTTCAGCCCCTGCTCTTCATCCAGAAAGAGCACCACGGTGCGACCGGCGACCTGCGCCACCACGTCGTCATCGGTCTCACCGGTCACGCGGCGGACCATGTCATCAAAGCTGGTGTCGTTGACCCACTGACCCGGCACGATGAAGTCCAGCGCGCGCAAGACCGCCGTGGTCGCACCACCGGTGGGCAGCTCATCGATGAGTTGGTTGATCGGCACAATGGTAGACATATCTCTCTGCCTCCTGCTGGCGAAAAATCTTCAGCGGCGCCGCTTTGGGCCGCTTGTCATGCAAGGAACTAGGAAAGACGGATCGCAGGCAAGGCATCCAGGCACGCAGCGTCTGCGAGGCGGCCCTCAGTGAAGGAAAACCAACCCCATGCGCGCCCTGCAAGACGGGACCATAAGAGCCCCACCACGACCGCAGAGACTTCCTTTGTTTCTTCTTACGCTTCAACGCGTTCAGCATGGGGTGTAACGACCGAGCTTCTGCATTGTCAAGCCTCGCCCCATCTGGCCCCACCCTTCCAAAACCCTCAACGCCTCAAAACACTGGGATTTCGCAGGTGCCCGCGCTCACATACAGGCCCACCCAAGGCCAATCTTTTGCCCACCCAAAGCGGATAAAAGATGCCCCTGGTGGGGCAGCGTTCATCCACACCAACGCGGCCATCACCGGCACCAAGCCCCAAAGCGTCAGTCAGTGACAAATCATTCAAGGGCGGCACAGCGCTTGCTTTGACCCAGGGCCAGACATCGGCGGCGTGGCGCAGAGACCAAACCACGCGCTGCGCCGCCGATGGGATGCCTTTGTAGAACGGCCAGAAGTGGTTTGTGGCCGCTGTCCAAAGGCACCAACCCCATGGAGGAGAGAGCCATGAACCACCCCATCACCTTGCCAAGCCCTTTGGGATTGTCTCCAAACGCGCCGCAGCGCCCCAGACCCACGCTGGCCTGGACGCTGGCGCTTTCGGTCTTGCTTTTATGGACGTCTGCGATCCCCTGGAGCACCGCAGCCCACGCCGACGACCTCACCGCCCAGCCAAGCGCCGCACAGGGCGACCTCGGAGATCTCGATCCACACTTTGAGTTGGAGCTTCAAGAAGACGCTTCGGTCCTTGGTCGCAGCCTCTCCATGGGCGGCGTCGCCGCCACACACGCCGCCCTCTACACCTGGGCCTACTTTGCCTGGTACCGGGGCCGAAACCTCTCGCCGACCCTGGAGCTGCGCGACGAAGGCTTCTTTGGGATCGACACCTACGCGGGCGGCGCCGACAAGCTTGGCCACATGTACTCCAACTACGCCCTGACGCGACTGACCACCAACCTGCTCCAGTACGGCGGGTGGGGCAAAACCACCAGCACGATCCTCTCGGCGGGACTGACGCTGAGCTTCTTCACCGCCATCGAGCTCAAGGACGGTTACCACCGCAACTTTGGCTTTTCGTGGGGGGACATGGCCTTCAACGGCCTGGGCATCGGGATGGCGATCATCATGGACACCTTCCCGCAAGTCGACGCCATCTTTGACTTCAAGGTTGAGTACGTGCCCACCGACCTCTTCATCGATCAGGTCGTCAATGAGGGATTGGTGGACGCCGCCGAGGACTACTCGGGCCAGACCTTCATGCTGGCCTGGCACCTGTCGAGCGTTCCGCAGCTGCAGGACCACTCAAGCACCGCCTGGATGCGCTACCTGGACGCCGTGGTGGGCTTTAAATCCACCCACTACCTGCCCAAACCCGTTGAACCGGGCGCCATCCCGCGCCAGGACCTCTTTCTGGGCCTCTCACTCAATGTCCAGCAGATCATCGACGACACCTTTTACCGCAAGCCTGCGCAGCGCCAGGGGGCTGGGTACGGGGCGCTGGCCTTCACCAACGAGATCGTCGCCATCCCATACACCACCCTGCCCCTGGTCAACTTCTCGCGCGACGCCTCCGAACTCGACACCGCCGAACCCATCCCCTGACCAACCACTCAATCGCTGGGCAGCGCCTGGGTGATGGCTTTGGCGATGTGGTCGGCGACCAGACGGATGCGGGAGACGCGCCGGGAGTCTTCGTGGATGACCAGCCAGATGTCGCGGGTGGGCAGGCTTTGGGGCGGGACAAGCTGGCGCAGGCTTTTGGGGGCCATTTGCACTGGCAGGAGCCCCATCCCAACCCCGGAGACCAAAGCCTCGCGCACCACGAGCGTACTGTTGGCTTTGAGGGACAAGGCGTCCTCGCCGCCGCGCTCGTAGAGCCAGGCCACCTCGGGCAGGTGGGCGTAGCGCTCGCTGTAGGTGACCAGACGATGGCCCGCCAGCGAGCCAGTGGGATCATCTGGCTGACCAAAGCGCTCCAGATACTCGGCCGAGGCGTAGAGGCCAAACTTGAGCGTTCCGATGCGCCGACCCACCAGACTGTTGCCGGTGGGACGCATCAGGCGCACGGCGATGTCGCACTCGCGCCGGGCCAGCGACACGATGCGGTGCTCTGACATGACCGTCAGGCGCAAACCGGGGTGGGTCTCCAGCAAGGGCTCAAGTCCTGAGACAATCAACTCACATGCGATCGTTTCGACGGTTGAGATCCGCACTTGTCCGGCGACTTCGCTGTGGCGGCCCAGCGCCTCTCGGGCCAACGCCATGGCGCGCTCTTCGACCTCGATGGCGTGGTCGATCAGGCGTTGGCCATCGTCGGTGGGCATGAGTCCCTGGGGAGTGCGCTCAAAGAGCCGGACGCCCAGCGCCGCCTCCAGAGCATCGAGTCTGCGACTGACCGTGGTGACGGCCACGCCCATCCGTCGCGCGGCGCCGGAGAGCGAGCGACGGCGAGCAGCAGCCAGCAGATAGCGCAGATCATTCCAGTCAAAAGCGTCCATGGTCCTCTCCCTGGTTCCACCTTACAAAGATAGAACAAGCGGGCGCCTGGGGGGTAGAGCGTTTTTGCAAAGCCACTGTGCCATATTCATCGCTGCGCCAGATTTGTTCGGGGTTTACACTCATTCATAGACGCAAGTGCGGCACACAAGCTTGACCGCACGACCACGGACCACACCTTCAGGCGCTGGCTCCCCACGCGACTGAAGTTGAGCGGCGCCACGCCATCAGGGCCAACCGCCCTGGGGGGTTTGGCGCAGTCCATGCCCGCATGAGGCATGGGGCCATTGGGACGCGTTGGTGTTTTTGACTGCCCTACCTGAGCAGATCAGCCCACCGACGCGCCCGAAGGCCCGCGAGGGCCTGTTTTGGCGCCTGGCGGTGCTTGTGCCATGGGTGCCGTGGTCACCGTGAAGCATGAGGAGGTTGACCATGCGACCACAACCGACCACCGATCAGACGATCACCTTTCACGCCGCCGACGGGCAGCCTCTGGGCGGGACCATCTACGCGCCCACGGGGTCTCAGGGGCCAAGCGCGCGCCTGCTGATCAACAGCGGCACGGCCATCTCGCAGACCTTTTATGGTCGGATGGCCCGCTGGCTGGCCTCTCAGGGGGTGATCACCATGACCTACGATTATAGGGGTGTGGGTGAGAGCCGTCCGCGCAAGATGCCGATGAGGCGCTTTAAGGCGCGGGCGGCGGATTGGGGCAAGCAGGATTATCCGGCGGCGCTGGCGGCGTTGCAGGCGCAATCGGCGCATCTGGAGCTGCCCACCTTTGTGTTGGGGCACAGCTTTGGGGGGCAGATCATGGGCATGACCCCGGCGACCGAGCAGGCGCGGGGGTTGATCATGGTGGCCTCACAGAGCGGTTATTGGGGTCACTGGTCGGGGATGGGGCGAGCACAGATGGCGGCGTGGTGGCACCTGATTGTGCCGTCGCTGGCGGGCCCGCTGGGGTATTTGCCGGGGGGCGCGGGGTTGGGCGCGGACATTCCGGGTCAGATGGCGTTGCAGTGGGCGCGCTGGGGGCGGCACAGGGATTATCTGCTCAGCGACCCTGAGTTGGACGCCAAGCGTCAGTTTGCGGCACTGCGCATGCCCAAGCTGGCCTACACCTTTACCGACGACCGGCTGGCGCCGCCCAAAGCCGTCGATGCGCTGCTGTCCTGGCTGCCTCAGGCCAGCCTGGAGCGGCGCGTGGTGCATCCCCACGAGCTTGGCCGCAAGGAGATCGGGCACTTCAACTTCTTCCGCCCGGCTTTTAAGGACCCGCTTTGGGCCGAGGTGTTGGACTTCATCCAGGAGCACCGCCGCCCGGACTCGCTGCCCATCCCGCAGACGCCCAATATTGTCTATGGCAAGGCAGCTTGAGCCCGCCGCCTCAAACCTTTATCCAGACGGCGCGTCATTTATCTAAATCCATCAAACCAAAACACACCCAATGGCCACCGAGCCCGTATTGACCGCATTTGGCCAAAGTTGGCACGGCGCCTGCTCTAGTGAGGGGCCGTCGCCACGGAGCGACAGCGTATACCAAGGCAGCTTATGACGACGTCCTGTCGGTTGAAAGGTCGATTGTCAAACGCTGCCAGGGCATCGCATGCCTGAGTGGTTTAAGCGGTAGAATATTGGCTTGCCAGGTCAATGGCACGGGTTCGAGTCCCGTCTCAGGCTCTGCACACACACGATGCCCCGGCACCGGGTGCGTGCAACACCGTCTGCCAAACCCCAGTTGTCTGGGGCGCAGCAGACACTCCTTTATGGAGGTTGATGAAGGTTGGTCCTTCGACTCTCTAGATAAGAGTTTTTCTCCACTTCCGGCATCCGAACTCGGCCCCGTCAAAAGGGCCACCCTCGCGCTGCCTACAAGCAAATGCGGTTCGATTCCGCGCAACCTCCCTTGGGTCCGTCCAACCCACATAAGCCCACAAGCACGTAGCTCAGCTGGATAGAGCGCTGGATTTATCATCTAGAAGCCGCAGGTTCAAACCCTGCCTTGCACCTAAACCGGCTTATGACCTCGGACGGGTTCCATCCCCCCCCCCCCCCCCCCCCCCCCGCCGCCGCCCCCCCCCCCCCCCCCCCCCCCCCCCCCCCCCCCCCCCCCCCCCCCCCCCCCCCCCCATCCCCCCACCCCCCCCCCCCCCCC
>CAKZKQ010000035.1 GCA_937123825.1 uncultured Pseudomonadota bacterium
CCTCCTTCAGGGGTTTCCCGCTGGGACATTGAGCCTTGGTTTGGTGGGTGTGACGCGCAAAGGCGCAGGTCTGTTCAAAAAAACCGTAGGGTTTTAACGGCGCCTTGCGATTGGGCGCCTGGGTGACCTACGCGGTGTCGGGTTGGAGGGTCACTTTTGCGTGGCTTTGGTGGGGGCGTCGTGGCAGGAGTAATCGGCGTTGATGGTCCAGATGCGTTGGCCGATTTGGAGCGTCGTCTGGGTGATGCGCCGGGGCTCGGCAGGGTCGTAGCTGTAGACAAACTCGGCGGTGTACTTCAGCGCACCGTCTTCCAGGTCATGCTCGGCGTAGGTGCGCCCCACCAGCATCCCGGCCTTGTTGTAGGTAAAGCGCCGCTCGGTGGAGGTCAGGATTTGCCCCTCTTCGCCCATGTGGGTGCTGAGGCGACGGGTCGGCAGGCCGTTTTCATTGAAGTCGGTCATCAACGAGATGCCTTCATCGTCTCTGTCATGGCTCAGCCAGGTCATGGGTTCATTGAAGACCAATGTGCTGACGCTCTCGCTGGGCAAGAGCATCTCTTTATAAGGGTCGCCGTCACCGCCCAACCCGCTCTCTTCGGTGGCCTTCACGGTCCGCTGCCCCTCCATGTCGTAGGTGACCGACGACGCCATCCCACCCTCGCCGGCAAACCCGCCATCGCGCATGAAGAAGTTTCTAAAGCCCACCACGGCGCCCTCTTCGTCGTAAGCGTAGCGCTCTTCGTAGGTGGTGGCCTGGCACTTGTCCTGGTCCATGCAGCCTTCAAAGCCCACAAAGCGCCCCTGACCGTCGTACACAAAGAGGTGTTTGCCCGTCACCATCAGGTCCACCAACATGTAGTTTGAGTGGCCGATGGTCGGCATGCCCTTGTCGTCGTACTCGATGCTGGCCTGTTTGAACGAGCCGTCGGGGGTCTTGACGGTGGTGGCGCAAGGCCAGTCCAGACCGCGCATGTGCTCGATCTCCAACCCCAACAGCCCCGCAGGCAGCGACATCATCAGGTTCTGGGACATGGCCTCATGCACGTCCTTTGGCGGCGCCATCGGCGGGGTGGTCGTGGGCACAGGGGCGGCCTTGGCGGCTTTGTTGGCCACAGGCGGCTTCATGTCCGTGCGCTGCTTTCCACCGCAAGCCGGCAAGAGCAAACCGGCGCTCAAGAGAACGATGATGGAGCGGATGTGCATGGTCTACAAACTCCCTGGTTGATGGCTCGACTGTCTGGCCTGCGCAAAACCGTGCGTCAGATGGGTCACCCCTTACGGACGCATGCCGTGGACGGGGGTTGCGCCAGTGGACGTTTTTTAGGCCCATGTGACCCTTTTGCAAAATAATCCAATCCCCGTTGGACGCTGTGACTGTCGGCGTTGATGCGACATTTTAAGGGATGTGTTTTGCCAGTGAGATTAAAAAATACAAAAATATGTGACCTTCATAAGTCGGCGCGTGTCTCAAAGGACAAAGGCGGCGATGGATGTTCCAGCCGCTCTTGGAAGCCAGGCCCAGTGGTGTGGAGGTGAGCAATGTCCCACCAGAACAAATGCGACGCAGATGGGCTTGAGGCAGAAGTTGTTGCAGTGGCAACATCAGTGGTCAACGAGGCGGGGTTTGTGATGAACATGCGCAACGGCAAAATATACGAAACGATGGCTTCGAAGTTGTGGAGAGAGGGCGGCCGGGTGAGCCTGAAGGTTCAAGGCGTGCGCATGGCGAAGCTCTCTTTTGAGCGCTACGACAAGACGCCTTATCCGCGGCTGGCTCCAAGGCGAGTGCAGGGTTTGTGGTGCAGCGCATCGCGGGGGGCTGTGGAGTCATGAGTGCCGCTGTGGCCATCGCCCATGTTCGTCCGATGCGCGGCGTTGTGATCGTCGCGGCGTTGCGAGAGCGCCTGTGGGAGCGCGGGTTGAGGGTCTTTTTTGGAGGCTCAACCCAGCGCGCCACAAAGATGGACGCTCTGGAGGACAAGGCGTTGGTGGCCCACGTGCTCGGTGGTGGTGCGCAAGGGGATCTGGCTTACGAGGTCTTGATCCGGCGCCATCAGAGTTGGGTGTTGAGGTTGATCCAGCGTTTGCTGAGCAGCTTTGACAGCGACGCAGAAGACGTCACCCAGGAGGTTTTTGTGGGGGCGTTTCTGGCGCTCGACTCCTGGCGGCAGGAGGCCCCGTTTCGGGGTTGGCTCAGGACGATCGCAATGAGAACAGCCTTCAACTGGCAGCGCGGCAGGCGCACGGCCCGGCGCTACGAAGACCGCGCACGCTCGGACCAGGAGGTCCTGGGCGCTCAGAACATCCGCCACGGTGGCGACGGCCGCCTGGCGCTCGAAGAGTTGGATGGTTTGCTGCAACAGATGTCCTACCCCTATCGGGAGGTGCTCTTGCTGCGCCACATGGAAGAGATGTCCATCGACGAGATCGCCAAGACGCTGGAGATCAGCGCCTCGGCGACCAAAATGCGCCTGAAGCGCGCCAGAGCGCAGCTCAAGGAGTTGTACGATGACGCCACCCGATGATCTCAACGATCCCGAAGAGGTGCGCGTTCACGGATGGTTCGCCGCCTTGAGAAAAGTCATGCCCGTGCCCAAGCGCGACCTGCCCATGAGCGTCATGCAGCAGCTCGACGGCCTGCAGGACGACGAGCGGCTCAAGGGCCCCGCCCTTGAGAAGGTCCTGGGTGGCCTTTTGACTGAAGCGCTCAACGCCGTCTCCCGATTTTTGAATGGCGACGACAAGGGCGACGGGCCCAAAAACTCCAGCAGGGAGGAGTGATGCAGACCACTGGCGGCGTTCAGAAGGCCATGAGCCTAACCCAGAAGATGCTCGATTATGGCACCGACATGGTGCCGCGGCTGGTGTCTGTGGCGGCCGTGGTGCTGGTGGGGGTGCTGGTGGCTTATGCGCTGCGCGCCTTGGTGCGCTGGGCGGTCGAGCGTTTTGGGATCGACGCGCTGGCCGAACGGATCGGCGTCGCGCGTTTGCTCTACCGGCTGGGCATCCAGGCGGGCTTCACCAAGGTCGCCACCGGCCTGGCGTTCTGGGGGGTCTTGCTCCTGACGACCCACACCGCCGTCTCGCTCAGCGGCCTGGAAGGGCTCAACCAGGCCATGACCGCCTTTTTGGGCTACATGCCCAACGTCCTGGCGGCTGTGGTGGTCTTCATCGCGGGCATGCTCGGGGCCGACTTCCTCTCGGGGATGGTGCGGCGCGTGGCCGAGCAGCGCGATGACGTCGAGTCGCCCAAGTTCCTTGGTGCCGTGTCTTATTACGCCACCGTGGTTCTGGCCGCGACGCTGGCGGTGGAGCAGCTTGGTCTGGAGATCGCGCTGGTCAACGCGCTGATTCAAATTGTGGTCGCCGCCGGCAGCTTTGGTCTGGCGGTGGCCTTTGCGCTTGGGGCCAGAGAGACGGTCCGAAACCTGATCGCGCGCTTTTATGTCGGTCGCCTCTTTCGCAAAGGGGACCGGGTTCAAATGGGAGCGTTTACCGGAACGGTCGTGGGTTTAAGCCCCACCAGCGTGCTGCTCAAAGACGGCGCGCAGGAGGTCTTGATCCCGTGCCACCGATTGATGAATGAGGCCGCGCGCCTGGATCGCGTGGATTCGCACAGCACACCAACAAAGGACGATTCAAATGATGATCCCAAGCAGCAAGACGCGATGCCCTGAGGCCCGCAAGGGTTTTGGAGCGTGCGCCCAGGGGGCTGGAGACGCCGTGTTTTGCCTTGGGCAGTAGAAGAACAAGGCCGTGCCCTCCAAGCCGCCACTGGCCAACGCGCAGCGGGTCAAGAATGCCCCTCGACGTCGGCAGGCGCGCCTTTGAGATGACGCGGTGAGATAAGGTGATGACATGCAATGGATGAAGATGGGCCAGCGCCCTGGGGCGCTGGTACAGGGGACGTGTGTCCTGGCGATGGCGCTCTGCGCGCTGGTGGGGATGGGCTCGACCGCGTTGGCCCAACAAGCCCCTGGCGGCGCGGGCGCAGGGATGGAGTCCGGGAGCCTGGCGGATCAGCTCGACATGGACTTGACGCCCATTCCTGTGGGGATGGGGGCGCTCTTTGTGCCCTCGATGACGCGGGCCGAGGTCGAGCCCCCCATTCAGGTCTTTTTTGATGGTCAGCGCGTCGCCTGGGGGCGCACCGGCGAGCGGATCGTGCTGCCGCCTGGTGAATACAAGGTGGTGGTGGGGCAGGGGCCTGCCCAGGCGCGCCCCTCGTCCATGGTCCGCGTCATCGACGGCGTCACCACGCCCGTGGAGGTCTTCTTTGCGGCGCTGCGCGTCACCGCCGTCGATCCCGACGGCAACCCCATCGAGGTCCCCTACGAACTCATCGACGCGCGCGCAGGCACCTCCTGGGGCCAGCGCCGCACCCCCGCCGAGGGGAGCGCGGGCGACAAAACGTGGATTTTGCCCGCCCAGCCCGTCAAAATCGTCCTCGGCGGCGCCGAAGGCACCGCCATCACGCTGCCCATGGGCGCCGGCCAGTTGATCCGCTATCGCCTTGTGGTCGACCGCGGCCAACTGGTCCGCGCCGAGCTGGCCGACAAAGAGATCATCCGTGAGGAGCGCTGGTGGCGCTTGCGCTGGGTTGTCGGCGGCGACTTCAGCTTCAACCGCACGCAAGGCCAACTGGGCGCCTTCAACGGCGACGCCATGCGCTTTGGCATCTTCACCCGCGCCTCCATCGGCATCGACTACGACAACCATCTGGCCCTGCTCAACCTCGACGTCGACGAGTCATGGATCGGTTTTGAAAGCGTCGATGGTCAAGAACTCGCCCTCCAAAAGCTCGCCGACGAGGCTCGCCTGGAGCTTCTTTACAACTATCGGCTTGGCCGCATCTTTGGCCCCTACGTGCGCGCTCAGGTCCGCACGGCGTTCTTTGAAACCACCATCCGTCCCCCCCAGGACGCCACCCTGGAGTTGAGCGAAGACAACGTGCGGCGCAACATCGCGCTGGACGGCGAGGAAGACTTTACGCTCTTTAAGGCGCTGCGCCCCATGGAGATCCGCGAGGGCGTTGGGCTCTCCCTCTCCCCGGTGGACAACGACGTCTTTGACCTCGGGCTGCGCGTCGGCGTCGGCGCTCGCCAGGCCTACTACGACGACGGCATTGTCATCATCGAGCGCGACGGCCGCACCCTCAAAGGCGTTCGTCTGGGCGACGACGAGTCCTTCGGCGCCGAGTTGACCCTCACCGCCGGGCTGCGCCTTGGCCAGACCTTCTCCTGGGAGGGCGTGGCCGACTTCTACCTGCCCGTCGACCAATTTGACGGCCTGGAAGAGTTTGATGACCTCACCCCCGTCTTCCGCTTCGACAACGCCTTCACCATGAGCGTCAACAGCTTCCTCTCGGTGGTCTACAACCTCAACATCCGACGCGAAGCCTACGAGATCGACGACCCCCAGCTCTCCCACATCCTCAGCCTGCGCCTGCAGCACACGCTCTTTTGAGCCCACAAGGAGGTAAGACGATGAAGACTCTGATGAGGGCGCTGGTGTTGACGATGGCCGTGGGCTGCGGCGCGGTCAGCTTGACCGCCTGCGCTGGCAGCCAGCCCCAGGACGAGGCCGCGCTGGCGCTCAAGCGCTCCATGGACCAGCGCATCCAGACGCTCAAGACCGTCTCTTCGACGCTGCGCCAGAGCCCCTTTGCGCCCGAGGCCGCCGCCGGGCTCGATCAAGCCGACGTCTGGCTCGGCCGGATCGAGGCCATCATGGCCCGACCTCGCAAAGAGCGCGACAAAGACCAACTTGAACTCCTGCTCCAAGCCACCGAAGGCCAACTGATCGAAGTCCGCGCCTTCTTCTCGCGCCGCGAGGCCGAGACCGACCTGGAGCGCAAACGCAGCACCTACCAAAACCAAATGGAAGAGATCGAAGCGCTGCGCGAACAAAATCAGCGCGCGCTGGGCGACGCCAAAGGGGGTGAAGAATGACCCGCAAGACCCACATCCTGGCGGCGCTGCTCTTGACCGCCGCCACCGCTTCAGCCTGCGCCAGCGACCCCGCCCCGCGCGCACTGACCGAAGCCTCCGACAAGCTCAAAGCGCCCGACACTGCCCGTCTGGCCGAAACTCGCCCTCGCCTCATTCAAGAGGCGCGCGCGCTGAGAAAAGAGGCGCGCCAGGCCTGGAAACGCGGCGATCTGGACGAGGCCGACCTCAAGGCCCGGATGGCGCTGCAAAAACTCAGCACTGCCGCCCACTTCGCCGCCCGCGACGAAGCGCTGGGGCGCGTGGGCGCGATGGCGGTCTCGGTCGATGAGATCGAGGAAGAATACGCGCGCATCGAACGCGAAAGTCAGGCGCTGGGCCGCTACCAACAGGCCGACGCCGAGTTTCGGCGCCTTGAGGCCGAGCTGGCCCAGATGAAGGCCGACGACCAAAGCGCACAGGCCAAGGCTCAGCGCGCGGTCGTCTCGGCCCGCAAACGCCAGGGAGAGGCCATCGGCGCTGGTGCCCCGACCGCCGCAGGGCCGGTCTACGAAGAAGGCCGCTTGCTCCTCGACACCGCCATCAGCGCGCTGCGTGAAGGCCTCTTTGAAGAGTCCATGCTCTCCTCCGAGCAGGCCTCGGCCAAGTTTGACGCCGCCATCGCCGCCTCCAAAGACTCCGCCGTGGCCCAGCGCCGCCGCGCCCAGCAAGAAGAGGCTCGCCAGGACGAAAGCCAGAAGGCCGCCGATGCCGCCCGAGCCGCCATCGACGATGCCCAGACGGCCCAGGCCAGCGCCATCGCCCAGCGCATGCCCGAAAAGGACAAGTCCAACTATGAAAAGGCCACCTACCTGCTGGAGTTGGCCGGGCGCAGCCTTGAAGAAGAGCGCTATGATGACGCCACCAGCCGCGCCAAGGAGGCGCTGACCATCTTCAAAGGCGCCGAGTTTGGCGCCGACTCACCCCGAGGCAAGGCCGAAGCGGCCATCAAATCGGCCCAGGAGGCGCGCGCGGGCCTTGTGGGCATGGGGATCACCGACCTGAACCTCACCCGAGAGGCCGACTACAACCTGGAACTGGCACAGGGCGCACTCAAAGACGGCGACTTTGAACGCGCCACCAAGCTGGCCGACGACGCCCGCGCCGACTACGAGGGCGCGCTGGCCTTTGCCCCGCGTCTTGGCGTCTCTGGCAACGCTCGCCGTGCCGCAGCGCCCGCCGCTGGGCGTCCCGCACCCGCTTATGGCAACGCGCCTGTGGCCGCTGCGGCTGGTGCATGGCTGACCCGCGCCGATTTGGCCCGTTGGGAGGTCGAACAGCTCCTGCTCAAGGTCCAAACCGAGCGCGCCGAAGCCCTCGGGGCATCCCGTGACGCCCAGTGCCCCGCCACCTTCCGTCAGTTTGAGGCCACGCTCCAAATCGCCCAGGAGCGCCTGGAGGCCGAAGACCTGACGCGCGCTGTGGAGTTTGCTTTGCGCGCCAGCGACCAACTGGCCCAGTGCGCCCCGGCCGCTGGCGCTGGTGCGGCGCGGGCAGGAAACGCCGCAGTGGCCCGGGCTGACCGTCAGCAAGAGGCCGCCGAACGCAAGGAGAAGGCCACCGCTGATGTGACCATGGCCAGGGCTCAGTTGCTCTTCACCAAAGCCACAGCCCGCAAAGAAGACCCCGAAAAGCTCAAAGAGCCCGCCATGCTCATCGCTGGCGCGCAGCAATGGTACGAGCGCGGGGGTTGGATTCAGGTGGCGACCTTTGCCCAGGAGGCCGTCAAGGTCCTGGAGCGCCTGGAGAAAGAAGCCCAGGACGCCGCCAAAGAAGCCCAAAAGGCCAAGGCTGCCAAGGAGGCGGCGGCCAAAAAAGCGGCCGCGAAAGAAGCCGCCGTCGCCAAGGCCGATCCCGCCCCAGCCCCCAAGGTCTGTCGAGGCTTCAAGGCCCGCATGGACAAGGTCCGTGTGGATCAGGCCGTGGCCTCGGGGCGCGTGGTGGGGCGTCAGTCCGAGGCACGTTTGCGCCGCGCGGTGGCGATGACGACTTCGGCCCAGCAGTTGGCCGACGGGGGAAACTGCAAAGAGGCGGATCTGCTGCTGGGTGAGGCCAAAACGATTTTTAAGGAGCTGTCTGCGGCCCGCAAGGATGCACCGGCCAAAGACGACAAGCCCTCCAAAGCCGCCACCGCGCAGAAGGTCGCGCCGCCTCCGCCCACCACGTGCGAAGGTTTTGACAAGGAAGTGCAGTCAGCGCGCGCGACAGAGCGTCTGACGGCCGTCAAGGTGCGCGGCGAGGGGGAGGAAGCGCGCTATCGCCAGGGATCGGCGTTGTTGCGCTCCGCCGAGCAGTTCAGCGGTGAGGGCCAGTGTGAGCAGGCCGAGCAGTTGATGGCGGCGGCGTTGGGGATCTTTGAGAGCATCCAAGACGTTCCGCCGCCGCCCACCAACCCCCCCGCCGCGGTCTCACAAGTGGCCAGTGACGCCCAGGCCGAGCCTGACAAGGGCGTGGATCCGGCGGCCCAGGCCGAGGCGCTGGAGGCCATTGGGCGCGCCAAGGTGCTCCAGGCCAGCCGCGCCGACCAGAGTCAGAACGACGTGTATCGGGTCGGGTCCAAGTTGCTTGGCGACAGCCAGCTTTTGTTTGACCAGGGACGCGCCTTGGAGGCCACCCGGTTGGCACAGCAAGCCGCCTTTGCGTTTGAGTCCCTGCCCGGTGGGTACGGGGACGTTCCTGTGGGGGAGGAGCCGTGGCGCGAGGCCTATCAAGAGGTTTTGAGTGCGTTGGTGCTGCGCGATCGCGCCGGAGACGTGGTCAAGGGCGACGATGAGCGCGTGGCCTATGACCGTGGTTTGGAGTTCATCACCCGGTCGCGTCGGGCCTGGGACGACAAGGATTACCTTGGCTCCGAGCGCTGGGCCAAGGCGGCCGCCGAAGAGTTCAACGCGGTGCTGACGCTGGTCTCTGAGCGTCGCAAGTCCGAAGGGGACGCCGAGGCAGCCGCCGCCGCCGAAGCGTCCGAGCGAGACAAAGCGGCCGCCGCCGAGGCAGCTGCCAAGGCCAAGGCCGACGCCGACGCGGCTGCGGCGGAGCGCGACAAAGCCAAAGCGGCCGCCGAGGCCGCCGCCGCAGAGCGAGACAAAGCCAAAGCAGATGCTGCCAAGGCCAAAGCCGACGCCGACAAAGCCAAGGCCGACGCCGAAGCGGCCGCCAAAGACGCCCAGGCTCGCAGCGCCCAGATGAAGGACGCCATGGAGGCGGTCGGCAAGGCCGAGGCGCTCCAGGTGCGCTGTGTCAAAGAGGACTGCAAGGCCCGCGACGCGGCGGCCTGGGGCCGCGCCGAGGGTTTGGTGCAGGACGCCAGAGACGCGCTCAAGGCGGAGAACTTTGCGCTGGCCGACGATAGGGCGAGCAAGGCCAAGGCGTCCTTTGAGGCATTGCTGGCCATGAAAGCCGCCCCTGCGTTTACGGTGCCCAAGGATGCCCGTCGCATTCGTCTGGACGGCGACAAGCTGGTTGTGGAGCCCAAGATCACCTTTGTGTCGGGCAGGGCGAGCTTGACCCGGAATTCGGAGCGTCTGATGGACGAGTTGGCGCGGGTGATCAAGGCCAATTTGGGGGCGGTGACGGTGATTGAGTTGGTGGGGTACACCGACACCTCTGGCAACGCCGACCGCAACCTGACGCTCTCCAAGCAGCGCGCCGAGACCGTCCGCGCGGCGCTCATCGCCCGAGGCATCCCCGAAGACCTCCTGCGCGCTGAAGGGCGCGGGCAGGCCAACCCGATTGCAAGCAACAACACCGCCCAGGGCCGCGAACTCAACCGCCGCGTCGAGATCACCCTGACATTCAAACCCTGAAGCGCCGCTGTGCGCGGTCGTATCTGGAGTTTTATCCATGCACAACACACATCCAAGCGGCGGTGTCCGTCTGGGGTCTTTGGGGGCGGCGTCGGTCTTGATGGCGGCGCTCCTGGGCCTGCTTGCTGCCCCGCTTTCTGCCCAGCCCAACCCCTTTGAGGCCCACGAAGACAGCCGCCGAGAGGTGGCCCCCCAGGAGCCGGTCGAGGTCCAGAAGGACGAGCCCGAGGCCAAACCCGAGGCGCCGTCCTACGATCTGGGACGCCAGGGGCAGTGGAGTTTGGGGGTGGGGACCCTCTTTAGCTACACCACCACCACCAACGGCGTGCCTGAGGGCGGCCAGATCAACAACGAGACGCTCTTTTTCCGGGCTGCCCCCTCGGTGGGGTACTTTGTGATCGATGACCTGGAGGTGTCCCTCTCGGTGGGGTTGCTCTCCAGGCAACTCGATCGCGGTGGTAACGAGGTCGCGGTCGAGAACAACGCCCTGGTGGAGGTCTCGGGGCGCTACTTTTTGTCGCTGACCGAACCCTTCTCGCTCTACCTCGATTTGGGTGTGGGCGGCTATTTTGGCACCAGTGACCGGGTCCTGGAGTTGGCGCTGGCCGAAGACGAAGATCCCACCAGCATCAATGAGCGCACCGACACCAGCGGCCTCATTCTTTCGGCCACGCTGGGTGCGGGCTACGCGCTCAGCCCAAGCCTCCAGCTTCGCGCGGGGCTGGGTTTTACCGGGCTGATCGGCTCCGAGTCCATCGTCAGCGTCTCCCGTGATTTGGACGTCAAGACCTTCAACACGGGTTTGACCATGGGCCTTTTCTACATCTTCTAGGTTCTGTCAGGGGCTCTGATGAGAGCCCTTTGCCCACATTTCATCATTCCAACCTTTATTTGGTCGCGTTCGAGCACGAACGGCGGCCTTTTTATTATCCTGCGCCTTGTTTCAGCGTTAATCCGGGGCAAGGTGAGGTCTGTTGACGCCCTGGGAATGGCGAGACATACCCTGAAGCGGGTTTTGTTGGGGCAGGGTTGTGATGGAGGCGGACGTGTTGGAGCAGTGGTGGGGGAGCTTTGAGGTCCCCGAAGGGCAGGAAGGGCGCTTTGAGGTGTCGGCGCTGCAGTTGTGGGTGCGCCATGTGCCTGGTGAGTGGCGCTTGAAGTCGTTGGTGGACGACGAGCGGCAGGCGCAGCCATTTTCGTGGTCTTGCCAGCCGGTGGATTCCAGCGCGGCGCCCTCTGAGGCCAGCTTGTTGAGGTTGGTGACGCGCGCCAACGACGACCGCGTCTTTGTGCGCCCGGCGTTGGCCGACCGCGCCATTGTGGTGCACACCGAGACCCCGATGCTTTTGTTGCCCAACCAGAGCGTGGAGCTTTTTATGGGGTTGCCGCTGTGGGTGGTGGTGTCGCAGACGGAAAACGGCGAGCCTTTGTTGGATTTGCCGATATGGAGGCCGTCGGACACGTGGTTTGGGCCGCCGACCCAGGAGGGGGAGTTGTGTTACGCGGGGCGGACCAGCGCGCGGCTCAACATGGCGGACATGCCGGTGCGCTCGAACTTGGCCTGGACGGTCATCAAGCTGCGCAACACCGGCAAACGGGCGCTGCCTTTTGAGCGCTTGAGGGTCCCTGGGACGAGTTTGGGCCTTTATGCGGCCCAGAACGGTTGGCTCTGGACAGAAACAGTGCACATTGATAAGCGCGGGGCCGCGTTTCAGACCGAGGCGCGCCTGGGAGAGCCGCCCAGGGAGGTTGCTGGTCCCCTGGAGCGGGTGTCGCGCTCGCGCGCGGAGTTGTCGGGGACGCCGTTGGCCAGGGCGCTGCGTGTTTTGGTGGGGTGAGCGCGCTGGACGCGCTGACCAGGGGCGCGCCCCTGGACCTGCCATGGTTTGTCTGGTGGACGTTTATGGAGAACTTCTGGGCATTTTTGAGCGGGCTGTGGACCGCAGAGAAGCTCCTGATGGCGGGCCGCGCTGCGGGTGTGCTGGTGGTGGGGCTGCTGATGGCTTGGGCTGTGGGGGCGCTGCTGCGCCGTCTGCTGGCCACGCGCGCCAGCCCCCAGTATGCGCTCTTGTTGACCCGCGCGGCCCGCTATGGGCTGGTGGCGCTGACGCTGGTGGTGATGCTCTACGAGCTTGGCGTCCATCCGGGGGCGCTGCTGGGGACGGCGGGTGTGTTGACGGTGGCGCTGGGGTTTGCCTCCCAGACGGCGGCCAGTAACATCATCAGCGGGCTCTTTTTGCTGGCTGAGGGCTCTTTCAAGGTCGGCGATCTCATTGAGGTCGATGGGGTGCGCGGGAAGGTCACGTCGGTGGATTTGCTCTCGATCCGATTGCAGACCCTGGACAACCTCATGGTCCGCATCGCCAACGAGACACTGATAAAAACCCGCTTCACCAACTTTGCCCACTACCCCATTCGCCGGGCCGACTTCCTCTTTGGTCTGGCCTACGACGCGGACTTGAAGGTCGCCCGTGAGCTTTTGGAGGCCATCGCCGAGCGCCACCCGCTGTGTTTTGTGGAGCCCGCGCCGCTCTTTGTCTACCTGGCCTTTGAGGAGTCGGCGGTGCGCTTTCAGTTCTCGGTGTGGACGGCGCGCGAGAATTACGTCGCGGTGCGCAACGACCTTCCATTGCAGATGCTCAAGGCCTTTCGCGAGGCCAACCTCCCCGTGGCGCGGCCGCTGCGGGTGGTGCAGCTTGAGCATGTCCACCCACCGGGCGCCATTGCGGGCGCGCTTGCTGGCTCCGAGCCCCCCGAGCCGTGAACCCAACCATCAGGGGTTGGGGACGGCGTGGACGACTTTGTAGCCCTCGGGGAGCGCCATCATCCCATCCTCGACGAGCATGATGGTGTTCATGTCCGTCCAGAAGGTGCCGGTGGTGGGGTCGATGCCGCTGGCGGTGAGCGCGGCGGTGGCCTCTTCGAGGCTGTCCCAGGCGCCGACCATCCAGTCAAAAGCCCGCGACTTGTCCCAGGGAAACATGCCGCCGTACTGGTCTGTGAACGGGATGCAGCGCAGCGTCCGGCCGCAGTCCTCGTTCATGGGGCCCTTGGTGGTCCAGAGCCACAGCTCGGGGTAGTCTGGCTCGGTGATTGCTCCCGAGGCCGAGACTGTGTTGGGGCGGTTGTCGAGCACGGTGAAGTCTTCCCATTGATCTGGCTCTTCGCCGGGGCTGCTGGTGTCGAGCATCGCCACAAAACGCCACCCTTCAGGGCCCGGATACCAGCCCGTCCCTGCCAGCGGCTCGGTGCGGCTGTATTCGCCGGCCATCCCCACCAAAACCTGTCCCCCAAACCTTTCAAGGTCACCCTCCAGGGTGGCTTTCTGGGCGTCGGCGCTCAGGAGCCAGGAGTGGACCCCGAATTCACTGATGTTGGGCGAAGAGAGCATCAAGGTCAGCGCTGTGACAAACCCTCCGTCGGGGGTGGGGACGGCGGCCGCGCCGCGAAACTGGAGCGCCTGTCCAGTCCAGATTTTGGTGGGCTCCATTGCCACCACGTGGCCACCGTCGCCGCACGCCAGCGCGGTCAACGACAGTTGCGGGATGACGCCCTCCTCATCGACCTCTGCGTCTTTGTCCATGGCGACCACCAGGAGCAGGGGGTCGGCGTTGGGGACGGCCGCCGGGGTCACCAACACCGCTTCGAGGTCGAGCGCTTCGAGCGCCGGAAACCAACCTTTGAAGTCCTCGACAGCGGTGGCCTGACGCGAGTAGTCGGCCATCTGCGTCACGTTGGACATCATGGCGTGGTCAAACGCCAACCCCATCAGCGCCTGGGCGGCTTTGGGGACGCCCGCGCAGGCCGCGACGGTGGGCACTGACGCTTCAAAGGCCGCCAACGCCGCGATTTGAGGGTCGGCAGGCGCCTGCGCGGGCGCGTCTGTCTCAGGGGGCTGGGTATTTTTTGAGGTCGGCGCCAAAGCGCACGCGGCGCTCAAGGTCAGCAGCGCCAGGGCGCAGATTGTGGATCTCAACAATGGGTCTCCTTGGAGGCCATGGCCTGGGTGTGGTCTTTCAGTTGGCTTTGGCGACGGCCTCTTTGGACATCGCCACCAGGCGCCAGTACGGGGGTTTGTAGTTGTGTTTGGCCTCAAAGGCCGCCACGTCCTTCATGACGCTGGTTTTGAGCGCATCGTGGCGCTTGCGCAGCCACTCGGCCCGCAGCGCCGTGGTGGCGCTCATGCCTTCGGGGATGATGCCGGGGCTGCCCATGGCGTTTTGGATTTGGCTGATGCCCTTGGCGATCCGCGCCACCGGCAACATGAAGGTGCTGTACTGCACGCCGCGCCCTGCCGTGGCGTCGTGCTCCAGCATGGCGTCGATGATGGCGTCGTCGATGTGGTCTTTAAAGAGCGTCTCAGGGTCGCGCCACTCGGCGATGACCGTCAACTGGGGGTCGTACTCCAGATCCGAGGGGCCGTGGGTGGTGAAGTTGCGCACACCAAAGGCGCTCAGCCAGCGCGCCGTCGTGGGCGACGACATCGTGGTCAGCCCCTTCCACAGCGACACACCCTGTGATTTGTAGGCCCACGAGGCGACCTCCGAGCAAAACATCCGCTCCGGCTGGTTGTAGTCCATGGCGAAGTCGTACTCGATGTGGCGCCCAGTGGCCTCGTTGAGGGCCTTGGTGGCGGCTTTGTGGGTGTCGGCCAGTCCGGCGCGCGGGCGCAAGAGCATGATCCGCAGCTTGGGATCCCCGGCATACTTGTCCAGCCCCGCCACCACGACGCCGCTCTCAATGTGCGCCTCCACGGTCTGAAAGTGTCCCTTGTCGTCCACATGCACCAACGCCACGTGGGAAAAATTGCCCGGATAGTCGTTGCCGCGCGCGATCAGCGCGCTGGTCGGCGCCCCGCCGCGAGACAAGAGCATGTCACCGCTGTGAACCCTCACCCCCCGAATCTCCACCGAGGGCGCGTCCGACTCGGCAGGCTCGCCCTTGACCACCACCGGCATCTTCTCTGGGGGCATCTGGAGCAAGACCTCCTCGGTCGCCATCCGCCCTCCGTAGAGCAACCTGTAGAGCCGGTCGCGGCCGGGGCGCGCGTCGATGGACCAACGCGTGGAGGCGTCTTTGAGGGCCTGACGCATGGCGGCGTAGGCGTCGAGCAACTCCCGGGCCCCCTGGGCAGGGCAGGCGGCGGCGCTGGCCGAGGCCTCAAAGAACTGGCCTTCGAGCGTTGCAAAGAGCGGGTCGTCCGGGGCCACCTCGGCGCGGCGCTCCTGGAGCGAGTTGATGCTGTTGCGCAGCGCCTTGAGGCCGTCTGCGCGCTCTTTGGCGGTCGCCTCACAACCGGCCTCTCTCACTTCTATAAAGCGCGCCTCCAATTGGTCCCACACATGGTCCTGGCCCCACACAAACGGCTCGCCTTTGGCCGCGTCGGGCTCGGGCGGCTGCCCCTCGGGGATGAGCAAGGCCACATAGAGCGCCACCAACACACCCACCGCCGCCCCCAGCCATTTTAGCCACTTGCGCGCCCCACCGGTGCCCTTGTTCGATACAGACGGATCCTGCCCCATGTTCCTCTCACTGATCGGTCAATTCATGAAGCCTGATGAAGCCAATCGAGCCTCGGCTTGTCAACCACACCGGCTTCAAGTCAGGCGATCCAGGATGCGCCGGGCGGCGGCGGCCACCTGGTCGGCGCGCTGTGGGCGGTGGGCGGGGTTTGGGGCCAGGACGCTGGCCAACAGCGCGGCGGTCGGTGCGGTCAACTCGGGCAGGCGCTGGCGCAGCTCCTGGCACCGGTCCTGGCTGCCCACCAGCCACATCGGCCCTTCGCCGTACAGGGCGTAGCTGGCCACCGCCCCCAGGCCGTAGATGTCGGTGCTGGTCTCAAAGGTGTCGCTCTTTGCCAACGCGGGATCGATGTAGGCCATCACCCCCATGCGGCGCCCCTGGCTGGGTTCCCCTATCGGGCAACAAAAGCAGGGCCAACTGAGCGTCGCGTCCTGACCCGTGGCGCGGGTGTAGACCGAGCCAGGCTCGACCATCTGATAGACGTAACCCTGGCCGTGCAGGTAGGCCAGCGCCTCTGAGATCTGCAGCAGGACGCCCAGCGCCTCCACCTCAGAGAGCACGCCCTGACGGCGCACCACGGCGTCGAGCGGCTGACCGCTGGAGCCCACCACCACGTACGGTCTGCCGCCGTCTTGACCCCAGTCCATGACGGGCACCAACGCCGGATGATCCCAGACCGAGGCGATCTGCGCCGACTGGAGGATCAAGCCCGGCGGCAGCGAAGAGCCTGGGTTGAGGCGGCTGAGCCTGGCCTGAGCGCCAGTGCGCTTGTGGTGCACGGCAAAGCTCTCCCAGTTGGTGCTGCGGTAGATCCGCGCCGTGGGCATCCAGGGACCAACGGGCGGCTTGACCGTGGCGGCCACCAACGGGGTCCGCTCGTCGGTGTGCGCCACCTTCTGCAGGAGCCGCTGGAGGATCTCGCTGGTGCCAGGGCGCGCCGCCGGATCCGGGTCCATCATCTCCTCCAGCAAGCGCCGTGTGGGAGTGGTCAGCCCGGGCCTGACGCTCTCGATGGGCTCGCGGCGCGCCTCGTTGATTTGAAGCATCAACGCCCAGGGGGTGCTGGCCTCAAAGGGGCGCTGGCCGGTCCACAGCTCGTAGAGCGTCACGCCCAACGCAAAGATGTCCGTGGTTGGGTGGTATTTGGGAGGCTCCTGAAAAAGCTCCGGGGCGGTGTAGGAGAGCGTGCCGATGAACTGGGCCGTCTCGGTGGCCTCTTTGGGGCTGAAGGCGATCCCCATGTCCGCCAACTTGATCCGACCGTCGGCGCGCTCCAGCAGGTTGTCCGGTTTGACGTCCCGATGCACGATCCCGGCCTGATGCAGCGCCTGCAACGCCGAGGTCGCCGCCAGCGCCACCTGACGCAGCCGCGCCTCGTCCTTGACCGGACCCCCCAGCGAGCCTCGGTCCATCCACTCGGTGACGATCATCGGACCCTGCTGACCTTGACGGCACTCAAAGACCCGCAGAATGTTGGGGTGGTCCAGCCGCGCCATGATCTGCGCCTCTCGCCAGAACATCCGCCGGGCTTTGCTGTCCATGTGGCGCATGTGCAGCACCTTGACCGCCACCGGGATGTCCAAACCCGTGTGGTGACCCCGGTACACTTTGCCAAAACCCCCCTGGCCAATCTCTTCGTGCAGTTGAAGCTGGTCTGTGGGCAGCGATGGATCCATCATGGTGCGCTCCGCGTTTGGGTCGAGCCGTGTCACCGGCGCTGAGGTTGTGACCGCGTTTGAATGAACATACCAGATCGAACCGAAAGATATTGAGAAGGTGGACGGAGATGAAAGACGACGCACTGCTTAAAGCCATCGGAGAGGCGCTGGGCTCCCAGGGACCCTATCAGGAAGCCTCCGGCAAACCGGACGGGGGCCTGCAAAAGGAGCCCTCGCTCGAAGTGCTCGGCGGCGCCGCCAACGCGGCGCTCGGCGCGGTGGCGTGGCTAGAGCGCCGCGTCGAGCCGCCCTCGGGCGGCTTTGTGGACGTGGACATCGAGCTGTGCGTGGTGCAGGACGGGGAGCGCTTTGTCCTGGAGGTGCCCTCCTACAACCCATTTTTTGGTTGCAATGTGCTCTTTGCCAAGTGGTTCGGTCAGAGTTTCTGTTTTGCCTACGAGGAAAAACACTGCCAGATCCTGGCGGTGGTCCGGGCACCCTGGAGCGCGTTTGAGCTGGTGAAGTTGAGGCACCCGTCGGTGCTGGTGGGGGATACGGTGGTCTTCATCGACGTCCACCACGGCGTTTTGTCGGGGTGGCGGCTGCCACAGCTTGAGCCGATGGTGCCAGTGACGGCACCGCACGGCGCGTCTCGCTACCCCATCCAATATCTGACCGCCGCCGGGGCCAATCAGGTCGAAGTGGCCACCTGGATTGAGGACTGGCAAGTCCCTGGAGGCCAGGACATGGGCTGGGCAAAGCTCCACAGCGAACGGGAGCGTCTGGCGGCCCGCGACGTGCTCACTTTGCCCCCGCGCGGGCCCTGGCCCGACGCGCAGATCCTGCGCCAGCGTTGGCTCGGGCGCTTGAAGGGCGCCGAAGGGCACCAGCAGGTGGTTGAGCGCCTGGGTGCGCCCTGGTTGAACCCTCCCCCGGCACCCTGCGCCACCTACAAAGACATTTTGAGCCAGCGCGACGGTTACGGCCAGGTCGAAGAAGACCTCAAAGACACCGTGCGCCAGGGATTGCCCAGTCAGGCGCCGCTTCTGCTGGGGTGGCCGCAAGAGGGGACGGCCCAGGAGCGCCTCGACGCCATGTTCATGGGCCAGGTGGCCCGAGCCCAGCGCTTTGCCCCCCACAAAGTACGGCGCTGAACCCAACCCCCGCGCACAGCCGCCAAAAAAACACTGTGCCCCACGCGCCACACCGTGGCGTTGTGGACAGAGCTTTGGACACCTTCTGCTCTACAGCACCCCCTCTGACATGCCCGTCATACCCCTCACAAACCAAACACCTTTGCATTGAACACCCCGTCGTTGCTGAATGCTGTCTGGCTTGTGGTTTCAGGCATCGGTGACGACGATGTCGGCCCTTTTGTGCTTTGAACGGTGCATCCGTTGTCACAACCGCCCGGAGGCGGCTCAAAGGGGTTGGGCGCGCCTGGTGATCTTCTGGCACTGCTTTTGCTTCTGCTCCAGGCAGTGACGCGTCTTGGCCGCGTTGGTGTTCAATGGGTCGGGTGGACCCGTTGATGGGTTGGTTGATGAAGAGGTGATGGCGATGGGGATGTTTTGGGAGCGCGTGTTGGAGCCGGTGGCCCGGTGGACCCTCTGGACCGCAGCGGCGGCGGCGGTCCTGGTCGGCTGCACTCAGCCTGACAGCGCCACCGAGACCATGGAGCCGACCCTGGAGATGATCCAGGAGAAGATCTTTGCCAAGGCGTGCGCCAGCGGGTGCCACGACGCGCAGGTCCGCGCAGGTGACCTCGACCTCTCCAGCGCCGAGGCCAGCTACGAGGCCCTGGTCAACATGCCCGCCGACAACGACGTGGCCTTTGAGAACCGATGGCTCAGGGTCAAACCCGGCGACGCCGAGCGCAGCTTCCTGGTGCGCAAGATGCGCCAGCCCGGCCTGGGAGAAGGGGCCCCGATGCCCATGGGCCCCATGGGTGTGCACGAAGAATGGATGGCTTTGGTGGAGGCCTGGATCAACGACGGAGCGAAGCGATGATGGCCTACAAGACCTCGATCTTGCGTTTGAGCCCGCTGTGGGCTGCGTTGGTGTGCCTGGCAATGGGGTGCGACGAACCGGTGGCCGACGACGGCATGCCGCCGCTGCTGGTGGAGCGCATCGTGGACACGCTGGTCTTTGAAGACCCGCAAAAAGACTGCGCCCGCTGCCACCCCAACCACGTCGACGAGTGGGAGATCTCCAACCACGCCTACGCTGCCAAGGACCCCGTCTTCCACGCCATGGTCCGCGTCGGCCAAGCCGCCACCGAGGGCAAGCTGGGGCAATTCTGTGTCCAATGCCACTCGCCCAGCGGCATGGCCGCCGGTCAAACCCCGGTTGCATACGACGAAGATCTGGGGCGCTTTGTCCAACAACTGGATCAACTCGATGATGTGGCTCGCCAGGGGGTCTCGTGCGATGTCTGCCACTCGATCACCGACGTCATCGAGCCCGTCAACGCACGCATGGTCCTGACCCCCCACGGCGTCAAGCGCGGCACCATCGCCGACCCAGTCCCCACCCCGGCCCACGCTTCGAGCTACAGCCCGCTGCACGGCACCTCGGACGTGTGCGGCTCCTGCCACGCGGTCACCAACCCCAAAGGCGCGCTGGTCGAAGAGACCTTTGGGGAGTGGGCCCAGAGTCAGGCCGCCGCCGAGGGCAAGACCTGCCAGAGCTGCCACATGCCCGAGTACCTGGGGCAAGCCGCCACCGAAGGCCCCCAGCGCGTGGTGCACCGCCACACCTTTGTCGGCGTGGATGTCAGCCTCCTGCCTGAAGACGAGTTCCCCGGCTACCACGAGATGCGGCGCATGGCGGCGACCCTGCTGCGCGCCTCGGCCAGCATGAACGTCAAGCCTCTGGACGACAACGCCCTGGAGGTGACCATCACCAACCAGGCCGGGCACGCCCTGCCCAGCGGCGCCACCGCAGAGCGCCAACTGTGGTTGGAGCTGATCGTGCGCGATGAAGCCGGTCAGGTGGTGATGACCTCGGGGACGCTGGATCTGCTCGGCGACCTGCGCGACCCGATCGAAGGCCACTCGCTGGAGCCCGGCAGCGATCCCCAACTGGCGGTCTTTGGGCAGCTTCTGGTCAATGTTCCTGGGCTCGACGGTACCGAAGGCGCCGAGCGCCAGCGCATGCTCGACGCCGCCACGGCCGCCTGCCGCCCCATGGGCAAAGGCGGCCTCAGGCCCGGCAGCGACATCAAGCCCGTGATCTTCCCCTGGGAGGCCAACTGGCAGTGCAACTCGATGATCCCGCCCGATGGTCAGGTACAGCACCGCTACTACCTCAACCAACTGCCCGCCGGGCGCTACAGCGCCAGCGTGCGGCTGCTCTTCCGCACCTTCCCCCCGTACTTCCTGCGCAAGCTGGAGGAGATCGGCGGCCTGGACGAGGCCGTCAAAGGGCGCGTCCCGACCGTCACCATCGCGACCCAGAACCTTGACCTGACCATTTTCTGACGCCAAACCAGCGCGCCGAATCCTTGCTTGAGAGGCTCCCGGCGCGTCTGGAACCCCTCAATCCACCCCCTCAGCCCCTCCAAATGTCACCCTGAACCGAACAATTTGCGACGGTGCTTCGCTTTTTGGCGCCGATCGGCTTTATTGGCCGCATCTTTGGTTGAAAGGAGGCGGTGGTTGTGAGCGACGAAGGCAAAAGCCCAAAAGAGGCAAAGAAGCGGTGGCCACGGATTGTGCTGGCCGTGGTGGTGGGGTTGTTGGTGGTGACAGGGTTGGCGCTTCGTCAGCCGACAAAGGTGGCGTCGGGGTATTCGGCCAAGCGGCTGTGCTCGGAGGTCTTTGTGGCAGGGCGCCAGCTTGAAGACATCGTGCGCGAGGATCTGGCGCTGATGCCATTGCCGTTGTCGACCCACGTGGATCGGGACAAAAAAGAGGCGTCGGTGTCGGTGCTCTGGGCCACCCAGACGGCCGCGTGGCGTCCGGGATTGGGGTGCGCGCTGACCACGGGGGTGGATCTCAAGGCGCTCAAGGCCGCTGGCTTTGAGCCCACCGCCGCCCCCAAAGACCTTGACCAGGCCCCCTGGCCAGCGGGCGACAAGCTGCCCGAGGCGCTGCCCGAAGGGGTGGACCGTGCCAAGATGGACGCGGCCATGGATTGGGCCTTTGAAGAGCCCGACCCCGATGTCCTGCGTCTGACGCGCGCCGTGGTGGTGCTCTACAAAGGCCAGATCGTGGCCGAGCGCTACGCCAAAGGCTACGATCGGCACACGCCCTTGCTGGGGTGGTCCATGACCAAGAGCGTCACCAGCGCGCTGATGGGGGTGTTGGCCAAAGAGGGCAAGGTCGACATCAAGGCGCCAGCGCCCGTGCCCCAGTGGTCGGGCGACGATCGCGCCAAGATCACCACCGACGCCTTGCTGAGGATGAGCAGCGGGCTGGGCTTTGATGAAACCTACGGTCCGTTTGGCGATGTGACGGCGATGCTCTTCACCAAGCCCGACACGGCTGGCTTTGCCCTCCAATCCAAGGCCGCCGCCGAGCCCGACAAGGTCTGGAGCTACTCCAGCGGCACGACCAACATCCTGTCCTGGATCATCCGCCAGACCCTTGGGGACGACGCCGCCTACCACCGCTTCGCGCGCCGCGCGCTCTTTGAACCCATCGGGGCCTGGAGCGCGGTCATGGAGACCGATCCCAGCGGCACCATGGTGGGCTCCTCGTTCCTTTACATGAACGCTCGGGATTGGGCCCGCTTTGGCTTGCTCTACTTGAACGACGGGGTCTGGCAAGGAAACCGCATCTTGCCCGAAGGGTGGGTGAAGTACAGTTGCACCCCCACGGGACCGGCCCCGCAGGGAGAGTACGGCGCCCAGTGGTGGCTCAACGCCGGAGCCCCCGGCAACCCCCAGGATCGCATGTATCCATCGTTGCCCACCGACGTGTGCGCAGCCCAGGGCTTTGAAACCCAGCGCGTGATGGTGATCCCCAGCCGAGACGTGGTCATCGTGCGCCTTGGATTGACCCAAAAGCGCGGGGCCTTTGACGTGGACGCCTTTGGCGCCAAAATCCTCGATGCCCTGCCCAAGGCCGCCGCTGCCGCGCCCTGATCAGAGTCTGGTCTTGTACGGAAAGCGGAAGTTGAGCAGACCGTAGGCCTCGCCGATGTGCCAGATCCCCTTGTTGACGTTGCCCACCGAGAGAATGCTGCCGCCGATCTCCTGGGGCACGTAGAACCCGGATGACCACCCAAAGCTCAGCAAGAAGGCGTCGGTGACGGGGATCTCAAGGTTGACCGCGGCGCTGATCCCCGGGCGAAGAAAGTGTGTGGTGCCTTCGGCCAGCAGAGGGTTGTTGCGGCGGCCTTCGGCGTCCAACGCCACGTCGATGAAGGCGTAGGTCAAGAGCAACCCGCTTCCAACAGTCAGCCTGGGGTTCTTCAGCAGCGGGATGTCGAGCTTGATGAAGCGCCACGTCATCCCAAACATCCCCACGTCCTGGGTCCTGGGAGAGATGATGATGGACTCGGGGATGAGCATGTGGCCGATGCGCAGCTCGTCCGTCTTGCGCAGCAGCTTGCGGTATTCTCTGGGGACCTTCTTGCGCACCTTCCTCAACGCCCGTTTCTTCAAAATGGCCTTGGCGTAGATGCGCACGCCGTAGTGCGGCGCCTGATTGTCCCCAATCGGCCCTGTCATAAAGTAAAATGCGGGGCCGAGCCCGACCTGAACGGGGACTTCGAGCGTATCGGCCTGGGCCGATGAGGGCGTCAGCCAAAGCAGACAGGACAAAAACAGCGCGCCGAGCGATGCGGCCAGTGGTGTCTTGAAGTGGTTCATGGGGTCTCGCTTTGGTGTGAAGTGGTTGGTCTTATGGGGTGCGGATGTCTTCGTTTTCGATGGCCAACCAGCCCGGTTGGCGCTGCTGGGCGGCTTTTAGAGCGCGTTTGGCGACTTGCTGGACATCGACGGCCCGATACCGCGCAGGGATAAGGAACCCAAAGACCCTGTCGGCCAACTTGCCGGCCTCTTCCCCCAAACGAACCTCATCGCGCTCGCCCTTGAGCATGGACGGGCGCAGCGTCACCACCGTCTCAAACCCCAGCGCCTGCACGTCCTGCTCAAGCCGCCCCTTGGTCTTCAAATAGTTGTTGTTCGATCCCGGGTCGGCACCCAATGAGGAGATCAAGATGCAGGTGTGGGCACCGTTGCGGTGAGCGATCTGGGCCACTTCAAGGGGATAGCCATGATCGATCTGAATGAAGCGTTCCTTGGAGCCGGCCTTTTTGTGGGTGGTGCCCATGGCATTGATCAGATCGGTGCCGGTGATCTCTGCGGTGTGGGCCGCCAGGTTGTCAAAGTCCACAACGCAGACCTCCAACTTTGGGTGCCCCTGGTGCGCGGTTAAAGGGCGGCGAGTGACGACGGTGACGCGCTCGTAGAGGTCGCCGTTGAGGGCCCCGGTGAGGACATGGCGTCCAACGGCGCCGGTGGCGCCAAGCAAGATGAGGGAACGTGATGGGGTCATTGGATGTGCTTTGTGTGTATTATTTCAGTATAGGTGGTTAAAAATGTTTATTCTGGTTGTGTCTTTTTAGGAAATGCTCAATATAATACCCTGTCAGCGGTGGGCAGAACTCACCGTGCAGGGGTTTTGAGCCGATGGCGTAGGGTAGGATGTTGATCCTGCCCATCATTCTGAAGCAAAAAGTCGGAAAAATCCTCTGCCGGTGTTGCGTTTTTGCTTGCTGAGAGACAGATCTAAAAGGAAGCCTTAAACGTCTTCATCTTGAGAGCTTTTGAGTCTTTTGTATCCTTGTGGCGCTTCGACGTGCGCGGGATCGGAGCATAGAAACATTGGACGGTGTATTCATAGGGATAATTGCCGTGGTGGCGGTGCTCTTTGTGGCCATGATGCTGCGGGATTTGCTGCGGCGTCGGGCAGAGCAAGCCAAACCTGCGCAATCCGCGTCCTCTCAAAAGAAGGCTGCTTCGGGCGATCCGACCAGGGTGCCTGCCCCCAAGAAGGCAGCCGCGTCCCAACCCCAGTCCAATGAGCATGCCCAGGCCGTGCGTGAGTTGGCCAAAGAGGGGCGCTACCTTGAGGCCGCTCGCCTCCAGATCGCTCAAAAAAACCTGCGCGAAGCGCTCAACCTCCTGGAGTACGGCGATCACTTTGCCGAAGCGGCCAAAGTGGCCGAAGAGCTTGGGATGGTGGTTCGCGCGGTGGAACTGGCCCGGCGAGGAGAGGATTTTCAGCTCGCCGCACGCTTGCTCAAACAACAGGGCAACATCACCGAAGCGGTCGATGCGCTGCGTCGCGCCGAGGATTTTGAGCAGGCCGCCAAGCTCCTTGAGACCGATCCCCACCATGATCCCGAGCGATTGGTGAATCTGTGGGCCAGCGCGTCATTGCAGCAGATGCCTGGCAAAGGCGCGGCGTCGCCGCGCGCGCTTGAAAAAGCCCAAAGCCTGGCCGAGCGGGCGCTCGATGTCTGTCAGCGCAATGGCCTGACCCACAAGCTGGCGACCACCGAAGGAATGCTGCGCTCCAAAGGCGTCTTTGGCGACGTGGAGCCCATCAGCCGCCCCATCACCAGACGCCCGGCCAAGAGCGTCGTGCCAGGCGCTGTCTCTGTGCTCAACCTCGCCACAGGCGCCGCCACGCGCCGGGTCAACAACGCCGCCGAAGCCACCCAGGCCTCCGCAGGCAATGATGCCAGCGACATCATCTACATTCAGGACGGGGTCACCGGCCAATCCACCGCCATCCACCGTCAGCACGATCGCTACGAGATCGAAGACCTGCTTGGCCAGGGCGGCATGGGGGTCGTTTACCGCGCCACCGACCGTGTCCTTGGCCGCAAGGTCGCGCTGAAGTTCCTGCCCAGTGAGATGGCCGCCGACCCCGAGGCCCACGCCCGCTTTGAACGCGAGGCGCGCGCGGCCGCCAGCGTCTCCCACCCCAGCATCGTGACCATCCACGATTTTGGGATCATGGGCGACCGCCCCTTCATTTGCATGGAGTACATCGAGGGGCAGACCTTTTATGAGATGATGGCCGAGGCTGCCGCCGAAAGCCGGTTTTTGCCCCTCTCCGAGATCCTGGAAGTCTCTCTTGGGCTCATGACCGGTCTCCAGGCGCTCCACAAGCGCGGCGTCCTGCACCGCGACATCAAGCCGGGCAACGTCATGCGCTCGGAAGATGGGCTGGTCAAATTGATGGACTTTGGCATCGCGGGGCGAGTGGGAGGATGGGGCCAGGGGGAGATTCTTGGGACGCCCGAGTATATGGCGCCCGAACAGTTTGAAGGCCAGGGGCTGGCCCCGTGCACCGACGTCTTTTCGGCCGGGGTGACGATCTACAAACTCTTGACCTTCCAAAACCCCTACGACGGCTCCCAAAACTGGGAACTGCCCGCTCGCCCCAGTCGCCACCGCGACGATGTGCCGCTGCGGCTCGACCACCTTGTCATGAGCTGTCTGCACCCCAAGAAGGCCAACCGGCCCCAAAGCACCACCGAGGCCATCGGCATCATCCGCCAACTGATGGGGCTGAGTTCGCCTTCGATTGAACCCAACGACGCTGGCTCCAGCGGGGTGCTCCTGTGGAGCAACATGAAGTCTTCGCAAATGAAGATCTCCCACACCCCCCATCCCGCACCCAACACCAGTTCTCCAACCCGAGCCGCCCAAGAGTCCACCAAGGACCCCTGGTTGTTGCTCCCCCACGAGCAGGCCACCCGCGCTTATCAGGACAGCCTCGCCCCCGAAGCCTCCACCGTAGACTACGGCGCGCGGCGGTTTTCGCCCTCTCAGTCGTTTGATGAGTCCGTCGACGAATCCATTGGCAACTCAAGCGCCGTCCCCAGCTCCATCCCGCCTGTCTCGGCCGCCCCGCTGGGCTCGATCTCCCAGCTTGGCGAGCGTCCCAAGACCTTCACCCGAGGCAAAGGCAGCGGCATCCGGCGCTTTGGGTCCCTCAAAAAAGAGCCCAACACCAACGAACTCCCCCCCGACTCTGTGGACGTTGGCGCCAACCGTCAGTATGAAGAGGTCATCCCTTCTGGCTCCATCGAGTCCCTCTTCCGCGACATCGAGTGAACCTTCCCCGCCGCGACATCACCACTGTCCCCTTTGTATGACACTGTCCCCTCCTTGTGACTCAGTCAGGTGACAACGCCTGCGCTTAAGCCCGTTGTTTTTGCCATTTATCCCCTCCAATACGACATCGAGCATTTCTGGATCGTCTGTTGCTCATGCTGCGCGGTGTGAGCAGACACGCCGTTGATGGCGCGTCTGTGGATGCCAGTTGTGGTGTGATTGGGTGGCTGCGTGTGTGAGAGCAGGTGGCCTTTGCTGTGGGTGGAGCAGTGATGGGAAACAGGATGTTCTTGGGCGCGTGGGCGCTGAGCGTTGTGTTGTGCGCTTGTGGTGACGTTCCTGGTGGTGCTGGAAGCGTGTCGATTGAGGAGGATGGGGCGCCTGAGTGGCCGGATGAGGGTGCTGACCACCCCGAAGAGGACGCTGGTGAAGGGGGTGAGGATGTTGGATCCCCTGTGGAGGACGCTTTTGTGGATGGAGGGGCAGACGACGCGCTGCCTGACGGGCTTGTGGATGAACCCGATGATGGAGAACCCCCGCTTGAAGAGGCCCACTGGCAAGGGTGGTGCGGTTTTGGCGTGGAGCCGTTGGGGGTAGAGAACGCGTGCAGGGTCCGCAACCGCCAGACCGCAGGCCAGACCCCCGAGTTTCCCTACGAAGATCACACCATCGTCATCACCCCGAGCCCCGACCGTGGCTTTGTCATTGAGCGAGTTCCTGATGGAGGCGCTTTTCAAGACGAGCCGGGGACAGGAACGCTTCAATCTGCCAACGATCTGCGAGGTCTGGCACAGGCCCAACGTGCCGAAGACATCATTGGGTGGTTGGTGGGCAGTTTTGAGCTTGTGGGGCAGGGATACACCGCGTTTGGTGTGCCTGTGGAGCGCGTGAGCATTCTGGGCGCTGGGGCGTTGGCCTTTGGAGGCATTGAGGAGACCTTTTCGATGTCGACCGATGTCACCCGCAGGCGCAGGCAACTGGATGCGGTCGATGTGCCCTACCTGGCCTACTTCCTGGACGCCACCCGAGTCAGTCAGCAATCGCTTTCGGGCGGACAACCCTTTTGGATCGACGAGTTTGAGGATCGCCTGGTGTTGACCATGGACAGGGTGTCCTACTTCTACCACCCCAACTGCGATCGAGACGACGCCGAGGGGCAATGCAGCGTTGACGTGCAGTTGAGATGGTTTAAAACCGGTCGGATCGAGATTCACTATCAAAACACGGGCGGGCGCCAGGGCGCCCACTTTGAACTGGGGCTCGGCGGTGAGATCATCGATGCCTGTGAAGGATTGGATGCACCCTCTTGCGACGCGTTGATCTTTTAGAACGCTCTGCGTCGCGGTGGGGATGAGGTGGTGGATGGACGAGAACAAAGAGGTGCGGCGAGCCGAGCGCACTTGGAGCGTGGTCCGTCGTTTGACGCTCTTGAACATGGTTTTGGTGACGTTGACGGCGGGGATGGTCGGGGTGGCGCTCCACCTCAACGCCGTCGAGGAGAGTCAAAGCCTGCTCGCCTCCAGCCTTGAGCACGTGGCGGCCACGGGGGTGATGCTGATCGATGTGGACGCCCACGCGGCGATTCGGACCGCCGATGACACCCAATCCCCGCAGTTTCAGGCGTTGCAGCGCCAATTGCAGGCTCTGACCGAGGCCAACGACCTGCCCCACAACGCCATCTACACCCTGCGAAAGGTGCCCGGCGAGGAGGCGACGGTCTTTGTGGCGATGGCGGGCACGCCGTACACGGGAGACAGGTATGCGCTGCGTCCTGAGTTGAAGCGGGCGTTGACCTCGGGGGAGGTCACCAGCACGGCGCGGATCTACGAGGACCGTTATGGGGCCTGGCTGTCGGCCTACGCGCCGCTGCGCACCGATGATGGGGTGATCGATGGCGTGCTTGAGGTGGACTATCGGGCGGACCGGGTGCAGGCGTTTGCGGCCAACAACCGGGTGCAGACGGGGCTCTATACGCTCTTGTTTTTGTTGGTGGCGCTGGTGCTCAGCGTGTGGACGGTGCGCCGGATGCTCAGCCCGCTTGGAGAGTTGACCCAGGGGATCGCGGCGTTGGCCGGGGGGTATTACGGTCACCGCGTTCAAGTCGAAGGTGCGGCGCTGGAGCTGCGGGTGATCGCCGAGTCGTTCAACGACATGGCGCAGGCCATCGAGACCCGAGGTCGGGCGTTGGAGAGTTCAGAGCGGCGCTACAGGGCGCTCTTCAACGCCTCGCGTGAGGCGTTTTTTGTCCTGGACGCCGTCAGCGGTGAGGTGATCGACTACAACCCGGCGTCGGTGGCGCTCTTGGAGGTGGAACCGGAGGTGATCTGCGGCGCCCATTGGTCGACGCTCTTTGCTTTGGCGGAGGTGTCGGGCGGTGTGCAGGTCGGAGACTTCATTCGGGAAGCCAACGAGCAGGGGGCGGCGACGATCAGCAACGTGTCATTGCCCATGTCTTCGGGTCAACGTCGTCTGGTGGACATGAAGGCGTCCTGGATAGAGTTGGAGCAGGGGCCTGCGTTGCAGGTGGCGTGTTGGGATGTGACGCGCCAGCGCCAGCAGTGGGCGCAGTTGATGCAAACCAGCAAGTTGGCGGCTCTGGGTGAGATGGCGGGGGGGTTGGCGCACGAGATCAACAATCCTTTGGTGGGGGTGTTGAACTTTGCGCAGTTGTTGGTCGGCTCGATGCCGAACGACGACCCCCAAAGACAGTTGGCCGAGGGCATCGAGCAGGGGGCGCGGCGTTGCCGCGACATTGTGCGGGCGCTGCTCAATTTTGGGCGCCGGGATGGGGTCTCGTTTGGGCCTGTGCAGCCCGAGCGCGTCATCGAGGAGGCCGTGCGGCTGAGCCGTCATCAGGTGGAGCTTGGCGGCGGCCAGATTGACGTGGAGGTGTCGCCGCAGGGGTTGGCGCCGCTGCACGGCAACGCGGTGCAACTGGTGCAGGTGTTGCTCAACCTCATTGGCAACTCCAGCCAGGCAGGCCAGGGGGTCTGTGTGGTGCTCCGGGCCAGTTTGGAGGGGGATGAGGTGGTCTTTGAGGTCGAGGACGATGGCGCGGGCGTTGATCCCGCACTCCAGTCCAGGATTTTCGAGCCCTTTTTCACCACCAAGGCCGAAGGCGAAGGCACCGGTTTGGGTTTGAGCGTGGCATACAATATGGTCCAATCCCACAAGGGGCGTTTGAGGCTGATGCATTCGGAGCCGGGCAAGACGGTGTTTGAAGTCCGTTTGCCGCACTCTGGCGCCGAGCAGCCCATGCCTGTTTTGCCCGTGGGCCCACAGTGAGGCGCAGCGATGAACGCACCGACGATTCTGGTGGTGGATGACGAGGCCTTTCCCAGGCAGTTTCTATCGATGGTTTTGAAGCCGACCGGGGCGTTGGTCCTGGAGGCCTCAAGGACTGTGCAGGCCGACGCGTTGCTGCGCGAGCACGCGGTGGACGTGATCTTTCTGGACATCAGAATGCCCGGTGAAGACGGCTTGGCGTGGTTGGAGCGCAATGCCGCCGTGGTCGGTGACGGTCAGGGCCCCGATGTGGTGGTCATCACCGGCCACGGGACCATCTCCACGGCGGTGCAGGCGATGAAGCTTGGGGCGGCGGACTTTCTGGAAAAACCCTTTGAGTCCCCCGAAGCGGTCAAGTTGGTGGTGGAGCGGATGATGGGGCGCCGCCGCTTGAGCCAGGAGAACCGCCTCTTGCGCTCCATGCTGCGCCAGAGCATGGGGACGCTGATCGGCCAATCGTCCCCGATGCAGACCCTCTACCAGATTGTGGAGCGGATCGCGCCGCTGCCCATCACGGCGCTCATTTTGGGGGAGTCGGGCACGGGCAAAGAGTTGGTGGCGCGGACGATCCATGAGCGCTCCGAGCGCAGCGACAAGCCTTTTGTGGCCGTCAACTGCGCGGGCATGCCCGAGGGTTTGCTTGAGAGTCTGCTTTTTGGCCATGAGAAGGGGGCTTTTACGGGCGCTGATCGAACCCGCAAGGGCTACTTTGAAGAGGCCCAGGGCGGCACGCTCTTTCTGGACGAAATCGGAGACATGCCCCTGTCTGCCCAGTCTCGTCTTTTGCGCGTGCTTCAGGAGCGGCGCTTCAACCGCGTCGGCGGCACCCGGGAGCTGGAGGCCGACGTGCGGATCCTGGCCGCCACCCACCAGGATCTGCCGCTCTTGGCTGAAGAAGGGGTCTTTCGTCAGGACCTCTACTATCGCCTGAAGGTGGTGGAGGTGGCGGTGCCGCCGCTGCGCGCAAGGGGGCAGGACGTGGTCTTTTTGGCGCAGCACTTCCTCAAGGCCGCCGCCGAGCGCTTTGGTCGCGGCGAAATGGCCATGAGCCCGGCGTTTGAGCAGGCGCTCCTGATGCGGCGTTGGCCGGGCAACGTGCGGGAACTCAAGAATACGATCGAGTCGATGGCAGCGTTGGCAACCGAGCCCGTGCTGAACCCGGCCCAGCTACCCGCTCAGGATCAAAATGTGTCGGTGGGGGAGGGGCGCGGGGGTTGGCGCGCGGTGAGCCTGGAGCAGGCGCGCGAGGCCTTTGAGCAGGCCTACCTGACGGGGCTGATGGCCCACGCTGGGGGCAACGTCTCCAAAGCGGCCGGGGTTGCCGGGGTGGCGCGCCAACACTTGCACCGCAAGCTCAAGCGCCACGACATTCGCCCGGCCGACTTTAAGTGATGGGGCGTTTGGAGGCGCGTTGGCTGTGAGCGCTACATCTGCTGCATCATGCTGGCGATGACGCCAAAGCCACCCAGGGCAAAGATCAGCACGATGAGGCCAATCTGCAAAAGCATGAAGCCAAGACCCATGACCATGCCCGCGATGGCCTGTCCTTTGCCCTGGCCTCCAAACTGGGCAGACTGCTTGAGGCCCAGCGCACCGGTGATGACCGCGGCGATGGCCAGCAGCCAATCCAGCGGGTAAAGGAAAATGGCCAGCATCCCGACAAAGGGGATGAAGCCGATGCACATGCCAATAAAGAAAAGGACAATCAGACCGGCCCCGCATGCGAGCGAGACGTTGGCCATGGTGTTGGGCGAATCCATCGGGTAAACCTCGTGGGGGCAGCCGCCTTGGGGCGAGCATGACTTTGGGGCTCTTTGGGGCGCGTGGCGTCGCAGAGCGGTTCTGGTGCCGACTTGTTGCGCAGGTGACTTTGGGCCTGCACCATGTGTTGCTTAAGCAGGCTTTGAAGCGGACCGTGATTTGAAAGATAACATGTCCGGTGCATGTGCGCACATTGGCGCGGGTACTTTGTAGAGAGGGGAGAGGCATGTCCAGGTGGTGGTTGATGGTGTGGGGGCTGTGTGTGTGGGGGGCGTTGTCGGGCTGTGGGCCTGACAAGCACCTGGGTCCGAGGTTGCGGGTGTCGCCGCCTGCAGACGAGGTCCGCAATACCCAGACCGACATGTGGATGGAGCAGATCAAGGCCCAGGGCAAGGACGGCTACTGGCTGGTGATCCGGGGTTATAAAGAGGCCGATCACCTGATTGTGACCGCGACCAGCACGCCGCTGAGCCACGCGGCGGTCTTGGATCTGGGCAATGAGCAGGTGGTGGAGTCGGTGGCCAAGGGGGTCATCCGCACGCCGCTTCGCAAGTTTGTCCACAACGCCCACCGGGTGCTCTTGATCAAGCCGCGTTGGTGGAACGAGGACGCGGGCGCTGCGGCTGCCGCCGAGGCCCAGTCACTGGTGGGCAGCGGGTATGACTATGCAGGCCTGGTGGGGCTGTCCAGCGACAGCCGCTTCTACTGCAGCGAGCTGGCCTTCCACGTCTACCGCAAGCACCACAGCGACCGCGACCATATCCCCATGGTCATCGAACCCGGTCAGATGTACCTCTGGGGCCAGGTCCTGTGGGACTCCTACACCCGTGACTGAACGCGGCCATCAAGAACACGCTGCGGGTTCGCCGCTTGGCGTCTGGGCGTACCGACTCTGTGTGGCGCTGGTGATGGTGGTCTTCGCCGCCGCTTGCTTCCACGCGGTGGGCAATGTCTGGCAGTGGGGCCACAACGGCTACAATGGGGCGGCCTTTGTGCAGGCGGCGCGAAACTCGCTGCGCTTTGGCGTGGTTGGCCAGGTCCAATACTACATGGGCCTGGAGCAGCCGCCGCCCGAGATCGTCTACACGCACCACCCCATGCTCTTGCACGCTCATCTGGTGGGGCTCTTTTGGAGCTTTGGGGTCCATGAGTGGCTGGGGCGTCTGGTGCCGGCGGTCTACAGCGTCCTGTCGCTGGTGATGCTCTTTGTCCTGGCCAGACGCTTTGGTGGCAAGGCTGTGGGGCTCGGCGCCGTGGTGCTCTTTGCGCTCACGCCGCTGAACCTGATCTACGCCAACATGATCAACCACGAGCAGGGCGGGATCTTCTGGTGCCTCTTCTTCATCCACCACACGCTGCGCTGGCTTGAAGAGCGGCGTTGGCCGTGGATGGTGGCGGCGTTGGTGGGGGTGACGATGGCCGGTCAGTTTGACTGGCCCGCCTACTACCTGGCCTTCTTTGTGGCCATCCACGTGGCGGCGGTGGGGCTGGTGCAGTGGCGCCAGGAGCGGCGCTGGCCCGAGCCGTGGACCTTTGTGGTGGCCTTTTCGGCGGTGGTCCTGGCCAATTTTGGTGGGTTCTTTGCCTGGATCGCCAGCTTGCGCGGCGATCTTGAAGAGATGGGCTCGGCGTTTTCGACCCGCTCCAGCCAGCCCGACGGTTACCTTGAGCGCCTCTGGGAGCGCAGCCTGGATTTGCAGGGGCCGTGGTTGATGGCGTTGCTGGCGCTCTGGGCGCCGGTGTCGCTGTGGCGGCTGGCCAAGGGGCGCGCAGGGCCCATCGACGCGGTGCCGCTCTTTTTTGTCCTGGCGCAGACCATCCACTCCGCCGTCTTTCAACAGGCCGGTTTCATTCACGCTTATTGGACGTTCTGGAGCGGCCCGGCGATCGCCATTGGCGGCGCGCTGGTGCTGGTGACCGCGTGGAGGGCACTGGCCGAAGTTCTGCCGCTGGGCAAAGACGACGCGCAGCGCCGACTTGTGCTGGCGATCGCAGGGGGTGCTGTGGTTCTGGGGGTTCTGGTGCCGTTTGCCTGGCAACAGTTCCGCTGGGGTTTTCAGACCGGCTCCGGCTCCTACGTGGCCCAATATGACGACCAATACCCTCAGGCGCTGTGGTTGCGCTCGGTGGGCCAGCGCCACGACCGCGAAAAGACCACCTACCACCTCCACCGCAGCCTCGATGCTCGAATCGAGCTGCTCTACTACCTCGACGCGCCCCACCGGACACGCTCTGGATTGCACCTGCCCGCCCCGGGCGCCAACGGCCAGGGCCACGTCCTGCTGGTCGATTTGGAGGCTTTGCCCAGGACTCGCCGTCGTCCCTTGTCACGGCTGGTCGAGCGCCACGGTGCCATCATCATCAATGGCCGCTTTGTCTCGATCGACAACCGCAGCAAGGACAACGCGGTCCAGTGGTTTGAGCTGCGCCCGCAAGAGGCCGTCTGGTGGTGGACCTGGCTCTTCAACTCGGAGCGCCCCCCGATGGCGCTGACCAGTGTGGCGGCGCCGCCTGGGGGGACTCAAGAGCTTTTGGGCGCCGATGTCCGCTTGACGCTGCAAAAGGTCAAGGGCGGTCGCGGGGGCAGCGACTTTGAGTGGGATTGTCCGCCGGGCCTGCACATGTCTGCGCTGGAGGTCTTTGAGCGGCACAGCAAAGGGGGCAAGGTCAAGACCGTGGCCGGGGTGCGGGCGGGGTGTCGTCAGCTGGGTCAGGCGCAGGTGGCGGCTCAGAGCGCCCGTTTTGGCGCCCAGGGGCCCGCGGTGGCGGTGGCGTGCGCGCCCGATGAGGTGCCCGTGGGCTATTACGGCCGCTCGGGCGCGCTGGTCGACGCGGTGGGCCTCTTGTGCCAGAAGCCTGGAGCCAAAGAGATTCGTCGTTCTGTCAGCGCCGGAGGCCACGGCGGCAAGCCTTTTGAGGTGCGTTGTCCCAAGGGGAGCGTGGTGATGGGGCTGCGCGGCCGAGATGGCGCGCTCCTTGATGCGGTCGGTGTGGCATGTGCTTCGCCGTTGTCTCAGAAGACAAAGTCCAAAGGCGACGCTGAGCGCTGAACTTGCTGGGGGTGTGTGGTGCCGTTGGGCGTCGACGCCCTTGTTCGGGCGGCGGGCCGCGCGGCGCTTGACATGGGCGGTCGCGGCGGCTTTGCTCTGAGGGTGCGGATGTCGAGCGATTGTGCGTCGAGGGTTGTCGGCGCAGGGAGGAGTCAGGGGTGTTTGAAGACGCCAGGGATCTGGGCGATGGCGCCATCCTTCAGGCCGATGTGTGCGTCGCCGGGGCTGGGGCCGCGGGGATCACGCTGGCCCGGGGGCTGCGCGATCAAGGCCTGCGGGTGATTTTGCTGGAGAGCGGCGGCCTGGATCTGGACGCCGCCACCCAGGACCTCTACAGCGGCAGCGCCGTGGGCACCGCGCCGATCGACTTGACCGGCTGCCGGGCCCGCTTCTTTGGCGGCTCCACCCACTGGTGGGCCGGTTGGTGCCGCGCGCTCGACGAAGACATCTTTGAGGCGCGCGACTGGGTGCCGCGCAGCGGCTGGCCCATCACGCGCCAGGATCTTTTGCCCCACTACCGGCAGGCCCACGAAAGCTGCCAGATTGGCGCCTTTGAGTACGACCCCGACGCCGTCAGCGAGCGCCTGGGGCGTCCCGTGCTGCCCTTTGAGCCCGAGTTGGCCGCCAACGTCATCTACCAGTACAGCCCGCCGAGCAACTTTGGGGCGATCTACCGGACCGAACTCAACAACGCCGATGACATCAACGTCATCCTCAACGCCAACCTCGTCAACATCGCCCTGAGTGAGGACGGCGCGTCGGTGGCGCGCTTTGAGTGCGCCACGCTGGACGGCACGCGCTTTAGCGTCCAGGCCGACCGCTACGTGATGGCGCTGGGCGGCATCGAGACCCCCCGCATGCTGCTGGCCTCCAACACCCAGGAGTCCGCCGGCGTGGGCAACAGCAGCGACATGGTCGGGCGCTGCTTCATGGAGCACCCCCACTTCTACCGAGGCGGCTTCTTGCTCCTGCCCGAGACCGTCGACATGAGCCTCTACACCAGCCGCCACGACGTCATGACCCGCGACGGCGACGTGGAGCGTCAGGCCAGAGTGGTGGCGGCGCTGGGCCTGAGCCCCGCGCTGCGGCGCCAGCACGGCCTGATGGCGCTGGCCGCCACCGTCAGCCGGGGGGACTTCAACGCCTCTGCCGACGTCATCGGGCCGCTGGCCCGTCAGGTCGGCGAGCTGGTCAAACCGGGGGGCGGGTTTGCGCTCTATTCGCTTGATTTGCGTGTGGAGCAGGCGCCCAACCCCGACAGTCGCATCACGCTTACCGAGGCGCGCGACGCCCTGGGCATCCCCCGGATTGAACTCAACTGGCTCATCCAGGACGAGGACAAAGAGAGCGTCCGGCGCACGTTGGAGTTGATCGGCGCTGGCCTTGGCAAAACCGGTCAAGGACGCCTGTGGATGCCGCTGGACAATGAAGGCCGCTACGATCCGCCCTTTACCAACGAAGGGTGCCACCACATGGGCACCACGCGCATGAGCGCCGACCCGTCCGAAGGCGTGGTCGACGCCAACCTGAAGGTCCACGACACCGACAACCTCTACATCGCAAGCTGCTCGGTCTTCCCCTGCGGCGGTTTCGCCAACCCCACGCTGACCATCGTCGCCCTCGCCCATCGGCTGGCCCAGCACCTGGCCCAGGAGATGTCATGAAGCCCTCTCGCCGTGAATTTCTTGTCCTGACCCTCAGCGGTCTGGGGGCTGCCATGCTCGGGGCCTGCGGTGACGACGGCAACACCGTCCAGGACAACACCCCCAACAACGACACCCCCTTCATGCCCGACATCCCCGACGAGCAGATGCCCGACGCTCGCCTGGACATCGCCCAGGTGGCCCAGGCCTGGTTTGAAGGGGCCGACGCGGCGGCGATCGTGGCCGTGGGCAATGTCTACGTGCAGCGCTTTGCGCCCGATGAGGACGCCGTGGCCGACGATCTGGCCTCGGTCGTGGCCATCTTTGCCGAGCTTGAAGACCTCACAGAGGCTCTCGAAGCCCTGGACGCTGCGGTCATCACGGATTTTGAGGCCGTGGAGATCGCCGCGGTCTCGGGCTGGCAGTTGGCGCGCACCGAAGCGCGCATGTGCTCCCTCTTTGCCCAGGCCGTGGGCTAGGAGGCCCCCAAAACATGCACAACTGGCAGCAAAAGGTCGCAGGGACCGTGTCTGTGGCGGCGGTGGCCTACTTTGTCTTCTGGGCCTGCGCCCCCACGACCTACTTTCAGCCCTCCGGACACATCCAACCCCGCGAAGGGTTTGTGGAGATTGGCGCCTCGACGGCACTGGTGCCCGGCGGTCAGGTCGCCTTTGACTCCAGCTCGGACGCTCAAACCGGGGTCCAGCCGTCGTTTGATTTTCAACTCTCTGGCGGCGCGCAGGTCAATGACTTCTTAAGTCTGCGCCTGCATGTCTTTGCCGGTTCATCCACGCTCGTGGGCCTGGGGCCCGCCTTGCGCTTCCATTTGCTCAAAGATGAGCGCCTGGACATCGGCGTGGACTTTCAGGGCGGGTGGCTCTGGGCCTCTGTGGGGTTGCCCATCTCTGTTGAAATCACCGACCGGCTGTGGTTCTACACCCAACCCTCGTTTGGGCTGCGCTTTCAGCCCACACAGCTCCCCGTGGGGCTCTACTGGGAAGCCACAGACGCCGTGGCGCTGGGCGTAACGGTGGGGCTAGACAGCGAACCCAACGGCGGCACTGAGCTCACCAAAAACCCGCCGAGCGCCTTCCGCGCCGGTGTGGGCATGAGCATCACCTTTGATTGATCGGGGTCACTGCGTCGATGCACGCTCACCGCGCACGATCAACGCCGCAAACCCGCACGCAGCCACCAAACACACCCACTGCACCAGACTCAACGGCCCCAGCGTCACCTCGGGATCCCCGCGCCAGAACTCCGTCACAAAGCGGATCGTGGCGTAACCCACCAGGTAGCGCCGAAAGAGGTGCCCCTGAGGGCGTGGGTCGTGCCGGGTCCACCACAGCGCCGCTGCCAGCGTCAGATCCAACGCGGATTCGTAGAGCGGCACCGGGTGGCGCAGCGCGCCGTGGACAAAGGTCGCCCAGGGTACATCGCTCGGTGTGCCATAGCAGCATCCGTTGAAAAAACACCCCAGCCGTCCGATGGCCTGACCCAAAGGCAAGGCCACCGCGTAGGCGTCCCCGGTCGAGTGGCGGATCCCCACCCATTTTTTGGCGATCTCAACGCCAACATAACCCCCGATCAGCGCCCCGACGACCGTTTTGCCCGTAAAATCAAAGCTCAGCGCCTGTTGGAGCGTCTCCCAAAGGTGCGTCGGAGGCGTAAAGAGGAGCATGCCGAGCTTGGCGCCCAGCACCGCCCCCAACAAGGCGCCCAGCCCCACGTAGCGCTGCCTGGGGTCGCGGTCGAAGCCAAGGCGCGCCTTCTCCGCGCGGCGCACGGCCCAGGCCGCCACAAAGGCCAGCGCCACAAAGGCAGCGTAGGCGGTCACGGGCACCGCGCCGATGTGAAAGAGCACAGGTTTCATGCTGTGCATGTTGGATCGAAGGGCGGCACGGCTCAAGTCGACCCGGTATGAGAGGGCGGTTGGGCGGAAAAGGTGCGTGTTTGGACAAGCGCCCTATGATGGGATTGTTCGGGGGGTGCCCTTGAGAAGCGTTTCAGGGGCATCTATGTTTTCCCCAAAGATCCAAAACCAACGGAGGCGGAAAAGATGGTTGCAGGGGAAGGTGGTCTGAGCGCACGGCTTGGCCAGATGGAGCTCTTCAACGGGTTGTCGCTCGAAGAGCTGGAGGCGTTGGCGCGCCTCTTTGAAGCAGGGCACTGCAACCAGGGGGCGCAGCTCTGCCGCGAAGGCCATCAGGGCGGCTCGCTCTACATCATTGAGCGTGGGCGCGTGCGCGTGGCCAAGCGCACCGATCACGGTTTTGATGAAGCGCTCAAGATCCTGGGCCCCGGTTCGGTGGTGGGGGAGATGGCGTTGCTGGACGGTTTGCCGATTTCGGCCACCGTGACGGTGATGGAGCCCTCGCGGGTGTTGAGGCTCTCGGCGCGCTCCTTTGCGGCGCTGAGGCTGCAAGCGCCCAGCACCACCGGCGTGATCGTGCGCAATCTGTGTCAGATCCTCTGTCGGCGCCTGCGCGGCATGAATGATCAGATCCGCGCGCTGAAGTCCGACCCCAACGGCCTGCGCCAGCGCATTCTTCAGGCCCGCTCCGGTCAGCGCGCCCTGTCCAACGCGCCCGCCCCCGTCTCCATCCCGTCGCCCAACATCACGCCCCATGTCCCCCAAGGGCAAAATGTGCAGGCTCAGGCCGATTTCCTGGGGCAGTTGACGATCTTCAAACACATGAGCGATCGCGAACTGCGTGTCCTGGCGGGGGCTTTCAGGGCCCAAATCAGCAACAACGGCGATGTGATCTGCCGTGAGGGAGAGCGCGGCGACAAGCTCTATGTGGTCACCTCGGGGTTCGTCAACGTTTACAAGACCCAGTCCGACGGGGTTCAAGGGGCGTTGACCATGCTTCCGCCTGGGACCCTCTTTGGGGAGGTGTCGCTGGTGGACGAAGGGCGGCGCTCGGCCAGCTGCGTGGCCAGCGGTCAGGTGGGCCTGCTGGTGCTCTCGCGCGATGACTTTGAGGCACTCTTCACGGCCAAGACACCCCTGTCGGTGCGTTTTGTTGAGGCGCTGGCGCTTGACCTGAGCGTTCGACTCCGTGTGGTCCAGGCCCAATTCGCGTCGATCTTTGCGCTGTCCGTGACCAACACCCTCGATTTTGACGATGGCGAAGGCCAGTACATGACCGACGCCCAGGTTGAGGCGTTTTTGAAGGACGTGGAGTCCGAACTCAACCACATCGAAGGCAACCTCGGCGCCGGCGTCCTCACCACCCAAGAACTCGACACCGCCGTCATGAACCTCTTCGATTAACTTGAATCGACAGGAGGGGGTTGTTGCGGGCGACTGGCGGCCCGAAGCAACCCATCAGCTTGTGGTGGGCGCGGCGGTGATGCGCTGCATCAACCTTGCACCCCCCACGTCACTGCTGGGTCACTTCGTGCTCGCCATCCACCCACCCCAACCCCCCCCTGGCGATTCTTGGGGGGTGTGGGAGGGTTGGGTTGGGGGCTTCGGTGCGAAGCTGCCTGCTGGAATCGACCGCCAACCACTCAACAAAGGCACCTGCGGGAAAAATTACGTTCACCCACCGAAGCCCATTGCTGGAATCGACCGCCACCCGTTCAACAACGTCATCTGCGGGTTAAATTACGTTCCCCAGCGAAGCGACCTGCATGAATCCACCACCAGCCTCACAACAACGTCACTCCCACTGTGTTTGGAAGTGTGTTGTGGAGTCGTTGTGAAATGGGTTTTGTTTTTGTTGGGTGAATGGGGTTGGTGAATAAAAAATTAAAAATGCACTTGACGTTCATGGTTGCAGGTCGTAGCTTGTGCCTGCACACAACTGTGCATAGAAACTTCTCTACCTTCAAATGAAGAGGCCCTGAGTTCAATCATGTACTGCGCAATGACCATCTGCATCATCCCCCAACCTACCTCGCGCCCTTGCGGCGTCGTGGACGCAGGGAAAGTGCGTGGCATTGGAGCCGTCGATATGGACCAGCCGCGTATTGAACGGGAGGCCCGAGCCTTCGGATGAGCAGACCCCATAAGATAGAGGGTAAGCGCCGAAGGTCGGGTCTCGAAAGAGCCCGGCCTTTTCTTTTGCCCTCTGCCACACAATGACACACCGCGTGTCTCGCCGTCACCTTGCCGCTTGGCAAAGGGGAGGGCGGCGCGGGTTGTTTAAGAAAATCATTTTTTAAAAATTGATTTTGCAGGTGTGGTGCGTTTTGAAAAAGTAAGTTTTCGTTGTGACCTCTGGTTGAGGTTGTGTTTTGCACTTTTGATGGTGTGTGAAAAGTGTAAAACGCATTGGCGCCCGTATGCCCTGGTGTTGATGTTGCTTTGATGCGGCGTCTTGTGTGGACCGGTGTGTGTGTGGCCTGGCGAGGTTCGATTCCTCACGACGGATTAAAGCGACCGCTCGACGGATAGGGCGGTTGCGCTCCCTGATGGTCTTGTCGGCCTCAGGGCGCGGGTGGGTTCACCAGCGGCCCCGACAACGGGAAGCTGGTGGGTCCATCCACCTTTTCTGGCGGCAATCGGCGCTGTGTCGGTTGTTGTCCTGCGTTTCCATCGTCCAAGGGATAGGACGCGGCTCTGCGGAGGCCGAAATGGAGGTTCGAGTCCTCCTGGAAACGCCTTGGTGCGGTGCTGGGGCTCTTTGGTGGGGCTTTATGGCTGTGCCTGTGTGTGAATGTTTCCATCGTCCAAGGGATAGGACACGGCTTTGCGGAGGCCGAGATGGAGGTTCGAATCCTCCTGGGAACACTGTCCAACCTACATGCTTTCGACCCAGACCTGGGGGAGCTTCACCTCCAGGCCAATGACCAGCGACGTGCCCTGGCCGCCAAAGAGGTGGCGCAGGCGTATGAACATCGGCCCGCCGTTGACGGTCAACTGAGGGCCGTGCTCCAGGTCATCGATGTCAAAGGCATACCCCGCCGATGCGCTGAAAACGGCCCAGAAGGCCATCACTTCGGCGTGCAAGGGCCCGATGTTGAATCGGTTCTGCCCCACCAACTCCAAACCCAAAGAGCCGCCCCATCCTTTCATGGGGAAGATGAGGAAGTTGTCGTCGTAGTGGCTGCGCGGGTGTTGGCCCATGCGCAGGGTTGTCTCCACGCCGAGCGTGAAGAAGGGATCCTGGCTGCCGTCCGAGTCGAGGACATCCACCCCGCCAAAGGCCCCCGTGCTGAGCGCGGTGAGCCGCTCGCCGGGATCGCCCGGTTGCTGGGGGACCATGCTGTAGGGGTCGCGCGGGGGTTTTCGAATGTCTTCGATGGTCCCTGGGGCGTTGCGGTCGGAGTGTTGGTGGACGCACCCGGCGGCGATGTGTGCGATGAGCAGTCCCAGGATGACAATGTGCAGGTTTTTCATCGAAGACCCTCCCAGCCGACGTCCGTTTTGGGTGTTAGAGGCACGTGGAAGCGGCTGTGGTGGGCCGAGGTGCGGCTGTGTTGCATGGAGAAGCGCAAGGGGGCGATGGTCTGGCCGTCGATCTTCAGGGTGACCGTCATCTGGCCGTTGCGCAGGCCCTGGTTCCAGGCGTCGTTGTTGTCAAAAGGCACAGGGAGGTCGATCCAACCGTTTTGGCCGGGTTCGAGCGTGATGGGGGGCTGGGTGACGGCGAGCACCTGACGGTTGATCGCGGTGGGATCTTGTTGCTGGCGAGTACCGTTGATGAGGAGCGTGGCCTGCGTGACTTCGATCGTGGTGGGGGCGCTGCGTCGGTTGGCCAGCATGAGCGTCACCCCCAAGCCCGTCTTGCCCGAGCGAGACACCCAGAACTGTCCCAACAAACCTTTGTCTTCAAACGCAGCGGTGTGCGGGTTGCCGATCTGCCACATCGGGTACTGGCGCGCCATGCGCGGCGGTGAGGTGGCAATGGAGGCGGCCGCCGCCACAGCCACGGCCAGCCATTGGAGGCTGGCGAGCTGAAAGTGGTGTTTGTGGACTGGTGAGCGCGGGTCCTGGCAGCGGTGCATCCAGGCCAATGAGGCGGCCAACATGGGCAGCGCCCATAGGTCTGTGGGATCGAGGACCATGGCCCCCCACCACGGGGTGAAGGCCTGGTTGAAGGCTGGCCAGAGTTTGCAGGCGGTGAAGACCGAGCCGGTGGCCAGCACAGCGCCCCATCCCCAGGGGCCAGACCAGCGCGGCAGCGGGCGCATGGCGACCAGCGCCAGGGCGCGGACCAGGGCCACGAGCAGGAGTGGAAAGAAGAAGAGCCCGGCGAAGTCGCTCAGCTTTCCTGTCAACCACTGCGGTAAGATGGTTGACGCCTTCAGGACGTGATCGTTGAGGAGCAAGAGGAAGACTGCGCCCAGCGCCATCGGGTGAACCAGTGCGTTGGCCCACTGTGTGGCAGCGTCGTGGTGCTGGTGTGGTGCGCGGCGCGTTTGGCGCGCTGGCGGCTGTGGGGTCGCGGTGGGATCGCGGCTGGTTTTGGGCATGCGGTTTGGGGTGCGGTTGGGGTGTGGTGTGGGTGCAGGGGAGCCGGGACAACGGCGAGCGTGGATCATTGCACAATCGGGTGTGGGTCCAGGGTGGGGCAAAGCGTGCGGTGAATCAAGTTGGAAAGCGGGGCGGCGGTGGTTGCCAAGGTGCGGGGGCGCTCGTATGGTGGGTGCGAAGGTATGATCCGCACATCCGGGAGGAGAAGATGGAAGCCATTTTGGGTGTCATGGCGCTGCTGTTGGCCGGCGCTGGGGGATTTTTTGTGTACCGCTCGCGGCAGCACCGCAAGGAGCACCCCGAGAGCGTGGATGCTTCCAACAGCTTGCCTGCGATGGTCGCTGCGGTCGGCCAGTCGGTCAGCCAATCTGTGGGTCAAGCCAACTCCAAGCCTGCGATGCCGTCCAAACCGGGCGGCAAGCGCCATTGGTTGCTGGGCAAAGAGGGCAGCGTGGCGGGCAAGAACTTCCACATCGGCGAGCGCGTGGCGACGATCGGGCGCGCCCCGACCAACTTTGTGCAGATCAAAGATGAGAACGCCTCCAGGATCCAGACGCGCTTGTCGGCCGGGGATCATGGGTTGGTGATCGAGGACATGGAGAGCAGCAACGGCACCTATGTCAACGACCAGCGCCTGGGGGCCAAGCGTTCGCTGCGCGATGGGGACACGATCCGCATTGGTTCGGATGTCTTTGAGTACCGCGCTTACGGCAACTTTGGGGTTAACCACGGGCTCCAGCGCAAGCAGGCTGGCAAAGGCGCCATCAAGGCCACCGAGTTGAACGAAGAGAGCTTTGAGTCGGTGGTGATGCGGACCTTGCAAGAGACCAACAACGACGTGGCGCTGGCGGCCCAGATCCTCGACGTGGACGTGGAGCTTTTGCGGGCCTTTATGGACCGCTCGGGGATCAAACCCGGGCGCTGAGTGCTCCGCAGAGGGGTTCGTCAGGTGCGCGCGCTGGTCTGGTGGGTGCGCAGGATTTCTTGCGGGGTGGTCAGGCCCCGGGTCAGCAGCGAGGCACCATAGCGTGCCATGCTGACGTGGTCGGTGCCGCTGGCGGCGCGCGTGATGTCTTCGAGCGGCGCGCGGGCCAGCAGCTGCGCACGGATCGATTCATTCATGGTCAACAGTTCAAATGTGGCGATGCGGCCGTTGAAGCCAGTGCCGTTGCACGCCGGGCAGCCTTGCGGGGTCATGAAGCTGCCCTCAGTGGTGCCTTTGGGCAGGATCCCGGCCTCGACCAGGGCGCCGATGACGCTGGGGCTCTGGGGCTCTTCTGTGGCACAGACCGGACACAGGCGCCGGACCAGACGCTGACAGAGGATCCCGTTGACGGCGTACCCCAGCGAGTAGGGGTCCATGCCCATCTCCATAAACCTCACCAGCGCCCCCGGGGCGGTGTTGGCGTGGAAGGAGGTCATCACCAGGTGACCGACCAGACCCGCCTCAAGCGCGATCCTGGCCGTCTCCACATCGCGCGTCTCGCCCACCAGAATAATGTCCGGGTTTTGGCGCAGGATGCCGCGCAGCACCGCTGGGAAGGTCAGGCCCACTTGCGGGTTGACCTGGATCTGGTTGAAGGACGGGATGTTGAACTCCACCGGGTCTTCGACGGTGGTGATGTTGGTCTGATCGCCAGCGCGCTCATGCAGGGCAGAGTAGAGCGTGGTGGTCTTGCCGCTGCCGGTCGGCCCGCAGACGATGAGCATGCCGTAGGGCTGATTGGCCAGACGGCGGATGAGGTTGCAGACCGGCTCGATGAGGACCAACTCATTGAGGGGCTTGAGCCCCGAGATGGTGTCCAACACACGCAACACGGCCTTCTCGCCGTCAATGGTCGGCATGGTGTTGACGCGCAGGTCGTAGGGGCGGCCGTCGAGGACCAGGCTGATGCGCCCGTCTTGGGAGGTGCGCCGCTCGGCGATGTCGAGCTTGGCCAGGATCTTGAGCCTGGACATGATGGCGCGCCCCATGGCCACGGGCATGGGGTTGGGATCGACCTGGAGTTGACCCTCGATGCGGTAACGCACCACAACGCTGTAGGGGGTCGGCTCAATGTGGATGTCGCTGGCGCCAGCCTTCAACGCGCGGATGACGATGTCGTTGAAGGCCTTGACCGGATCGCCGCTCTTGAGCTTCTCATCGTCGCTCTGTGATTGGATGTAGTTCAGGTCCGCCGAGGAGGTGTCCACGGTGGCGATCGTCACCGGGCCTTGTTGGAGCGCCTGGCGGGCTTTGCGGCGCTGGCGCTGCTTGAGCATGGCGGCCAGCGCGTCTTCGGCGGTGCCTGGGATGACATCCAGCTCGGTGGTGGCCTGCTCGTCCTGGGCGCCCTCGTTTTGGGCGTGGTCGGCGACAAAGCGCTCGTAGTGGTCGGGTTGGACAAAGACCGGGCGAACCTTCACCCCCCGCAGCACGCGCCGCACGTCGTCCAGCGCCACCTGATTGGTGGGGTCGGGGGTGGCCACCGTCAGCGTGTTTTGTTTGACGCTCAGCGGGATCAGGCGGTGCGTCTCGCGCAGGCGCCTGGGGATCATCTGGTAGATCTCAGCGTCGTACTTGAGCTGGTGGGCCTCCACGCGGGGCTGCCCGCGGCGTAGATCCGACTCGCTCAGGCGCTCGGCCAAGACGCGGCACATGGTGATGGACAGCTCGGGGGCGCGCTGCATCAGCGCAAAGAGCACCTGTTGGTGCAGCACCATCGCCTCGGTGTGCTCCAACGCCCGACACATGGCGCTGCGCGGCGCACCGGTCAGCAGCGACATCTCGCCAAAGAACTGCCCGGGGTAGAGCCTGGCCAGTTCCACCTCCAGGCCCAGCAGCGCGTCCACCTGATAGACGCCCACCTTGCCCCCGACGATGATGTACATCCTGTCGCCCTGCTCGCCGTCCTGCACGATGACATCGCCAGGGTTGAAGCGCACAAAGCCCAGCCGGCCGGCCAGCAGCGTTTTGTACTCGTCAGAGAGGGACTCAAAGAGCGGCACATTGCTCAAAAGCGCGACGACGCGCTCCACCGTGATCTTGTTCTGCACGCTGCAGACTCCTGATGGCTGTGGTCGATGTGGTTTGGACAGGGCCACCAGAAGTTTACAACGGGCACAGCCCAAGGCAAGCGTTCATGCAGGATTTCAGGGGTAGTAGAGGTCGACGGGCATGCGGATGTTCTGGGCTTTGAGCGCACGGATGTCGTGGTGATAGATGTCCCAGAAGAAGCTCACGTCGCCGGTCTCTTCATCGACGCCGACGGTGGTGTAGTCCAGGTAGACCAGCGGGCCGTCTTTGAGTTCGATGGGGGTCTCGACCCAGGAGTGGGCCTTGCGGCTGATGGATTTTCGGGTCCAGCTCTTGTCTTCGCGTCCCAGGACGTACTCGGCCAGATCCAGAGGCTTGTAGACGCGGATGCAACCGTGGCTGAAGGCGCGCATGCTGTGCCAGAAGAGGTCGCGCTCAGAGGTGTCGTGCAGGTAGACGTCGTGTTTGTTGGGAAAGAGGAACTTGACCAGCCCCAGGCCATTTTTGGGGCCGGGTTTTTGGCGGATGTGCTTGCCGCGGATCTCGTAGCCGTTTTCTTTGTAGAAGTCGGGGTTGTCTTTGGCCTGACGCGCCAGTTCGGACTTGATGCGCCCAGGCACGGTCCATGAGGGGCTCAGGACCACCGTCTCCATCTTGTCGACCATCAGCGGTGTGGCGTCGCGGAAGACAAACTTGCGGGTTTGCTTGTCGCGCTTTTTGCGCCGGCTGCCAACGATGACTTTGAAGTCGAGCTTCTTCTCGCCCTCATCCCAGACCCTGGCCCGGAACTCGGGCAGGTTGACGTGGACGTAGTAGGGGCCGTCCATGCCAACGCGGCTGCGGCGCAGGCGCTGGAGGTTGAGCTTGATCTGCGCCAGGCGAAACTCGGCCGGGACCATCATGGCGCGGGTCATCTCGTAATCGATCCAGCGCTTCTCGTGGAGCTGGTTGTTGCGCCGGTAGCGCAGCACCGCCTCGCCCAGCTCCTTGTCCCAGGAGTTGTTGATGGGGCCGCTGTAGAGCTTCTCTCCGGCCAGGCGCCGTTTGATCTTCTCGATGACGCCTTTGGGGTAGCGCTTGTAGTTGGCTTTGTATTTGAAGGCGTCTTTGGGGTTTTCGGGTTCGGGGATTTTGGGCATCGCCGTGGGCCAGCCGCCTTCATCGACGATGGCCTTGTAGTGCACGGCGGCCTTCATCAGCAACGCGTATTGGGGCGTGTCGGGGTGGAGGTCGGTCATGACCCCCTCGACAGCCTCGGCGGGCTTGTTGCTGGTGGCGGCCTTGATCAGCGCCGGGGCAAAGTCGGGGCTGATTTGTGGGGGCTGGGTGGGCAGCGGGTCGTCTTTGGGCTCTTCGCTGACCTTGCCTGTGCGGATGGGCACAGGCGGCGCCGGGGCGTGGTCCAGCGCGTACTGAAGCGCGCCGTCGGCCAGCAGCAACTCCATCTCCAGGGTCTTCTCTGCGACCTTGCTGACGGCCTTGCGGTAGTTGCCGATCCAGTCGCCCAGCGGGTCGCCGCTGGTCTCGTCCTCAAAGGCCTTCAGGACCGCTGCGTCATTGCCCTCGGGGTGCTTGGCCAGCAGCTCCGCCAGCGTCTGGCGGTCATCCTCGGTCAGCGACGGGCGCGTGCCCGCCAGACCCGCCAACGAGGCCGCTTCAGTGTTGAGGGTGCCCAACGCCTTGGTGACCTCTTCGACGTGGTAGGTGGTTGGGTCGAGCCCTTCAAGCTCGGCACGGGTCAGGACCTGGTGGAGGCGCTGTCCTGCGGGCGTCAGCGCCCCTGCGTTGGCAAAGAGCAGTTGGTGGTCGTTCTCTTTGTAGAGCGCCGTGACCTTGTTGCGATGCTTGAGCGTGACGCGCCCCATGGCGTCTTGCCAGGCCGAGGCCTTTTGGCCACTGGAGGCGACCATTTCGGGAAGGCGAGCCTTGAATGCCTGGGCTCGGGCAACGGTGGGGTTGTTGCCGTCGTCGGTCTGGGCTGAGTCGTCGTTGCCGCACGCGGTCAGCGCCAACGCGGCCATCAGGGCCACCAAGATCTGCTTGATGAGCGGTTTCAAGGGCTGTGATCGTCGCTGGTACACCTCTACTCCTTGCGCACAACGCGCCGTCTCGGCGATCTCAAACGGCAGGGACCATACCACAGCCGCGCGCTTGTCACATCCCATGGCCGCCGCCGACAAAAATCCGCTGTCCAGTGACCCACCTGGCCTGCTCAGAGACCAGAAACTCCACCACGGCCGCGATGTCCTCGGGTTGTCCGATCCGACCCATGGGGATGGTCGGCAGGATGTGTCGCTCAAGCTCTGGGGTGACCCAGCCGGTCTGGATCGGGCCGGGGGAGATGGTGTTGACGGTGATGCCCCGCGGGCCAAGCTCGGTGGCGGCGCTGCGGGTGTAGCCTTCCAGGGCCAGCTTGCTGGCGCCGTAGGTGATCTCGGAGGGGAAGACGTAGGCCCCGGCGGTGCTGATGTTGACGATGCGGCCCCAAGCGGCGGTGCGCTGGGCGTGGCGGCGGGCAAATTCGGACATGGCCAGCGCCACCGCGCGGGTGTTGACGGCGAAGATGCGGTCAAAGACCCCGGCGTTGAAGGTCTGGGGGCGATCGGTCCACATCTCGACGTGCTGCGCCGCCAGCTTGCCATCGGCGGGGACAAAGGTGTCGGCCTCCCAATAGGCAGCGTTGTTGATGAGGATGTCGACGGGACCAAGTTCCTGTGCTGCGCGCTCAAAGAGGCCGCCGATGAGCGCCGGATCGCTCAAATCACCGTCCACCGCCACGCTGCCAACGCCCAGCGCCCGCAATTCCTGAGCGATGTCCTCTGTGGGGGCGCCGCTGAGCCACTGCAGCAGCTTGTCTCCGGGGGCTTCGGGGGGCTGCTCGGCGCGCGGGCCTGTGGACGGGCAGCCGTGGACCAGGACGTCGGCGCCCGCGCCAGCGAGCGCTCGGGCGATGGCGGCGCCGATGCCGCGCGGGTTGTTGGCGCCAGTCACCAGCGCGACGCGCCCGTCCAGAGGTTTTGATGGGGTCATGGTGTGTCTCCGATGGGAAGGGGCGGTGGTGTAGGGATGGTTGTGGCGTCGCAGCGGGGCAGGGCGGCGGTGTGGTGCCTGCGCGGTTGAATCTTTTGTGCGCAGCGCCGTCAAGGTTTTGCTCTCTGGGAGTTGAATTGTCCAGCGCGCGCCGAAGTGTTGGAGGTTGATGTTGAGTTAGTGGCTTATGTGGAAGGCAATGTGTGCGTTGTGGATCTTTGGTGGTGTGATGTTGGCCACAGGAGGGGCCTGGGCTGGGGACTGGCCTGACTTGTCCAGCCCTGCCGACAGCGGCGGCGGTGGGCAAAGGGACGCGGCGCTGATCGTCGGCATCGAAGATTATGTGTTTGCGCCCGACGTTGAGGGCGCCCTTGAGAATGCTGGTGACTGGTACGTCCACTTGACCCGCGCGCGCGGCGTGCCGGTGGGCAATGTCTTCTTGCTGCGCGATCAGGAAGGGACCCGAGAGAACATCCTGGACAAAGCCGCGGCAGCGGCCCGGCGCGTGGGCAAAGGTGGCACGCTCTGGGTGGTTTACATCGGCCATGGTGCCCCTGGCAGGGACGGCAAAGATGGCATCCTGGTTGGGAGCGACGCGCAGCAGTCGGCCAGCAGCCTCTATGCGCGCAGCGTCCCCCAACAAGAACTCTTTGACGCCCTCAAAGACGGCAAGCAAGCGCGCACTGTGGCCATCATCGACGCCTGCTTTAGCGGCAAAAGCAACAACGGACGGGCCCTGGTGGAGGGCTTGCAGCCGCTCTTGCCTGTTCGCGCCCAGGTGGGGGAGGTGACGGTCCTGACGGCGGCAGAGGGCGACCAGTTTGCTGGGCCGCTGCCCGGTGCGCGGCGCCCTGCGTTTTCGTACCTGGCGCTCGGAGCGCTTCGCGGCTGGGCGGACCGCAACAAGGACGGCGATGTGACGCCCGCAGAGGTGGTGAGCTACAGTCAGGACGCGCTGCGGGTGCTGCTGCGGGACCGTTCACAGACGCCGTCGCTGTCAGGTCCTGGGCAAAACGCGCCGCTGTCCTCCAAAACGACCGAGGTTGGGCCCGATTTGAGAGCGCTGGTGTTGGCCATGGAGGAAGAAGACGAGCCCAAAGACGTCGTCGATGACGAGCCCTGGCAAAAGTTCTCCCCCATCTTTGGCTACTTTCGCCTGGGTTTGGGCCTTGGCACCCTTGGACCTGAGGGGCTGGCCATCACCACCTCCGACACCGAGGTCAATTCTGACGCCTTCTTTGACGACTACGATCTGACGCTGCGCGACGTTCAAAAAGGCATCGATCCTTTGGGGGTCAACATCCAAACGACCATTGGGCATGAGGGGCTCGTGTTGGGATGGCTCTTGAACATCGCCTGGGCCAGCGGGCTGTCGATCCCTGCGACGGTCTCCACCATCGAAGACAGTTTTACAGACGACGTGCCCGAGCTGGTTCGGGGCTTGGAGGCCACTGTGACGGGCTACCAGGCCTTCCAAGGCAGCCTGACGTTGGGCTACCGACTTGGGTTTGAGCGCCTGAGCGTCTACGGGCAGGCGGGCGCTGGTCTGGGATTGACCTTTGTGGACTTTGAATTCACCATCGACGGCAACAAGAACACAATCAGCGACTTTGAGTTCAACTTTGTGTTGCCGCTGACCGTGGGCGTGGACTTCGACCTCTACAAAAACATCTTCGCCCACGCCAGCTACACCCTCCAGGTCTCGCCCAGCGCCAGCAACGCCGTCCACGCCGGTCTGGGCATCTATTACTGAAGTATGGGGTCGGGTGCAGTCACGGCTGCTCCCGCAAAGCCAACCGGCAGGTCATAGGGAGGTTGGGGCGATGAAACATACGGTGGAGATCGGGCCGCTGGCGCAGAGCCAGGGATTGTCAGGACGAGTGTTGGGGGCCGGGGGCGTGCTGAGCGGCCGGGAGGTTGTGGATGCCTGGATGTCTGACGGTGAATTTGCGTTGGCCTTTGCCAGGGCGCTGGCCGATGTCCCCTTTGAGGCTTGTTTTTGGGAAACCCCGGCCTGGACCCATGAGCGCTTGAGCGAGCCGTTTGAGTTTGTGCTCATCGAAAGCCGCGCGCTTGCCCGTGTGACGCCAGATAAGAACGCTTTTGATGCTCACTTCGGCCCCAGCGGCTCCGTCGTCGCCTTCAACAACCTGCGCGCAGATGCTCGCCTTGTCGTCCCTTCGCCCATCTCGGGCGGCGCGCCTTATCCGCACCTGCTCTCTTTTGTTCGACAGGCGCCGCCGCAGCAACAACGCCGTTTGTGGCCCGAGGTTGCCCAGGCGTTGGTGGAGCGCATGGATCAGAACGCTCCAAAGCCCGTGTGGCTCAGCACCGCAGGCATGGGCGTGTCCTGGCTGCATGTTCGCGTGGATGATCGCCCCAAATATTACCGCCATGCGCCCTACCGCGCCGCACCCGATGGGTCCTGAAGATACGATGTGTCAGGGCTTCTTTTTGGGCGAGGGGGCGGCTTTTGGAGCCAGTTTGGGTTTGTTGAGGATGGTTTTTGGGGCCTTTTTAGGGCCTTTGATGGCTTTGGGCCCCGGTTTGACCTGTGTTTTGGGTGCGGGCGAGTTTGTTTTGGAGCCCGGCGGCGGTGTGCTGGGCTGTTGGGCGCCTTTTGGGGGCTTGGCGGCCGGTTTTCTGGGGGGTTTGAGCGCAGGCGCGGGTGAATCTGGGCCTTTGCCCTTGAGGTAGACCCCTGGGCGCCAGCGGCTTTTCTCGGTCAGGACCTCGAAGCTGAGCCAACGCCCACGGCGCAGCTCGACGCTGACCACGTTCTTTTGTCGCACGGGGCGTTTGCTGATGCGCGGGTGGTCGACCCAGTAGGTGATGCCGCGCTCAATGGCGTATTCGCGTGGAACCTGGCGCTGGTGCCCGGCGACGCCCTTGGTGACAAAGCGAGGGTTGGTGGCGATGTCGCGGTCGTTGAGCCCCAACAGGTCCAGGCAGCGGGCCCCCGAGATGTAGGCGATGGCGCCAGCGGGGCGGATGGCCAGGGATTCTCCGGGGCCCAGGTTCTTGGCGAACCACTGGCCGGCTTCAAAGAAGATGCGGGTAAAGGACTGCTCGCGCTCGACGGTGCTGATGTGTTTGCGTCCCGGGGTGGCGGCGTGGACGTTGAGCCAGTTGCCGGCCATCAGGACCGACACGGCGGCCAACACACCCACCACGCGCAGCGCCGCTGGCTTGTCCTTCATGCTGGCCAGCACATTGACCGCGCCCAGCGCCCAAAGCGCCCAGATGGGCATCAGGACATCCAGAAAGCGAAACTCAAAGTAATCGCCCCCGACGCTCATCAGGTAAATCAGGTAGACTGCGGTGAAGAGCGCGGAGCCGATGGCGGCGGCGCGGTGCCGGCTGTAGGCCAGCGTTGCGGCGACGCCGATCACCACAAGGCCGATGTACCAACTCATGTGGTGGGTGACGAAGCTGGCTTTGAGCCAGTCCCAACCCTGGGACCATTGGGCGCCGTTGACCTTGGCGTAGAAGGTGTTGGGGACGATGTCGCCGTAGTACGCCAAGCGAAAGATCATGTGGGGGACCACAAACGCGGCGCCCCAGGCCACCGCCAATCCCCAGCCCCTCCACAGGCCCTGACGCCATGCCTGCACCAGCGCGGTCAGCCCAAAGACCGCCGCCAGGAGGTATCCCTCGGGACGCGTCAGGGCGGCCAGTCCCAACGATATGCCAAAGAGCGACACCCAGCGCCTTACGGGGCCTTCGGCCTTAAGGCCGCCCCGAACCCAGGCCCAGAGGGCCATCACCGCGGTCAACCCAAAGAGTTTCACCTCCATGCCCTGCATGGCCCAGACGGTGAAGGTGCGGTTGGTGGCCAGAAAGAGCGGCGCCACCAGCGCCAGCCCTTGAGTGTAGAGCAAAGGGGTGGGGGAGGTGGCCCACGCGGGTGTTTCTTGAGATGCGGATTGTGCCAGGCCGGGCAAGAGCAAGGCGGCGGTGCGCCACGTCAGCCAAAGGGTGGCGGCGCCGAGCGCGGCGCCGAGCCATCTGGCGCTGTCGAGCAGATCGAGCCCCACCGCGCCTGCGACGCCCAGCATAAAGGTCCACAGAAAGCTGGTGTATCCTTCGACGGGTTCGCCGGGGTTGTAGACCAGCCCGTGGCCCTGGGCGAAGTTTTGGGCGTAGCGCAGGTAGATGAAGACGTCGTCGATGACCAGGCCTTTGGTCTGCGCATCGTATTGGTGGACCCGGTAGGCATAGAGCCCGACAATGACGGCAAATCCCAGCCAGCCCAGCGCCGTGGCCAGATGGCGGCGCCAAGATGTCGAGGCTGGTGCGGTGGGGCTGGGTTCTGGGGTCGGCGCGTCGATCATGGTCTTTGGGTGCAGCGGTCCAATTCAGGTGCGCAGCGTGTCATGACCCACAGGGGATGTCGAGTCCAGGGCGTGTTTGCAAAAAGGGACCGAGACAGGCGAGGGCGATGGCATCGAGGCCGAGGAGGCGAGCGCAGGCGGGTCTTTGACCCGTTGAGCATCGACGACGACGGGATCGGTGTCGTCGGGCCGCATGTCGATGGGAGATTTTGCAAGCACGCCCTGGTATGGGGGCGCGGAGGATAAATGCTCGGCTTTTGAATAAACGTTGTGGGTGTGGCGTCTTGCGATTTGCGCACAAATCAAAACAATCTCAAGGAGCAGACATGAGACACGTTGTGTTGTTGGTGGGGCTTTTGGCGTTGGTGGCTTGCGGAGGGTCATCGGGGCAGCGAGGGCAGTTGTACTACGAGGCCACGCAGGTTCGTCATGAGCCCGTGACGGAAGGCAAGCGCTCGCAGTTGATCAAGACGCTGAAAAAATCGCTCGACAAGCGCAAGGTGGTCTGGGTCGACAAGGGCGGCAAGGCGCACACGGTATATCCCAAAGGCGAGGGTCTGGAGAAGGTGGACATCGCCGCGTTGCAGGCGATGTGGATGGCGTCGGACAAGAAGTACTTTGGGGCTGAGTTCGACTTTATGGTCTCGGTCAAGGGCAAGCGCCGCCGTCCTGTGACGGTCCAGATCAGCGTCAAGGGCGACATGCGGGTCATTTCGGGCAGCGGTCGGATGGCGTCCAAAGACAACGCCCCCTCGCCGGGAGAACTGCGCAAGCGCTATGACCTTGGCTCGTTGAAGTCGGACGACGCGGTGGATTGGGATAAAGAGGCGCTCCAAGGGGTGGATCTGGCGTTGGCGTTGTTGAACGGGTCGGAGCTTGATGTGCTCAAGGACATGCCGTTTGTGCGCCGGGAAAAGAGCCGGGACAAGCGCAAAGGGGCCCTCTACGTCCAGGAAGGCTGCGACGCCAAGGTGCTCATCTTCAACCGCAGCCTGGAGGCCTCCAGGCGCCAGTTTGTGGGTTCGCCGGACAAGCCGCTGCCGCCTTTGACGATGACCACGCTCCACGAGATCGGCCACGCCATCCACCAAGCGCCTTCGCGCAGCCTGGCGTGCGATTATGAAAAGCGGGCGCGTCAGGCCAAGAAAGACTCCAAGGCGCTCAAAAATCTGGTGGATGACCGCAACAAGAAGGCCAGACGCGCCAGCAAGGCCAAAGGCAGCAAGCGGGCCGAGCGCGTGCGCGAGGTCGAGGCGATGGACAAGGAGATCTCTGCCAAGAAGAAGGCGCTGGAGAAGGAGCAGAAGGCGTTGGAAAACATGGCCGGGCGCGTGAAGTCGATGATGCAGACTGGCCCGGTGCTCTCGGCCTACAAAAAGGCGCTCGGCAAGAAGAAGGCGCCGACCCGTTATGGGGAGTCGTCGATGAAGGAGTCCTTTGCGGAGTCTTTTGCCATCTACCGGGCCGATCCCCAGGCCCTCAAGCGCTCTTTGCCCAAGGTCCACGCCTGGTTTGAGGGCGGGGGACACACCAAGGCGCTCAAATGAGCGCGCGCAGACGCGCTCAGTCGGTCATGGCGCCGCAATCGGCGAGGTTGACCAGGCCCTTGTAGGCGGGGATGCCGCTGTCTCGGCCGTGCTCATCGGGGCTGTACCAGAATTCAAACTCGATGCCCACCCCGGGGATGTTCTCCTTGACGATGAGCCCGGCGTCGCTGGCCTCATAGCAATCCGTGTTCGTGCAGGTGAAGAGGTCAAAGTCATCGAGGCCAAGGCGCGTGTCAGGTTCGAGCGCGGCGGGTTGTCGCCCCTCCTGGGTGATGTCGATGTCAAAGAAGAGATCGCCGCCGTAGTACTCGTCCAGAGAACACGTGAGATTGCCTTCTGGGTTGATGGCAAACCAGAGGTTGGTGATGGTGACTGGGGTGGGGTCATCGTCTGCTGGGCAGAAGAGCGTCTGCAACCCTTGTGGGGGCTGGTCGGGGTTGATGGACAGCAGCGGGGTTGGATCTGGTGCGTCGTCGGATGACCGGGGGTTGTTGGGTATGGTTGTGGTGTTGTCTTCGGCTTCAGGCAGGTTCTGTGCTCCGCTCAGGTTCCCCGCTCCAAGATGAAAGCCCTGTTCTTCTTGCTCGACACACGCGGCGGTGGTCAGCAGGGCCAGAATGCTCAGAGTCGTCAGAATACCTCTCTTCATGTGCAGAAGTCCTTTGGGTTGAATGTGTCCACGCGGTAGACCTGTGCCCGTTGTCCCCTGGCGTGGTTGGCAAAGCGACCTGGTTTCGCTCTGTCAAAGAGTTGGCGTGCGGCTTGTGTTGTTGTGACGTGATTTTGAGGGGTTTTGTGCCGAGCGCTGGGATGAAGCGGGGGTGGGTTGGGGGTTGCCTTGCGGTGGCAGTGGATGGTGTGTGTCGCTGCTGGTAGTATCGCGTGGAAACGCGGGGTGTGCGGAGGTGGTGTGTTGCGTCTGTGGTTGGCGGCGGTGCTGGTCTTGCTGGGTGTGTGTGCTTGTCAGGGGGATGATGAGGCGGCCAAGGTGCGCCGTCCGGCAGTGCATCCAGGTCACAGCGGACCGGCCAGAGTCAGACCCAAAGCCATGGACTTGAACGCGTTGGGGCGTCAAAACCCGGTGGGGACGCCCGCTCCGGCGGCGCTGCGCGGTGTGGAGCGTCAGGACGAACGGTTTTTTGGGGGGCGCCGCGTGCGTGTGGACCCAGACCGGGGTGTGGTCAAAGCCCAGCGGCTGCGCAAGGTGGTCGTCTTTGGCCACAGCCTGATTGGGCGCGACATGGACGCCGAGGGGAGCCTGGCCAAGGCGCTCTTGCAGTTCTTTGGTTCGTTTGAAGCCCCGCCCGAGGTGGTGGTGCGCGGTGTGACCAGCTCACGGGTGGATCAGTGGCTCGGTCACGCCAACAACTGGCCGGGTTGGGCTTACGACGCCCGGTATTGGTATCCGATGGACGCAGGGCCGCCGGTGGGGCAGCTGCTCCAAGATCACCCTGACGCTGACCTCTTTGTGGTCAGCCTTGGCGCCAACGACGTCTATGGTGGGATTGACCCATGGGAGTTGGAGCGCCGCATGTTGGAGTTGGAGCGCTACTTTAGCCAGCGCAAACTCCCCCTGGTCTGGATCGGCCACGCTTGGAGCCGTCGGGCCAACACCCGGGACCGCGACGTCGAGCGCAGCTACTCCGACGTTTGCCTTGAAGCCCACCGCCGCACCGAGACTCGCCTCAAAGAGCATGACACGACGCTCTTTGTGTACCCGCGAAACCCCACCCTTGAGTTCATCTACGACAGTCCTCGCGGCGGCAGTCTCCACCCCTCGCCCAGCATCCACAGACGATTTTTGAGGGCGACCAGCGGGGAGTTGCTGGCTTTTCTTGGGGCCGACCTGGTCGATTGAGCGTTGTGATCCGGTCCGAACGGCTTTCCATGCTTTTCACGCTGCATTTTACCTTGCGAAGCCCATGTGAAAGACCGTCTGGTCTGGTTGACGCTTCCAACTGAACATTTCATCATGTGTCCGTGTACCTGGATTGTGACGCGCAATGAGCAAGGGAGGGCGGCGATGGGTTCACAGGAGCGCTTTAAACTCAGGCCATATCAGGAAGAGGCTTTGGCGGCGGTTGCCGAAGGGCGCCAGCGAGGGTTGAAGCGGATGGTGGTGTGTCTGCCGACGGGTGCGGGCAAGACGGTCATTTTTTCCCATCTGGCGGCGGCGGCCAAGCGTCAGGTTTTGGTTTTGGCCCACCGTGAGGAGTTGTTGCATCAGGCTCGGGAGAAGTTGGATCGGGCGATGGAAGGGCGAGTGCGGGTGGACATCGAGCAGGGTCCGCTGCGGGCCAGTCCTGAGGCGCAGGTGGTGGTGTGTTCGATCCGCTCGTTGCGCTCGGAGCGTTTGGCGGCGTTGCTCAAGGGCCGGGACATTGAGTTGGTGATTTACGACGAGTGTCACCATGCCGTGGCCGAGGACAACATGCGCGTGCTGCGCGAGATGGGGGCCTTTGACGCGGATTGGAATGGGACGCTGCTGGGGTTCACCGCCACGACGATGAGGGGCGATGGTCAGGGACTAGAGAAGGTCTTTGAGGAGATTGTCTACAGCCAGTCGGTCCTGGATCTGGTCGACGGGGGTTATCTGGTGC
>CAKZKQ010000036.1 GCA_937123825.1 uncultured Pseudomonadota bacterium
GGAGGCTTCCAGGGGGGTCGGGCTGTCGGGCGCTGGATCCACCGCATACTTCAATGTGACGGCTTCGTAATTCACCGGTAGCCTCCCTTCTTGTTGGGGTAAGAAGGGGTGTACCGGAGTGGCCGTTTGATTTCCAGACCAGCGGGTCAGGGCTTGAAGGTGGTGTTGGCGGCCGGTGGTCTGGGGGGCTGGTGTTGGCAGGTGGAGCGGTGTGATTTCAGGGGCCGCAGACGCCAGCGTTGCAGGACTGGCCAAAGGAGCAATCCCAGTCGAATTGGCACAGAATCTGGATTTGCTCCTGGGTGGTGATGCTGACATCAAAGGTGTTGGCGAAGTGGAAGTTGGGTTGCAACTGCACCGGAGCCCCCGAGACTTTCAGTGTGTATGTGCCTGCGCTCATGCTTGACGAGAAATCGCTTTGGTCAAGGATGATGTTGTCAGTGGTGGTCTGGCGGCTGAGCAAGACGTTGCCTGCGGCGCCCAGGACCTCGACCTTGAGCGGGCCGTCCTCATGGTCAAAGTAAACACCAAGCTGTGTGCCGCCAGGGACGTAGTTGAAGTCAAAGTACTTGGCCACAGCGTCGCCATTTGAGTCGGGGCAGGTGGTGCGCTCGGAGGCGCCGCCGAAGCAGCTTTGAGGCAACCCATAACAGAAGGTCATCAGGTTTTCTGCGGTGGCCTGGGAGGTGTTGCCAGCCCCATCGTCTTCACAGCGCGTGACTTGATAGGTGTTGGTGGCGCCGCTCCAGCCATAAACCCTCAGGAAGTGGTCTCCGTTTTGGGTGATCGAGAAGGTCTCCAACTCCAAAGCGGCCCTTGAGTTGTGTTCTCCCACAAGCGTGTGGGGGTTGTGGCGGTTGGCAAAGTTGTTGGCCATGGGAAGGTTGCGTTCGGCGGCCGAGGTCCTGAAGAATTTGGTGTCCAGATCCCCTGCTGTGGCGCTGCTGTGGGGCAACGACAGTGCGACCTCTACGCTGTCCCCGTTCTGCATCGTTCCCAGCCGCAGCACGTCCCAGTCAATGGCACAGTCGATGGTCGCGTTGTTGCGCGCGCCGGGGAAGCTCATGGCTTTCTTTGAAGCCATGTCCGCGCCGGACCAGTAGTCATCGTTGTGGTCAAAGGAGTTTGCCCCGCAAGGTCCATGGCGGCGCGCTTGGAGCCACTCGTAGACCAGGTTGGTGTCTTGCTGAGCAGGTTGCTGATTGGGGCTGGGACGAGGGTTGAAGACGGCGGTCCAGTTGCTCCAGGCGCTTGTGTTGCGGGGGTCGGAGGTGTGTGACGAGCGCGAGGCCACGCCAATGATCTCAAACCGCGAGGTGTTGGTATTGAAGGCCATCAGCGGGCCTCCTGAGTCCCCTGGCAGGAGCATGGCTCCTCGAACCAACGCGGTGCCGTTGTGGGCTTGGCCCGTTCGATAGATGGAGCCTGAGAAGTTGTTGCCGACAGGTCGGGCCGGGCTGATGTAGTCGATCAGTTGGGGGATGACGACCCCTTCACGCATGGCGTTGTCAAAGGGACCTCCCGTGTTCCCATGACCCAGCGCTACGGTGGCGCTGAGGTTGGCGGGCTGGAATTGAGCCAACTCATAGCCTTCAAGCTCCTGACCGTCGCGATCGGTGACGGTGCTGTCCAGGGTCAAGATCGCCACGTCGTTGGCACCCAATACCCAGTTGGGATAAATTTGGATGTCTTTGACATAGTGCCGTGCGGCATGTTGCTCGACTTCATTGGCAGTCCAGGTGAGCTGAGAATAAGGCCGATTTGCGGTGTCATAAACGACTGAAAAATAAACATTTTCTGGATTTGCGACGGTGTTGACGCAGTGCGCCGCGGTCAACGCCATCGGTGGATCATTGGCCTGGGCACGGCGCAGATAGGTGGCGGTGCAGCCCGTGGACAGATAGCCAACCCCAGGCCATCGGCGGTGGTCAATGATGCCGTCGTTGGCTTGCCCATCAAAATCACTGTCTACAGCCAGAGATTGGGCGGCTTCTTCATGGGCCTCAAACTCGCCCGACGGCTCCAGGTCTCCTGCGCAACCCGCCACCAACACACAGAACCCCACCGATGCCAAACAACCAAACGTCTTCATAAAACCCCTTCCTCTTCTCCAAATGAACATTCAAATGGCGCGCTTTGGAGGCGCCAGCCAGCCACTCCCCATGAGCGGCGTTGCCCTCTCCTCAAGAGCATCATCCATGCCATCTGGGCGATGCCGATGGATACGAGGTTTATGTCTGTGAGTATGTGGTATGCGCACAGCCGTGACACAATCTCATATGTGAGGATGTCACAAACTCACATTCGTAAATGGGTGCGGCAGGGGTTGTGTAAAACCACAAGCAAGGACACAGCGTTTTGCACAACGCGCTGTCGAAAATGGTGGCCGTTTGAACAGGAACCTGATTTTAAAGCAGTCAGTGAGCCTGCATCCAAGATGGCTTTTTTGGGGTGAAAAGCCCGGCGCCGCCGTGATCGCGCTGCCTTGTTGGACCTCTGTCATTCAAGTGGCACGTTTGTCGCTTTGCAGCCCTGCGTCCGAATAATCCGTGCGATTGTGAAGGGGTGTGGGTATGCGTGCGTTGTGGTTGGGTTGTGTCTTTATGCTCTTGTGTCCTGCGTTGGCGCAGGCGCAGACCGGTGCGTCGGATGACCGTGTCAGCTTGCCCGAAGGGCCAGGGAGCCTGGAGGGGGTCGGCGAGAACGTGACGATTGACCCGAATATGGGGTCGATGCGTTACAACGTGGGGATCAACGTGCCCCCCGGGTTTGGTTCCGTGACGCCGTCATTGTCGCTGAGCTACGACTCGGGCGGTGGGGGCTCGGTGGTGGGGATGGGGTGGTCGATGATGACGCCCTGCATTGAGCGCATGACCTACCGGGGCCTTCCCGAATACGACACCGAGGACGACTTCGCCGTGGACGGCGGCAATCAGCTTGTGCGCCTGCCTGGGACGGAGCCGCCGGTATACCGGGCCCGTTTTGAGGGCGGCTTTGTGCGCTACACATGGCTGGGTCAGGGCGACGGCAGCGAGGGTTTCTGGTTGGCCGAGTGGCCCAACGGCTCCAGGGGTTACTTTGGCGCCGACAGCCGCGGCCAGTTTGTGGACGACGCGCGCGTCAGCGGCGATGAGGGCACGTTCCGCTACCACCTGGTCGAGATGGTCGATGTCTACGGCCATCGCATGCGCTACACCTATGAAAAAGACGGCCACGTCTCGCTGGTGTCCCACATTGGTTATGTCTTCACCGAAGGCCCCGATAGCCCCACCTACGAAGTGGAGATGTCCTATGAGGAGCGCCGCGACGAAACCGGCGTGGATTACCTGGGGGACGCCAAGGCCGGGTTTGTGGAGCTGTTGACCCAGCGTTTGACGGAGATTCGGGTCAAGAGCCGCGGTGAGGTGATCCGGCGCTATGCGCTGACCCACGAGCCCTACGCCGACACGGGCGGCTTTACGCGTTTGCAGAAGGTGGAGGCGTGTGGGGCCGATGACGGGCTCTTTCCGGTGGCGTTTGCCTTTGAGTACTCCCAGTCTTTTGGTGGTGAGTCGCCGTACATGATGGAGATGGGCGACCTGGGGGTGGCCTTTGGTGCAGGGCGCGCGACTTTGTTGGACATCAACGGGGACGGCCTGCCGGACATCGTGGACGCCTCTCAGAGCGGCCCCCACCGGTTTTACTACAACATCGCGGCCGCCGACGGCACCAGCGCCTTTGCGACCACGCCGGTCTTCAGCGAGTTTGGCCGCCAGGACACGCACCTGCTGGGTGAGGCCAGCGTGCAGGTCCTGGATCTGAACGGGGATGGCTTTACGGACCTGGTCAACGCCTTTACGGGTGATGTGCTGGTCAACCAGGGCAGCGGCGACTGGACGCGGGCCGAAGAGGGCACGGGGATGGCGGCGCTGGCCAACGCGCTGATCTCGGACTTTGACGCCGACGAGGGTGAGCTTCAGAACATGAAGTTCATCGACTACGACAACGACAAGAAGATCGACGTCATGCGCTCGACCCAGTTCGACACCAGCATCTTTCGCAACATGGGCGAGGATGGCTTTGAGGTCGATGAGCAGATCGAGCAGCTTGGGGTGGGCTTTGCCGAGGATGGTTTGCAGTTTGCGGACATGAACGGCGATGGCCTGCTGGACGTGGTCCGGGTTCAGCCCAGTACCATCAGCTACAAGCTCAACCTGGGTTGGGGGCGCTGGTCCGACTACGTCACCATCGGTGGGTTGCCCATCAGCGAGACGCAGGTTGAGCAGGCCGAGCTTGAGGACCTCAACGGCGACGGGCTGGCCGACTTGGTTGTGGTCGCCGGTGAGGCCGTCACCATCGCGCTCAACGTCAACACGACCGAGTTTGCCGACGCGGTGGTCTTTGAGAGCGCCGACGTGGAGGGGATCATTCCCCCACGCGACAGCGGCACGACGGTCTTGTACGCCGACATGAACGCCAACGGCTCCTCAGACATCGTCTGGATCTCTTCCAACGGCCGCGTTCAGGCCCTCGACCTCTTTCCTGCCCGTCCCAACCTCATGACGCGGATGACCAACAACATCGGTCAGGTCGCCGAGGTGACCTACACCACCAGCGCCGTCCAGATGGCGCTCGATGGCGGATGGGAGGCGATGCGTCACCGGCTGCCGTACCCCATGAACATCGTCCAGAAGCTCAACCAGTACGAGCTGGTCAACGAACTCCACGAAGAGACCGAGTACCGCTACCACGATGGGTTCTACGACGGCATCGAGAAGGCTTTTCGGGGGTTTGAGCGCGTGGAGATCACGGGCAAGGGCGATGACTTTATTGAGGAAGGGCTGGTGGCGTTGACCTACGAGGTCGGCGCTGAGGATGTCTACCGCAAGGGCTTGCTCTTGTCGTCGGCGACGACCAGCGCCGGTCGTCCGTTGAGCCTCAGTGAGACGACTTACGAAGATTGCCCGCTGGATGAGGTGCCCGAAGGCACCGACCTCCCCATCCGCTTTGTGTGCCCCACGGCCTCGCGCGTGACCCTTCAGGAGGGTCGCCCGGAGAGCGAGTGGGCGGTGACCGAGAGCATCAGCACCTACGATGGTTACGGCAACGTCGTCCGCCAGGCAGAGCTTGGCGTGACCAGCATCGGCGGTGGGGGTTGTGAGCCTTGTCAGGGTGGCGCGGAGGAGTTTGGTGTGCCTTGCGGTCAGCAGTGCCTGGGCGACGAGCTTTACACCGAGACCGAGTATGTCTCGCCGCTGACCGGCACCGACGGGCGCTGGATCATCCATGCGCCGTTCCGAGAGGTGCTCTTTGGGCGCGAGGGCAGCGATCTGCAGCGCGAGGCGCTGACCTACTACGATGGGCCTGACTTTGTGGGGCTGCCGCTTGGTCAGCTTGCGTTGGGCACGATTCGGCGCGTGACCCAGAAGGTCGAGACCGACAGCGACCGCGTCATCGAGATCTTGCGCGCTCGCCATGATGATCACGGCATGATTGTGGAGACTTTGGATCCGCTGGGCGAGCCAGGCGGCACGACCCACCGCACGCGGACGACGTACGATGCGGACAACCTGCGTCCCTTGTCTGAAGAGCGTTTTGTGGAGGACCCCTCGGGTCAGCCCTACACGCTGGTGAAGACCTTTGAGTACGAGCCGCGCTTTGATCAGGCGGTGGTGACCTCGGCCTGGGAGGTGGCGGTGGACGGGCAAGTGTCCCAGCCGCGCCTGAGCCGCTTTGCCTTTGATGAGTTTGGCCGCGTGGTGTCCATCGCGCACCCCGGCGATGACCTTGAGAAGCCCACGGAGTCTTTTGTCTACGATCTCCAGAGTCCGGTGTCGCGCGTGATCGCTCGGCGACGCGTGACGCCGGGTGGACCGCTGACCCTGGAGTCGATTTCGTGCATTGACGGCCGCGGGCGCACCTACCAGACCCGCAGCAAGATTGAAGAGGGGCTCTATCAGGTCTCGGGGATGACGGTCTTCAACGTGCGTTCCAACCCGCTGCGTGCCTACCAGCCCTATTACAGTGAGAGCGGCGAGTGTGATTTGAGGGCGCCCCAGGGGGTTGGCTTTGCGCAGATGCGCTACGACGCCTCGGCGCGGTTGATCGAGTTGGCCTATCCGGACGAAGACCTTTATGGGACCGCCTCCAAGCGGCGCAACGAGTTCTTTCCGCTTGCGATGGTGGGTTGGGATCCTTCTGATGTGGATCCCGACAGCCCGCACGCCGACACGCCGCTGCGCGAAGAGCGCAACGGCCTGGGGTTGGTCACGGCGCGCGTGCGTCAGGTGTCGGCCGACGCCGAGCCGGAGCGGCTGACCTTCCAGTACGACTCTTTGGGGCGCGTGCTGTCGTACGCCGATCAGCAGGGCAACACCAAGGCACAGACCTACGACTTGCTGGACCGCGTCTTGAGCGTCGTCGATCCCAACACGGGCGGCGTGATGACCTTTGACTACGACGACGCCTCCAACCCGGTGCGCTCCATGGACGCACGCGGTGTGATTGTGAACGTGGACTTTGACGGCATGAACCGCCCGGTGGCCCAGTGGGATGAGTCGGATCGGGACGGCACGCTGATGACCTTCCGCTACGACACCTTGCCCGAAGGGTGTGACCCGTCGCAGTGCTCCCACACGCCCTTCAAAGTCAGCGAGACGACCTGGCCGGGGCTCGACGGTCAGCGCGGGGTGGAACAGGTGGGTTACGACCAGCGTGGCCGGGTGCTCTTCCGTGGGTGGCAGATGGGTGCGAGCCGCTTTGAGTGGTCGGTGACGCACGACGACGCCAACCGCCAGACGGGGGTGACCTACCCGGACGGGCGCCGGATTGAGATGGCGTACGACGGGATGGACCGGATCGTGGGCGTTGAGGGGCTCTTTGATGAGTTGGTCTTTGACGAGCGGGGCTTTTTGTCCCAGGCCAGCGCCGCCCACGGCGTGACCACCTCGTGGCAGCGCGACAGCCTGGGCCGGATGACGGCCAAGGAGACCACAGGCAGCGACGGCACCGTGCTCCAGGGCTTTGGTTACACCCATGATCGCGTGGGCCGGGCCTTGGCCGTGGAAGATCTCTCCGAGCTGGCCGGCCCCTCCTTTGAGGCCCGCTATGACTACGACGGCCGTACGCGTCTGGTTGAGGCGCAGCTTGGCGTGGAGGGCTCTAACGAAGAGACGCTGACCTACACCTACGACAGCATCGACAACTTTACGGCGCGCCGCTCTTCGCTGCTTGAGGCCAGCCCCATGCACACCGGCGAGCACCTCTATGACCCGACGCGGCCCAACGCCGTGGCGCAGGTCGATGGCATGGTCATGGACTACGATCTGGCCGGTCAGATGATCCAGCGCGGTCAGGACACCTTTGAGTGGGATCACCTGGGGCGGTTGTCGGTGGCCGAGACGGCGCAGGGCACCGTGACCCATCGTTACGGCATCCTGGGGCACCGCGTGGCGCGCCAGCATGACGGCAGCACGTCGCTCTATGCGGCCAGCGACTTTGTGGTGCGCGACGGCATCTCGCAGGTCTACATCAAGGTCGGCGCGCAGGCCGCGAGGCTGGAGTCTGACGCGCTGGCGACGGCTGTGCTGGGCGATCCGGTGGAGGACGAGCAGGTCAACAGCGCCGACGCCTGGCAGGCCAGCCGCGACGGCGACGACGCCAGACCCTTTTTGTGGTCCTCGGTGCGCCGCTTGTTGCTGGAGACCGGCCCCGATGACGGGGTGACGTGGTTGCACACCGACCACCTGGGGTCCTACACGATGGCCACGGCGGCCTACGACGGCCAGGTGGCGGTGGAGGGGCAGCGCAGCTTCTACCCCTACGGGTCTGTGCGGACGTACGAGGGTTATGTGGACGAGTTTGGGTTTACGGGCAAAGAGCACGATCCGGGCGGCCTGATCTACTTTGGTCAGCGCCACTACGACCCGCTGCTGGCCCGCTGGATCAGCCCCGACCCCGCGTTCCGCTCCATCATTGCCCACGACGGTGACGATGGCACGGTGGCCTACGCCTATGTGCTCAACGATCCCATCAACTCGATCGACACCGACGGTCTGAAGACGATCTACATCGCGCTGGGCTTTCGCATGAATTGGAAGAACGACGATCCGTACCTGGAGAACATGCGCAACCAATTCAAAAAGGCGGTCAAGCGCATTCAGACCGGGTTTAAGATGGTCAACGGTAAAAAGACGCCGACCTACGCCGACAACCCGGATGTGGCGGTCAGCGTGATGCGCGGCGGCAAGAACGCGGGGCTTGGCAACCTGGTGGAGCCCAACGGCCCGACCACCATCGTGATCGGGGCGCACGGCAGGCTCAACAGCGACGGCATGGCCACGCACGACAAGAACCAGAAGTTCAGCACCAAGCAGATGGTGGAGATCCTCGACGCCAACGGCCTCAAGCCCAGTGTTCAGCGCGGCAAGCTGATCTTCAAGCTCCAGGGCTGCGTCACGGGCAGCGTCAGCAAGGTCTCCGACCCCAAAAACGAGCTCTCCACCGCCGAGCGCTTTGCCCAGGAGTTGACCGTCGCGGGCTTCGATAACTTTGATGTCATCGGGTACAACGGCTTTTTGGTGTCGAGCAAGTCGGGGTCCAACAAGGTCACCTACAACGAAAAGACCCACGAGGCGCCGCCCGATGGGGCCATGCACGATCCCGACGCCAACAGCAACTTCATCAAGTTCAGCACCAAGCAAAACAGCATCGCGGTAAGCCAGACCGGCGGCACGGCCAAGGAAGTTCACAACCGCAAGAGCGGCAACGGCTGGAAGACCGTCAAGCCGCCCATGTTCAAGAAGAGCGCCAAGGCCGCCAAGAAGTAGCCAAAGCCTCATGGCCGCGCTTTGCAGAGGTTGCGGGGCGCGGCCTTTGTGCAAACCCTTCTTGCCTTTCCGACTTTTTGGTCACAATCTCTTTTGAGGCACTCTATCCAAAAGACACACGTTTGGATGGAAGCGGGACGTGGGTGGCTCCCGAGCCGTGTCAAAGGGGTTTTGGGGAGCCATCAAGGAGTGGTCATGAGTGGTTGGAGAGCGGTCGAAGGGGTGGCGAAGGGCGAGGTCTGGCTCTTGTCCCGAATTGAGCCGATGGGTTCGCGCTTGTGGACTCTGTCTTGCGCCCACATTGGAGGTCAGTTCTGGAGCTTGAGTTCATCGGGCATGGTCCTGGCCGAGTTTGGGGCCTACCTGACGCCGGACGAGGTCAAGGCCGCCGCGCTGGACACCATCAAAGACTTTGAGCTCCTCAGCCGCTGCCGCGCCATGCGCTCAAAACGCCCGCGCGACAGGCCCCGTGCTCAGGTGGTGGGCTGACCCCACTGGTGTTGCAGCCGGTCTTGGAGGCGCGCAAGCTGTGCTTCCAACAGCGAGGGGTCTTCGTAGGCCTGCGCCACAACGATCCCGCCTTGAATCACCGTCAGCACCTCCAGCGCCCAGGTGCGGGGGCTGTCGGCGCCCAACGCTTCAAATTGAGCCTCCAGCCAGGCCGTGTACGTCTCCACCAGATCCACCGCGCCATCGGTTTGGAATGCCCCCGTTTTGCGGACCTCGCCCGAGATGCTCCCGTGGGGGCAGCCGTAGGTGCTCATCATCTTGGCCAGCGGCAGGCGGCGCTCCAAGAAGAGCGTCAGGCGCTCCAGCGGCGCCTGGGGGTGCGCGGCTTCGATCATGGCAAGCTCGTCGCTCAGCACCGTCTGGTGGCGCTTCAGGACCGCCTCCAGGAGCAGCTCCTTGGTCTTGAAGTAATAGTAGACATTGCCCAGCTTGATCTCGGCCCGCTGGGCCACGTCCGCCAACGTGCTGCGCGCGATCCCCTTGACGTAAAAGGTCTCCAACGCCGCCTGCACCAGGCGCTCCCGCTTGTCGTTTTTTCTGCCTGCCAAGTCTCGCCTCGCTGGTCGTCTGTGGTGGACGCTGGGTGCCCGTGGCCTCTCCTTGGGGAGGGTGACGTCCATGCAATCTTAAACATCTTATTCAGTCAACCAACTTAAAAAGTTCTTGATTTAGTCAGTCAACTTACTAAGGTGTCCTTGTGTTGCTTTGAACCAAGGAGATCGCCTGTGCACACTCGCCATGTTTTGATGATGCTGACCGCGGTGTTGATGGCCTTTGCGGCTTGTGGAGACGACAAGGGCAAGCAGGAGGCCGCTGAGGGGGATCCATTGCTTTTGGCGGCTGAGGCTCTGGGGGGTCAGGAGGCGCTGGAGGCGTTTGAGAGCCTGGAAGTGGTCTCTTCCGGTGAGGTCTACCTCTTTGGTGAGGGCTTTGAGCCTGTGCTGGGCGATCATTTGCGGGGGCGCTTCACCAGCACTCTGGCCTGGGAGGTGGAGACCCAGCGGCTGCGTCAGGACGTGGCGCGAGACATCGACAACTTTGGCTTTCCCACGGAGTTGATCTACCGCGAGGTGGTCGCCGATGGCCGTGGTGTCGTAGACGGCTGCGACTCGGTCTTCAACCTGTGCTCTGGGCGGCTGCGCGACCACCGACTGCGCGCCATCGACAAGCACCAGCGTTTGATCAACCCGCACGCGCTGGTCAAGCGCGCGCTTCAAACCCCGGAAGCGGTCATTTCCCTGGATGATGAGGACCTTGAGGGGGTGCCGCACGCGGCGCTGGAGGTCGAGGATGGTGGTTCGGTCTTTGTGCTCTTGATTGAGCCCAAGACCGGTGAGATTGCCCGCGTGCGCACGTCAGAGTTGGAGCCGATCCTGGGTGACGTGGTGGTCGAGACCCGGTTTGCCGACTGGCAGGCGGTTTCAGATGGGGGCCTGCGCTTTCCCCAGCGCGTTGAGACGCGCTCAAATGGGCTCTTGCTCTATGTGGAGGAGGGCCGCGACGTGACCGTCAACCCCGAGCTTGCCGCCGACCACTTTGCCAAGGCGCAGGCGCTGGCCGAAGAGGTCGTGGACGAGGAGTTGGAGGCCTGGGGCGACGCCCACGCGCACTGGATTCACCGCTCGGCTTCGGCGGGCATCCCCTTTGACGGGGTGCAGACCGATTTGGACGTGCTGGAGGTGGTGGAGGGCTCGGGGGTCTACTTCTTTACGGGGTCGCACGGGACCATGGCGGTGGAGCAAGAGGGCGGGATCGTGGTGATCGAGGCGCCGCTGCACGAGCGAAGAATGGAGGCGGTCTTGGAGGCCATCGATGGGTTGTGGCCCGGCAAGCCGATCACACATGTCATCGCCACGCACCACCACTACGACCACAGCGGCGGCGTGCGGGCGCTGGTGGCCCGTGGGGCGCAGTTGGTCATCTCGGAGCGCGGCCAGCCCTTCTTTGCCGATCTCCTGGCGGCCTCCCACAGCCGCTGGCCCGATGCGTTGCACGACAAACCCACCGAAGCGTCCATGATCCTGGTCCCCGATGACACGCCGGTGGTCCTGGGCGACCCGCAGCGGCCCATTGAGGTCCGCCACATCGCCACGCCCCACGCCAGCGACATGGTCGTCGCCTATGTTCCCCACATCAAGGCCGTCTTTCAGACCGATCTCTACATCCCCGGCGAGTTCCTGCTCAACCTGCCGCCGCCAGAGCCGTCGGCCAGCACCGCGAAGTTGATGGTGGATGAGTTGGAGGGCTTTGGGCTCGACATTGAGATCATCGCTGGGGGCCACGGGACCTTTGTGGACTGGGAGCGGGCCAGGGAGCACATCGTCTCTCAGCCTTGAGCGGTCTTCAAAAGGGGTAGGTGGCCGCCGCTGGTCTTTGCCGAACGTTTCAGCGGCGCGGCGGACCCCGGCCAACGGGGCGGTAGAGGTTCTGAGGCCGGTCTGGCCGGGGCTCGGGCGGATTTGCCAGGATTTTTGATTTTTTGCGCAACTGAAATGGTCAGCGCCCGATAACGGCTGGGTGTATCGCGGATGACACCACCCAAACCATCGGAGACACCATGAAGAACAAGCGCAACAAAGCTCGCCAGCGTGCTCGCCTCAAAGCTCGCCAAAACGCCGCCAACCAAGCCAGGGTTTTGCGCTCCGAGGCGAGGGCTTTTGATCGGGCCGTGTCCCAGCTTGAGGCCCCTGGTTGGATGCGGGCTTTGCGTCTGGCCGCTAAGGTCAAAAAGAAGCATTCGCTCTTGGCTTTGGACGACAACAACTCCACAGACGCCTCAGCGTTTGATGATGAGGTTTTTGGTGAGCGCCTTTGGGCGGTCATTCATCGGCTGGCCGACCACAGCATCTACCTTGCTCACACCAATCATCTAAGTGACAGGGAGCTTTACGCGGTCCTCTTGGAGGTGTTGGGAGATGAGGACGACATCGAAGACCTCGGCCCTGGGGGTTGGAGCATGATGGATCTGGTCGCTGACGGGAGCGAAGAGTCCATTGAGCATTTTCTGCGCTATTACGCAGACGTCGAGACTCGCGTGCAGTGGTTTGATGACTGGATGACTGACGGTGAACCTCTGCCACCGATGGAGACGCCGCCCTACGATCGTGATCGGCACTTGCCTTGTCTGTGGCCATCGGTGGCGTCAGCCCCCCACGATTGTTGTGTGTCTTCCTGAGCGCGTTTGTCCTCAAAGTGTTTCGCTTGCTCTGATCATTTGCTGCCTGGAGCCTCCCCATGACAGGCGCGTTCTGTGGGGTGTGTCGAGCGTGATTGTCCCGCCCGCTTCAGTGGTGATAGGCTATTGTGATAAAAGGGCCTTTTGAGCGAAACCTCTTCTTTTGTTGGTTGCAAATTCGGCGCTGCGGCTGACGACAAACTTCGAGGACTCCATGCGTTCCCTCTTTTGTGGCCACCCCTTGGTGCGCCCGACTCTGTGCGCTTTGTTGTGCATGTGGTGGTCTGTGATGGCGACGGCCTGCAGCGATGCGCCCGCCGAGACCGACGATGACTTTGATCTTTCTTGCCGCCTCAACAGCGACTGCCCGGCGGGTGAGCGCTGTGAGGAGGGCGAGTGCGTTGAAGATGAGCAGGGGTGCGTGGGTGAGGATTGCCCGTGCGCGTCCAACGCGGATTGCGGGGCCGGTGAGGGCTGCGAGATCGAGACGGGGCAGTGTTTTGTGCTGGAGTGTCTCAACGACCGGGACTGTGAGCTGGGTCAGGTCTGCGCGTCGGGGCGGTGTCAGACCGACACTGAGCAGGACCGCGATCGGGACGGCCATCCAGACCTGGAGGACAACTGTGCCGATGTGGCCAACGGCGACCAGGCCAACAACGACCGGGACACGCTGGGCGACGCCTGCGATCTGGACGACGACAACGACGCCATCCCGGACGATTTGGACAACTGCGCCTTTGTGCGCAACCCCATCCAGGGCGACGCCGACGGCGACGGTGTGGGCAACGCCTGCGACGACGACGCGTCGGCGATCAGCGTGCGGGGCACGTTGGATTTTTCGGCCTTGCCGGGGGCGAACACCGAGAGCGCCAGCGTCTTTGTGGCGGGCCGCCAGGAGCCGGTTTCGGTCAACCCCGACGGTGAGTTTGCGGTGGGCGACGTGCTCCAGGAGCCGGGGAGCTTTTTGGTGCAGGTCAACTGGCCGGGTTTTGTCCCGCTCATCCGCGAGGTCAACGCCCTCGACGGGGTGACCGAGGTTGTGGTGGAGGGCCTGCGCCTTGAGCCTGCGGCGACCGGGGATCTGGCGGTGCCGATGCGCGGGCAGGCCTTTTTGGATGGGGCCGAAGAGCACGGTGAGATCGTGGTGCGGGCTTTGGTTGGGGGGTCGCTGGTCGATACCAGCTTGACGGACGCCCAGGGACGCTTTGTGCTTCAGGCCGGGCCGGTCGATCACACGCTCTCGCTCGGCAAAGATGGTTTTGAGCCGCTGGAGATCGAGGTCCGCTACAACACCCAGGGCGACAACGCCGGGCGCTTTACGGTCGATGACGTGCCGCTGGATGAGGTCGAGGGGCTGGTCCTTGAGCGCCTGACCGGTCAGGTCCAGGTGGCAGTGCAGATCGAGCCAGACTGGGTGCCCGAGGGGCAGCGCGACGCCTCGGTGATCATCGTGGGCGAAGGCCAGACGCGCAGCGCCGTGGCGGCGGGCGCGCCGGTGGTCTTCAATGATCTGCCCACCGGCACCTACATCGCCTTTGTCGAGCGCCCCGGCTTTACCCAGGGTCACCAGTCCTTCACGATTGATGAGCAAAACCCGTCGGCGTCGATCTCCCTGGTGGTCAGCCTGATTGAGATGGGGCAGGCCAACCTTGATTTGACCGGCGTGACGCTGACCGACGAAGACCTCCAGCAGGTCCCAGACCTGCGCAACGCCAACTTCGCCGGGGCGATCTTTGTGGGCGCCGAGCCCGAGACCGCCGCCGACCTGTGCGGTCTGAACCTCTCGGGGGCGTCCTTTGTGGGGGCCGATTTGAGCGGCGCCAACCTGGGCGGCACGACTTTTGTGGGCGCGCGTTTTGACAACGCGTCGTTGGTGGGGGCCTCGATGCGCTCGGGCAACTTCACCGGCGCCAGCTTCTTTGGCGCCAACCTGGCCGGGGTCGACCTGCAAAACGGCGCCTTTGAGTGCCAGGGCCAGCAAGACCCCGGTCAGCGCACGCTCCTGGCGGGCGCCAGCTTCAACAGCGCCAACCTCACCGACGCCCGCTTTGTCTCCGGCGACGACCCCGAAGAAGGCGACGATCTCTGCGCCCTCTCACTGACGCGCTCGCCCGATCTGGCTTTTGTGCAATGGGACCGCGCCGATCTGAGCGGCGCCATCATGCACAACATCGCCCTTGAGGCCGCCGATTTGGCCACTGTGACGCTCGCCGAGGCCGATTTGCGGGCTGGTTGCCTGCGCGACGCCACCATTTTGCGCGCCGACCTCTCCGACGCCAACCTCGAAGGCGCCACGCTGGAAGACGCCAACGCGCTAGACACCATCTGGTTGCGTGCCAACCTGGCCGGGGCCGACCTGACCCGCACCACCCTTTCTGGGGCCAACATGACCGACGCCGTGCTGGACAACGCCACCGGGCAGGGGCTGACGGTCACCGGCGCCATCTTGACCGGGGCGTCGATGGTGCGGGCGGTCTTGCCCGAGTCGAGCTGGGTCGGGGCGCTCTTCAACGCCACCGACATGACCGGGGCCGCGCTTGGCCGAGCCGACATGCGCAATGCCCAGTTTGTCGACGTGGTGCTTCAGGGGATCAACTTTCTGGAGTCCGATCTGCGCAACGCCTCCATGGTCCAGGTGAACCTTTCGGGCGTGGCGCTGCGCCGGGTCAAGCTCAACGGCACCGATCTGAGCGGCGCCAACCTGGAGAACACCGACTTTCTGGATGCAGATCTGCTCGGCGCCCGCTTTGTCCTGGCGCGCTACGACAGACGGACCAACTGGCCCCGCGATTTTGAGTTCAGGACCATTCAGGCGCTCGGTCCGGACGCTGTGTTGGACAACTTCCTCTTTCCCAACGGCTTTGATGCATCGGGTGTGGAGTTGACCAGGGCGTCGCTGGTCGGTGCGCGGATGGTCGACATTGATTTGAGCGGCGCGGACCTGAGCGATGCTGTGTTGTCTGGCGCCGAACTGTCCGGGGCCATCTTTACGGACGCGGATTTGTCGCGCGTTCGTGCCCATGAACTGCCCACTTGTCCCACAGCGTTGCCGACCGATTGGGACTGCATCCGCTCGGCGCTCTTTGGGCCCAGCGCGGACCTGAGCGGCTTGGATTTGAGCGGGCTGCGTTTGTCCATGGATTTGAGTCAGGCCAATCTGACCGGTGTCATCCTGATTGATGCCAATCTGGCGGGGACCGACCTCTCGCAGGCGACCCTTGACCAGATTCAGGCCTACGGTTTGGGCCGCCCCACAGAGATTTTTGAGTCGCCGGAAAATGGTTGCCCTGATGCGTTGCCGCAAGGATGGCGTTGTCTGAATGACGGCGCCTTTTTCCTGGGCAATGGGCAAGTTTTGGTGGGGCCGACGGCCAATCTGAGTGGTGTCAGTCTCACCGAAGTGGATTTGGAGGGGGTGGACTTGAGCCAAATCATTGCCGAGGGTTTCCGCGCGCGCAACCTCTTGTCTTGTCCCGCGGTTTTGCCTGCGGAGTGGCATTGCATTGCTCATGATCGGGATGAGTTTGCCCGGGATGAGTTTGTCTTGATGGGCCCTGGGGCCGATTTGAGCGGTTTGGACCTCAGTTTCCGAGATTTGACTGGGTTCAATCTGGTTGGCGCCAACCTGGACGGCGTGGATTTGAGCAATGCCACGCTTGATGAGCTGCGCGCTTTTGATCTTTTGGGGTGCCCCGCCGTGTTGGACTCTTTGTGGCGTTGTGTGCTTCAGCCCTCCGTCTTGCGCGGTGTGATCGTGGGCCCGCAGGTGGATCTTGATGGCGCGGATTTGTCGAACACCAATTTGTCTGGTGTGGATTTGAGCGGGGCTTCTTTGGTCGCCAACCTGGACGGAGCGCTGCTTGACGGTGCCGACTTGACCGGGGCTGCGATGGTCAAAGGGCCACTCTTGAATCAAGAGTTGGCATCGCTCAACGGTGTCCACGCCGCCGAACTTGTGGGTTGTCCTTTCACGGCCCGAGGCCAAACCCAATGTGTCGCGACCCCCGAGGCCGGTGGTTTTGCGTTGGTGCACTCCAACGCCGATCTTTCTGGGGTGGATCTGTCCGGTGCGGATTTGTCGGGTGTTTCGTTGGCGCGGGCTGACTTGACTGGACTGCGCGGGCTTCTGATTGAAGAGTGCCCCAGCATTTTGCCAGGCAACTGGCGCTGCCTTGAGCGGGGTTTTGAGCCGTTCACATCCAACTTCCTTGTTGGTCCCACGGCCGACTTGAGCAACGTCAATTTGCGCGGCTTTGATTTGTCCAGACTTGATCTGGGCGGGGTTGATTTCAGCAGGGCAGCGCTCAACGGCGTCGATTTTACGCTCTCCAACCTCAATGGTGTCGACGCCACTGGCGCCTCTTTCTCTGATGACACCATCTGTCCCAACGGGGCGACCCATGCCCAGTTCCCGCGTTGTGGTTTGTGACGGCTGCTTGAGTTTCGGTCGGCAAGGGTTGGAGCCGCGCAGGTCGGCTTTGGTTGAGTGGGTGATCTGGGCAAAGGGGCGGGTTTGGGCATAGTATAAGGCTCCATCGCCCATCGGTTTCACTGCGAGGTCAATCTCTTTGGCCCTCCCCAACTCAAGCAGGACACCCCACTTATGAAACTCAAGGTCACCGTTCTTGGCTCCGGCTCCTGGGGCACCACGGTTGCGTCGGTGACGACGCGGCGTGCGCCCACCATGATCTGGTCCCGACGCACCGAGCAGGCCCAGGAGATCCAGAACCTGCACACCAACGAGCGCTACCTGCCCGGCTTCCAGCTGCCCTCCACGCTCCAGGCCACCGACGACCTTGAGAAGGCGGTCAAACACGCCGACGTGTTGGTCATGGGCGTGCCGTCCCACGGGTTTCGTCAGGTCCTGGAGGATGTGCGCCCCATGATCCGGCCCTGGGTGCCGGTCATCAGCTTGACCAAGGGCTTGGAGTTGGGCACGCACCTGCGCATGACCCAGATCATCAGTGAGATCTTGCCGGGCCACCCCGTGGGGGTCCTGACCGGTCCCAACATCGCGCGCGAGATCGTGGCGGGCTACGCCGCCGCCAGTGTGTTGGCCATGGAGAGCCCGCGCGTGATGGAGTCGGTGCAGAAGGTCTTCAACACGGGGCTCTTTCGCGTCTACACCAACGAAGACGTGGTCGGCTGCGAGGTCGGCGGCGCGCTCAAGAACGTGATCGCCATCGCGGCGGGCATGGCCGACGGCGTGGGCGTGGGCGACAACACCCGCGCGATGGTCGTCACCCGAGGTCTGGCCGAGTTGGCGCGCCTGGGCGTGGCCATGGGCGGTCAGCCCCAGACTTTTGCCGGTCTGGCAGGGATGGGCGACTTGATGGTCACCTCGACCAGCAAGTACGGGCGCAACCGGCATGTCGGCGAGCACCTGGGCAAGGGGATGACCATCGACGAGATCATCAACGGCATGCACATGGTGGCCGAGGGGGTCAAAACCTCCAAAGTCGTCATGGAACTGTCGGCCAAGCTCGACGTCAGGATGCCGATCGCCGAAGAGGTCTACAAGGTCATCCACCAGGACGACTACACGGCGCTGGATGCCTACCGAGGTCTGGTCAAAGACCACGCCGCAGGCGCCGAAGCCGAGCCCGGCTGATCCACCTCGCTTCCCAACCCCCGCTCCCAGGTTCTGTCTGGCCATGGTCCCAGGTTCCAATGGTCAGACAGAACCCGCTCTTCGCTGGCGCCCTTTTCTGTGGTTTGTGCCCAACGCTCCGGCGCCAACCTTTGGTCGCCGCGCTTCCGCACATGGCTCCACCACGCTTGGCTGCCCCTCAATGCACCTCTTGCGGCTGCCTGGGGTGATTTCTTTGCCCACGAGCCGCCTCTCTTGAGCCTTCCCTCGCCCTCTTTGCCGCAACTGTCCATGGACAGACTTGAACAGTGCAGTGTCTCGCGCGCTGCGCAGCGCTGCACTGTTCACGGGGGTACGCTGACCCATTTGAGGCCGTGTCCATCGGTGTTTTTAGTCTTGAACACTGGCACAACGCTTGCTCTATCACCAGTCCGCGTTCGACGAGCGAATCATCAGGTATTTTTCAACCTGGACACTTTGTTGGGGCTGGCCATGAGTCACACAGTGCGCAAGACCGCACGTTTAAAGCGCATCGAGGAGATGGTGGAGCGGGGGATATTGCCCGAAGCCGCCTTTGAGCGTGCCCATCAGCTCATCATCAGCCGCCGCCAGTTGGCGGTCTGGTTCGACAACGGCTTGTTGGCCCTCAGCGTGGGGTTGATGCTGGCGGGGATTGTTTTCTTTTTTGCTTACAACTGGGCCGACATCCACCGCTTTGGAAAGCTGGGGGTGATTGGCGCTTTGATGTTGGGGGGTGTGGGCGCGGCCTGGGCCTACGAGGGCAAGCACCCGGTGCGGTCGATGCTGGGTTTGCTGTGGGCCTCGATGATGGTGGGGGTCTTTCTGGCGGTCTTTGGCCAGATCTACCAGACCGGCGCGGACGCCTGGCAGCTCTTTGCGGCCTGGGCGGGGTTGATCTCGTTGTGGACGCTGGTGTCGCGCTCGGAGCTGCACTGGGGGTTCTGGCTGCTGCTGATCCATGTGGCGGCGGCGCTGTGCTGGAATCAACTGCTGGGGCCGGGCTACGACGTGCCGATGGAGTACGTCTCGATCACGTTGGCCTTTGCAAACATCGCGCTGATGGTCGCCCACCACTTCTGGACCCAGCGCACCAAAGGCCAGGGGTTCACCTCGCCGCGCGGGCTGCGTGCCCTGGTGGCGGCGGCCACGGCGCTGACGGTCTTTCCGGTAGGGTTTCACATCATGTCGTTTGGCGAGGAGGGTTTGGGACAGATGGTCTTTGGGAACCCGTACGCCAACTCGTTTTTGGTGGTGGTGGCCTACGGGGTGAGCGTGGCGGCGGCGGTCTTTGTGGGCTGGAAGCGAGCCCGGGACGTGGGCGTGCTGGCCTTTGTGGGGCTGGGGGCGATCACCGTGGGTTTTGTGTTCATGGTCCGGGTCTTTGAGGGGCTCGATGATGTGGCTTTCTTCCCGCTGAGCATCTACACGCTGGTGTCTTTTGCGACCCTGACCACGACCCTTTACAAGCTGCATCGCAAAGAGACCGCCGCGTCTGGGGAGGTGACCGATGGCTGAGCAAACCAAGCCGCAAGAGATGACCTACGACCGCCGGCTGGCGCGTCTGCTGGTCGAAAAGGTCAGCGGCGCCGATCAGGCCAGGGCCGCCCGCGACCACATCAACGAAGACGATACCGAAGACATCCCCTGGTACATCCACGCCCTGAGCGGCATTGGCGGCCTGATGGCTTGCCTGATGTTTCTGGGCTTTCTGGGCTGCACCCAGATCCTGGAGAGCGAGGTGGTCACCTTGGTGGTGGGTGCGGTGCTGGTGGCGGGGATGACCGGTTATCGGGCCATGAACCGCTTGACCCCCAACATCCTGACGCAGGCCTCGCTCTCGGCCCACTTGTGCGGTCAGGCGCTGTGTGTCTTTGCGCTTGAAGAGTTGATGAACGCCCAGGTAGCGGCGATGGCCTACATGGCCATCGCGGCGGTGACGTACTTCTTCGATCGCACGCTGGTGATGCGATTTCTGGTCTCGATGGGCTTTGTGTCGGCGGCCAGCACGCTCTGTGCGGAGTGGTTGAGCGACTCGTTGGCCCTCCACGCCATTCATATTGGCTTGATGGCCGGGGTGTCGGTGATTTTCAGCGGCAAGCTGCCCACGGCCGGTTTGCGGCGGATGCTGTTGCCGTTTGGGTTTTCGTGCGCGCTGTCGCTGGTGGTCTTCATGTTGGGGGTCAACCTGGATGTCGGCGACGTGGATGAGCCCATCATGCGCCTGACGATGGCGCTCCCGCTGGCGGCGCTCTTGGGGCTGGCGCTGACGCGCGCGGCGGGTTGGCGTCAGAAGCCCGCGCTCTGGGGTGCGTTGGTGGCCTTGATGCTGGCGCTGGCGGTCACCTCAGGGATCCTCACTGGTGTGCTCTTGCTGGTCATCGGGTTTTGGCACATGCACCGCAGCCTGATTGTGCTGGGCGCGGTGTCGCTGGTGGGCTTTCTGGCCCAGTACTACTACAGCCTGGAGATCACGTTGTTGGCCAAGTCGATGGTCCTGGTGGGCTCTGGGGTGGTGCTGCTGGTCTTTTGGTGGGCGATGCGCACTCGGATGTGGATGCGGCACCTGGTCGATCGTGAAAAAGAGCTCTTGGGCGAAGAAGGAGGTCAGGCATGAACCGCAACAAACTCATCTTGTTGGTGGCCACGAGCCTTGTTTTCAGCGCCTTTGTGGCCCTGATTCTGGAAAAAGAGCGCCTGCTGGCCACCGGGGACACCATCTACCTCAAGCTGGCCCCCGTCGATCCGCGCTCTTTGATGCAGGGTGACTACATGATCCTTGACTACGAGCTTGCCCAGGAGGCTGGCGATGCGCTGGGAGAGAACTCCAGCAGGCGCGTTGTGCCCGTAGTGGCCAAGGTGGATCAGAGTTTGGTGGCCAACTTTGTGCGTCTGGCCCAGGAAGACGACCAGTTGGCCCCCGACGAGATCCTGCTCTTCTTGAAGCGCAACGGCAACTTTGATCTGAACATCGGGGCCGAGTCCTTCTTCTTTCAGGAGGGGCACGGCGAGGTCTTTGAGGAGGCCAGATACGGTGAGTTGAGGTTTGATGGCAAGGGGGGCACGCTCCTGGTGGGGCTGCGCGATGAATCGCTCAAGACGTTGGGGCCTGAGCGCTGGTAGGTGTGGGTGTTATTTGGGAGGGTTGGGGCCTTGCAGGCCGACAACGCAGCTCTCGATCAAGGCGACGGCGGCCTCGTAGAGTTCGTCGTCGCTGGGCACCGGGATGACTGAAAGGTGGGGGTAGCGCTCCGGGCTGGCCTCCACCATCTTGTTGGCGGCGCCAATCCGTTTGCCCCCAAACTCGCCGCGCTCCATGGCCGTCAGCAATCCAAACCAGAAGGTCGGCAGGATGAGCAGCGCCACCGTGATGCGATCTTCGGGCACGCCGGCCTGCTTCATCAGGCGGTGCATCTGGTCGCGCAGCGCCAACTCGACTTCTGTCACGGGGCCGCGGCCAAAGAGGTGGGGGATGAGCGTTGGGTGGCGCTGCCAGAGTTGGCGGAAGGTCTGGGTCAGGCCGCGCAGGCCGTCCCTCCAGTCTTCTTCGGCGGCGCTGGGCAGGACAAAGGTTTCAAGCGCCTTGTCAAAGACCCCCTGGACCAACGCCCCTTTGTTGGGAAACCAGTGGTAGAGCGAGCCGGGGGCGACGCCAAGCTCGCTGGCCAGCCGCCGCATGCTCAACTTGCTCATGCCGTGCTCATCGACGATGGCCAGGGCAGCTTCAAGGATGCTGGAGCGGCTCAGGAGCGGTTGGTCGACTGGTGGGCGCGGCATGGAAGACACCTTGGGGAGGGTTCAGGCAAAGACATCCTCCGCATAATGTCTGACGACCGTGTCAAAATCCAGCAGACTCTCCCGCAGCGCCAAACGCACGCCCTGCGCCATCGCTTTGCCGCCGCAGACGTAGAGGTGCGCGCCCGCTTTGGCCATGTCGATCCAGTCGGTGTCGGCGCGCAGTTTGTCCTGCACGTACCGGACGCCGTCTTCGGGCTGCTGTGAGAAGGCCGGTTTGACCTCGACGATCCCGGCGTCGGCCCAGGTCTGGAGTTCTTCCCGGTAGAGGAAGTCGACCTGGGGGTGGTCGCAGCCAAAGTAAAGCAGCGCCTTGCCGACCTCGACGCCGCGTTGGGCCATGAGGTGGCGTTCCTGCAAGAATCCCCTCATAGGGGCGATCCCGCTGCCTGCAGCGATGAGGACCAGCGGTGTGGTGGGGTCGGAGGGCAGGTGGAAGGGCGCCGGTGAGGCGCGCACCGCCACGGGGATGGTTTGACCCGGCTTGGCGCGGGCCAGGAAGGTCGAGGCCACGCCGCTGTATTGGCCCAGACCCGAGCGCGCCGGTCCCTGCACGACGGCCACCGTCAAGGTGCACTGGCCGTCGGTCTCCAGCGGGGACGAGGAGATGGAGTAGGTGCGGGCTTTGACGGGGCGGAGCATGGCGAGGAAGGCGGCCAGGTCGAGCCCGCACGAGGTGTGCATCTGCAAAAGGTCCAGGACGCTCATGGTGCTGGTGGCGACCTCGGGGCTGGTGACCAGGGCCTCCAGGGTGGCTTTTTCGGGCGGGCACTGGGTGAGGGCGGCCAGCGCGCGGATTTGCGAAGGGGTCGCGGTGGCGTTGAGTTCCACATGGCGTTCCAGGAGATCAAAAGCCGTGAGGGTCTGGTTCAGCGGCAGGTGCGTGGCTTCGGCGTGGCCGCCCAGGCGCAGTTGTTGTTGGG
>CAKZKQ010000037.1 GCA_937123825.1 uncultured Pseudomonadota bacterium
AGGCGGCGGTAGCTCGCCTGCTGGCTGGCGTTTGGTGGAGGATGCAGTGGTGGTTCTTGGATTTGGGAGGCCGCTTCGGCCAGCGGGCTGTCGCCGCCTGCCTTCGCCACTCGTGGAGCCGCCATCGACGTTGGTCTGCAACTTTGGAGGCCGCTTGGCCAGCGGGCTCGCGCCGCCTGCCTTCGCCCCCATCGATGTCATCGGGCTGTGTGCCGATGGGAGAACTTCTAAACACACCTTAGGAGAGGTGGGTTTGAGTCCAGAGGTGGTGGAGGGCGATGGCGGCTGAGGTGGCCACGTTGAGGCTGTCGACGCGCTCGGCCATGGGGATGATGAGGTGTTGGGGGCAGGCTTGGAGGGTCTGGGGGGTCAGGCCCGAACCTTCGGTGCCGACAATGAGCGCCACGCGGGCCGGTTTGGGCGGCTTGAAGTCGTGCAGCGGCTTGGCGGTGGGGCTGAGCGCCAGCGCCACGGGGGTGAAGTTGGCCGCTTTGAGGGCTTCAAGGGTTTGGACTGTGGTGCCGTGGCGAGCAAACGGCAGACCGAGCGCGTGACCGACCGAGACGCGGATGGCTTTGCGGTAGAGCGGGTCACAGCAACTCTTGTCCATCAACACCGCCGCAGCGCCAAACGCCGCCGCGTTGCGAAAGCTCGCCCCGACATTGTCCGCGTCGGTCAACCCTTCGAGGACCAGCACCGTGGCGGGCTCGTCTTTGGGGAGCTGGGAGAGGAGCGCGGCGGCATCCAGGGGCGCTGCGCGTTGACCGGTGGCCAGCAGGCCACGGTGGATCTTGAAGCCCACCACCTGGACCATCACGTCGTAGGGCACCACGTAGACCGGCACGGTGTCAGGCAGGCGCTCCAGGACGCTGCGGACACCTTCAAGGCGGCGATCGGCGACTAGGACGGAGGATGGGTGGTAGCGGCCATGATCGATCATGGCCTCCAGCGCCACCAGCCCTTCGACCATGAAGGCGTTGGCGCGCCCCGCCATGTCGCGGTCGCGCACCATCCGATAGACATCCAGGCGCGCGTCTTCAAGCGCGCTGATGGGGACGAGGTTCATGAGTCGATGACGGCCTTGGACAAGAGCGACGGGTCGGCCAGCACCAAAAAGTAGGGGTTGAGCAGCGACGACTTGGTGTTGTACCGCAGCGGCGAACCGTCGGTGTTGACCACCACACCCCCGGCGGCCTCCACAACGGCCTGAGCCGCGCCCGTGTCCCACTCCGAAGTCGGCCCAAGACGCGGATAAAGGTCGATCAGCCCCTCGGCAAGGCGGCAAAACTTCAACGAGCTGCCCAGCGGCACCGTCTCAGTCTGTCCAAAGCGCTCCAGGTACGCCTCCAGCTCGGCGCTGGGGTGCGAGCGGCTGCGGGAGACCACCAACGGGCCGTCCGTGGGGGTGGGGCGAGTGGAGATGACAGCCAGCTTGCCGTCGACGCGCTTGTGGGCGCCGTGGTTGATGTCGCCAAGGTAGGTGTGGCCCTGAACGGGCACATGGACAACACCCATGACCGGCTTCTGATCCTCGATCAGCGCAATGTTGACCGTAAACTCGCCGTTGCGCTTCACAAACTCCTTGGTTCCATCAAGCGGATCCACCAGCCAGTACCGATTCCAGGCCGCGCGCTCTTCCCAGGGGACCTCTTCGGCCGACTCTTCGGACAACACGGGGATGTCGGGGGTCAACTGCGCCAGCCGAGCAGTGATGACCTTGTGGCTGGCCATGTCGGCGGCGGTCAAAGGCGACGCGTCGCTCTTGGACTCGACCTCAAACTCGGTGTCGTAGATGCGCAAGATCTCTTTGCCGGCGTCCACGGCGATGGACTCAATGGCCAGCAATTGAGGATGGAGGGTTGTCATGGTCGGCTCCTGTGGGCTCGGGACATTCAAAGCTTGCCGGTTGTAACAGGAAGCACACCGACAACAAAGCCCCAGGAGACCTCAAACCGCCGGGATGATCACTTGCAACCCATGATCGTGCGCAGCTTGCGGTAGGTGAACATGGCGTAGAGGCCAGGCTTGGCAAAGAGGAGCCGGGTGCCAATGCCCTTCAGGCCCGGCGGGTGGATGTACTCGATGTGCTCATGCACGAGCGTCCGGTTGGGCCCCTGAGGGATGAAGCGGTGGGTGTGGACCCATTGGGCCATGGGACCGGCGACCTGGGTGTCGGTGAAGCCGTGGACCCCCACGTCGCTGTGCACCGCCTCCCAGCGGATCGGCAGCGGCCCCATCCACAAGGTAAAGAGGGCCTTGGAGCCCTCGGCCAGCGGCTCAAACTGGTGGATCTGCACGTAGACCGGCGGCGGGGTCAGCTTGCGAAGCACGCTGGTGTCGCGGTGAAAGTCGCTGACGGCCTGCTGAGAGGCGTTGACCTCAAATTTGAAATCAAAAACGGTCACGCCAGCGGCGGTTTGACTGTCGATCGTGTCGGTGTGGGCCATGACCTCTCCTACAAATTGCAGAGGCCACCATCGCCGGCCCCTTCAACCCCCATTGATGCCAAAGACAAGTATGCGGTTGCGCACAACTCGCCGGTGGCCTTGCACAACCCCCTCCAAAACAAAGAAACCACCGCGTGGCAATCAAAGCCCAGGCGGTGGTCTTGGGGTCTGCGACGGCTTTTGGGCTCAGTATCGGGGCACGACCAGGGAGTCGCCGTTGATATTGTTGCCGATGTAGAGGCCTTTGTTGCCCTCGTAGAGGCGCAGGAAGACGCCCAGGTAACGCAGGACGCGCTTGGTGTAGCGGCGCGCCTCGTTGAAGGGGATCTCTTCGACAAACTCGTCCAGGGGCTGGTCGTGTTTGTGGGTGAGCCAGCGCTGCACGTTGTGGGGGCCGCCGTTGTAAGAGGCGATCGCCAGCGGCTCCTGCCCTTTGAACTTGTCGAGCAGGCGCGCAAAGTACCAGGCACCATGGCGCAGACTGGTGTCGGGGGTCATCAGGTCGTAGGGGCCAAAGTTGTCTTCGCGCATGGCGGCGGCGACCTTGTTGCCGGTCTTGGGGATGACCTGGAGCAGGCCGCGGGCGTCGGCGTGAGAGACCGTGTCGGGGTTGTAGCCAGACTCGACGGTCATGATCGACCAGACCAGATAGGGGTTGAGGTCCTGACCCTCAGCGTAGCGCGTGACGTGGCGCGCAAAGGCCCGGGGGTGGAACTCGGTCCAGTGGTGTTTGTACTCGCCGGCGGGGTCATGGCGAGACCATGGACCCCGGCCAAAGCGCATCAGGCGCGCAAAGTGGTGGTCGCCCGCCTCCATCATGGCCTGACGCATGTCGCCAATCAGCACGGGCATCCGGGCGCGCACAGCCATCTGGTGCTCGTAGAGGGCCTTCTTGCCGTCGGCGTCCTTGGGCACAGGGTAGAGGAAGTCTTTGCCGGGCAACCCCCAGAAGCCCTTGGGCCCGGAGCGGCGGCGGTCGATGTAGTGGCCCCATTTTTTGTAGCGGGTCAGCTTCACGGGCCGGTTGAGGGCGGGGCGAGCACCTTTGCGGAAGGCATGCTCAAGACCTCTGAACTCCTGGGTCGCCAGACGCAGCTCCCACTGGGCCTCCCAGACCAACCCGGCGTCGTGGAGCCAGGAGGCGCGCTCAAGGGCGGGCCACAGATCACCATGGGCAGCGGCGGCGCGGCGCAGGGCGCCTTGGAGGGGCAGCGGCGACTCGTAGGGGTCAATGCGCTCGCGGGCAAAGAGTTCGGCGTTGTCGGGGGCGGGCTCGGCGTCGGGGCCGTTCCAGTAGACGCGGGCCTGACCGGTGACGGTGGCTTCGTCGATGGCGACGGGCTTGGCCGCGACGCCTTCGGTGGCGCCGTCGCGCATGCGGTCCATTTCGATCAGGCGGCTGCGGGCTTGATGGCCGTAGTAGGACAGGCCGTGGCCTTCGACCAGCGTCTGATAGATGTTGCGGGCCGAGGCCTTCATGCCGCGCTGCTGACGCGTGCGACCGATCCAGTAGAGGATCTGCTGGTAGGAGACCTCGCGGCCCCACTCCTCGCGGTTGTTGAGCAGGACGTTGAAGAGGCGGTCGGCGGTCTTGTACTTGCCGGCCTTGTAGAGCGCAAAGGGGTAGTCCCAGCCCTTGCGATCGTCCTTGCGCCAGACGCGCTCGTAGTGGGCCAGGGATTTTTTGTATTGGCCGTCTTCCCAGTAGAACTTGCCGTAGGCGCGGTTGCGCACACCGGCGGGACGGCGAGCCATGCGACGCTTGAGAAGCGCCTCGGCGGTCTCGGAGTTGCCCATACGGTGGTGGCAGCGCTGAAGCTGGCGGAAGACAAAATCAAAGTCCAGCCCGGCGTTCTTTTGGCGAGCATCGATTCGCGCGGCCAGCGCCTGCCAGCGGGGCAGCGCCGTCTCGTAATCCTGGCGATCCAGCGAAACCAACGCTTGCTGAATCCGGATTTTGTTCTTGAAGATCGTCGTCGCACCCTGGTTTTGGGCCATGGTCAGCAGTTCGCCCAGCGCCTGCTCGGCCACATCCCAGTGTTTTTGCTTGCGCAGGTGCTCGGCGCGCTCAAAGAGCGTCTCCATGTCGGGCATCGCCGGGCGCACGCTGGCCAGCGGCTCGGCCTGGAGCAGCATCCGGGCCTTGACCCCCTGCTCTTTCCAGGGTTGCTCCCACCACAGCTTGTGAAAGAGGGCGGCGCTCTCTTTGTGCTGGCCCTGGTGCATGTGGATCTGCGCACGGCGGTACATGGCCACGTGGCGCTGGGGATAGCGGGGGTAGAGCTTCAGGAGTGCGTCATAGGCGGCGCCAGCGGCGTCATCGTGGTTGGCCAGAAAAAGCGCGTCGGCCAGCCCGGCCCGGGCAAAGTGCAGGATCCGAGAGTCCCTCTCGGTGTCGATGATCTCCTGGTAGAGTTCGGCGGCGCGGTTGAACTGGGCAGCGTCGGCGGCGGCCTGGGCCTTGAGCCACTTGAGATGGTTGGCCGAAGGAACCAGCGCCGGATCGATCTTGTCCAGATGACGCAGCGCCGACTCTCCAAGCCCGCGCGACATCGCCGCCTGTCCCAGCAGCGCCTCCACGCGGTTGCGAACAGCCGGGGACATGGTCGTGGTCGCCGCGAAGGCTTCGAGCATCAGCCGGGCGGACTCGGGGTCTTCATCAAGGATGGCGTCGCGGGCCTCGTCCAGGCGCAGGTGATGGCGTTCATCAGCGGCGGCTTGGTCGGCGGCAACGGCAGCGGACTGAAGCTGACCGGCGGCCAACTCCAAGGCGGGCCTGGGGACAGGCTTGGGTGCCTGTGACCACGCCGCGGCGGGCAAGCTGAGCAAGAGCAGCGCCCCCAAACCAACAATCTGTCTTCCAGTCCGTCTCTTCATCTCATCTGCCTTGGTCCCAATACCACAACGACGCCCCGCAGACCTCCTTCCAGAGTTACTAACGCATCCACCCCGTGCGACATTCAATCCCGATGTGGGTGCATGGCGGCATGGAGCGGTGCTCTACATACAACATTGTGCCCGTTTTTGCCCCTGACCACCACAAAATCGGGGTTCAGGCTGCAAAGGACTGTTTCATCACACGCAACGAACCCTTCAGACACACCCCACCGGCAACCTCCCAAAGAGATCCAAAACGCTGGAAAAAGGTGTGGATTGGGCGCCAAACGACGCCGTGAACGGACACCGTCCATTTGGCAGCGGCGCACTTCGGCGCTGCTTCTAAAAGCAGGCGGTCGGCGTCGACGTTTGGAGCGGCCTGTTCCTTAAAAGAACGGCGCGTTCAGAAATCGACGGGGGTCTGGTCCCAAAAGATGAAGGAATCTGAGTCGGTGTTGCTGGGGGGACCGGGCAGCTCGGGCTCTTTGGGGGCATTGCCTGGTTCGGCGGCGGCTTTGGCGGGCTTTTTGGCGCCCGCGTTGCGCCGCCGGTTGCCTCTGGCCGGTCGTTTTCGGGCCTTGTTGGGCTTTGAGGCGTCGGCCAGAGATTGTTTTTGGGGCTGGTCGGCCCGGATGAAGTCTCCGACGATCACGCCAGGGGTGCTCAGGTGGGGTTGGGCGCTGGGATCGGGGCCGCTGACGACCCGCGCCACGGCCAGCGGGCCATGAAAGCTGACGATCTTCACCTGCCCGACCCGCACGGTCACCTCCACCTCGGGGGCCGCCGGCGTGGGGAGCCTGCGAAAGACATCAAAGTGCTGCCCGGCCTGCAGCACGCCCGAGTCGGTGGCCGCCAGATAAAGGTCCAACCCTGCCTGGGCAGCGGGCGCGCCCTTGGGTTCGGCGGCGTCTACGGGGCGATAAGCGCCGATGACCGCCACCTCGTTGGGCATCGCCGCTTTGGGGGCAGGCGCTGGCGCTTGACCGGCCACGGGTGCCATGCGCTCGGCGGCGGCGGTCGCGGCCGCGCTTCGGTGGGCCGAGGCCACGGACTTTGAGGCCTCAGCGGTCGCCGAAGGGGCCTGGGCCGCTGCTGTGGTGAGCCACACAGACCACCCCAGCAACGCCGCAGCCACCATGGCCAACCGCCGCGCGCATGCGCGCAGATTGGAGGCTCTGCCCCAGGGTTTGGGTTGATCGAGTGCGTTCACAACAACCTCCTGGCTCAGGCCACTTTGCGGTCGCCGCTTGAGGCGCGCATGCGCAGCGTATGACGGGCGCTCAGGCCCCGGTTGTGCTGCACGGTCTGGATGCCACGGCGAGTGTCGATGCACAGGCACAAGGGCGCCAGCAGGTTGATGGTGGCGGTGGTGGGGTTGGTGGCGTTGATGATGGCCAGGATCGCGACCTCGGCCTGGTCCTCGCGCTCGACGTCGAGCTTCTTCAGATCGCCAGCCGTCAGTCGCACCTCGTAGTCGGCCTTGATCAGCGCCGGATCCATGACCGCAAAGGCCATGTCGGGATCCTGCACCGCCTGAAGCCAGCGCACCGGGCTTTCGGGGTTGGTGTGGGGGATGAGAATAAAGTTGGTCAGCTCGGACAGACCCAGGAGCCCTTCCGGGAACACAATCTGGTCCCCAGGTTCAATCTCCAGTCGTCCGAAACGGGTGGTGTTGACAACCAGCACGTCCAGTCCTCCAGTCGCCGCAGGGTGCGGGCGACCATGGGGCCGGGGTACTTGATGTCATACGTCTCCCCGGCCAGCGTTGCCGTTGGTTCCTCCCGATTTCCGCCCGGGAGGGCCCTTCTTCTCCTTGGTCACAGCAGAAGCATCGGCATCGCCAGCGTCCGTAGAGGACGGTGCGAGGTTGAGAATGATGTCTCCCAGATCAGCGGGTGCAGAAGAGGCCGCCTGGCGGTTCTCTGCAACGATGTTCTGGTAGACCTCCTCTCGGAAGATCTTGACGTCTCGGGGCGCCACGATACCGATCCTGACCTGGTTTTTACGGATCTCTTTGACGACGATTTCGATGTCATCGCCAATGCGTATCGATTCCCCAACTTTTCGCGTAAGCGTCAGCATGTCCTCTCCAAGCGGAAGAGCAGACAGGTCACGCCTCAGGGTACAAGGTCGGGGCAATGCGTCAAAAAACCAAAGGTCAGTTTTTGCTCTTATTTCAAGATCTTAGCCACCTCCTCCCACGGCGAGTCGACCGCAGGGTGCAGCAAGTGTGTGTTTGTTGCATACATTAGAGCACATCCAAGAGACTGCGCTGCATTGAGCGCCCGGTCACCTCTATGGCCACCTCCAACGCCCGCTCCTGCTCGGTCAACTGGGCCAGCACCGAGGCCAGATCCGCATCAGAGACGTCGCGCTCTTCCTTCTGCAATTGAAAATCCAACTCGTCGACCATCGCATCGGCCAGGTCCACTCGGGTCAGCTTTACCCCGATCTCTGCTCGCCCCTGGGTGATCTGATCTTCAAGTTCGTCGATCCGGTCCAAAGTCGCGGCGATGGCTTCGGTGTCGTCGTTTTCCAGCGCCGTGACCAAATCATCGACGATCGCACCGGCGCTCTGGTTGCCATCAAAGATCGCGCCCCCTTCAATGGCCAGATCCACCTTGTGGCCTGCGCCCAGGGCCACCATCGAGCCCCCACCGCCGCCTTGATAGCGTCCGTTTTCATCAAAGGGCGGCTGATCGGTGCGTGTCCCCCCAAAGAGAAACGCGTCGCCAAACTTTGTCGCCGCCAACTGACCAAGCTGCTCGCCCAGAACATCGACCTCTGAGGCCAACGCAGCGCGATTCTCGGCGCTGAAGGCGTCGTTGGAGGCCATCACGGCCAACTCGCGCAGCCGAAAGATCTGATCGTTGGCCTGGCCCAGGGCAGCTTCGGCGGCCTGAAAGCGGCTGCGGGCGTTGGTGCGCCCGGGGCCAGTCTCTTCAAGGGCAGCCAGACGGCGCTTCAAGCGCTCCAGGTGCCCAAAGGCGGCCGGATCGTCCGACGGGCGCAAGACCTTCTTGCCCGTGGCGGCCTGCTCCAATGAGCGGCTGTGGGCGCTGCGCGCCTGATTCAGACGCGTCAGGTGTTTGCCCATCAGTTGTTTGTCAGCGATCCGTACCATTGTATTGCATCTCCTTGGCCTGGTTCAGGCGGCCTAGATCATCGCCAGAACAGACTGGATCATCTCGTCGGCGGCCTGCACGACCCGCGTGGCGGCTTCAAAGCCCCGCTGGAAGGTCATCAGATTGGCCAACTCTTCATCCAAGCTCACCCCGCGCGTCGACTCGCGCACGCCTTCAAAGACCCCTTGACGGGCCTGGGCGGCATCGAGCGCGTCCAACGAGTTGTCGAGCCTGCCGCCGATGTCGGCCTGCATGTCGATCATCGCCTGCGCCGCCGAGCGCCCGCCGAGGCCATCGAGCCCCTGCTCGCGCAAATCGGCCAACTCCAGCGCCAGATCGGTGCCGCCCGGCAGGCGGTCATCAAAGCGCGTTGTGGCGATCGCCGCAGGGTTCCCGGCGACCTCATCGGCCACCCCGATGTTCAACGCCGCCCCTTGAAGCTGCTCAGCCCCCGCAAAGAAATCGCGACCCGACACCCCATCCAGACCAAAGCCCTCGCCATGCAGCGCGTTGACCGCCGCTGCCAACTCAAAGGCCACCGCATCGAGCGCGTCCATGGCGTCAGCCACGTCGGTGTCGTGGGCCGTCTGAATGCCGTGCAACTCACCACCGACGCTCTTGACGCTGACCGAAGGCGATCCATCGGGCTGATTCAGGCGCAGGCCCATCCGCCCATCGTCCCCCACCCGCACCGAGAGCCTGTTGGCCCGCTGCCCGCTGACCAGCGCCGTGCCGTCGCCCAGAGTGACCGTCACGCTGCCGTCTTTGTGCTCGACCGAGTTGGCCCCCACCATTTGGGAGAGGTCGTCCAGGAGGCGGTCGCGCTCATCGCGCAGCTCCGAAGCCTCCTGCCCGCCCGCCTCGATGTTGGGGATCTCTTTGTTGAGCGCCGCCACGCGGGCCGACACCCGCGAGATCTGATCGGCCATGTCGCTGGCCTGCTCGACCATCGGTCCCTGCAGATCCGCCAGCCCCTGGGCCGTGAGGTTGATCGCGCGCGTCAACTCCTGGGCATCTTGGATGAGCGCCACGCGCTCCACATGCCCCCCCGGATTGCTCGACAAACGCTCAAAGGCCCCAAAGAACCCGTCGAGCGACTCACCCACCCCGCCGATCTGAGGCGCCACGACGGCCTCAATGCTCTGTAGGGCGATCTGACGGGTGTTGTGAAAACCAGCGTCGGCCTGAGCGCGGCGGACGTTGTTGTTGGACATGGCGTCGATGACGCGGCGCGGGTCGCTGAAGTGGACCCCGGAGGCCACGCTGCGGCCAAACCCTGCGCCCAGACCTCCCAGCGTGCCCTGGCGACGGCTGTAACCGTCGGTGGCCACGTTGGCGGCGTTCTGGCTGGTCAACTCCATCGCGGCGCGGTGTGCGCCGATGGCGTGGCGACCAATGTTGAGGATGTTGTGGATCGACATCTTGTCCCGAGCCTCCCTGTCAAGTCAGTGCCACAGTGTCCATCGACACAGCGGCAAAGGATCTTGAGCGCGACCTCATCCTTTCCAGACCAGAACGTTGCGCACCTGCCCGGCGTGGCTCGACGATCGACCTCTGGCGTTGTAAACGCCGCCTTTGGCGGGTTGACGGACGTCGTCCAGGATCGTCCGCACCGAGACCTGGGCCGCCTGGAGGATCTCGTGGTTCTCCCGGGCGATCATCTCAACGCGCTCATAGAGGCGGATGTGCTCGGGCAACGGCGAGCTGATTTGGGCAAGCTCAAGCACGCGCCGGGTCAACGCCAGACGGCGCTCGGTCCAGATCAGCATCTGATCCAGCTCCAGTTGGCGGATCGCCTCGCGCTCTTCAATGGCACACTCCAGCAGCGCCTCAGAGAGCACCTCATGATCCAACTCTTCGATCTCTGCGACATCCAACCCGTCTGCTTCCCACATGACTCTCTCCTTGCGCCTGCGTCATGACCCGCTGCCTGCCACCACCCTTCAATCCGCCGCTGGGTGTGTCTGGGTCGATCTGAGCTGTGACAGCCTGCAAAGCCGCTTGTTTGTGCAAGGGTTGGTCCAAAGGCCGTCAGATACAGCCCCGACATCGACACCCCGAGCGACAGGCTGAAATCGCACAAGAAACAACAACGCCCGCGGCCTTCCTGGCAGCGGGCGTCAACGCGCTTAAAGGCAACCCCGATGTCTCAGCTCAGATCCCCCGAGAGGACCATCGAGGTGGCGATCGCCATGGCATCCACTTTGTATTCACCGGCGCGGATCTGACGGCGCAGGCGAGCAATCTTGCGGGCGTCGAGTTCCTGGGAGGACATGTCACCGTTGGCGTGGCCAATGCTGATGACCGCAGTCTGACGCACCGGCTCTTCGGCCAGCATCGCCTCCAGGCCCAACTCCTCGATGATCTCGTTGGCGATGGCGTCGGCCTCCGCTTCGAGAGAAATCTCACCGTCAAAAGAAATCAGAATGTCCTGGCTGTCGTGGTTCTGCGTGTTCATGTCTTCGGTCCCTCTGGGTTGGGTGCGCTTCCATCATGGAGCGTCAATATATTGGCTTTTCTTATTGCCCCGTTTGCTTTGCGAGCCTTTCGACCCGTTCAACTCCCTAATCGTCAGCCCCTGCAGAGAACTTGAAGATTTTTTGACGCAAAAGCGCTTTTTTTTCGTCACCCCCGTCAAAACTTTGACCAGATCCCCACCAAGTCGACGTCGACGGGCAAACGTCAGTCTTTTGTCGGTGTGAGATTTTTTTGAAATGGTGGTTCAGTGCCCTTTTGGGGACGCTTGTGGCAGTTTTGAACCCTGCGCTGTGATCAACACCAAGGACCATGGAGGGTCCCACCGATGAAACTGAC
>CAKZKQ010000038.1 GCA_937123825.1 uncultured Pseudomonadota bacterium
AGAGACCCGCATCGACGTTCAGTTTGTCGATGACCTCTACACCGGCAGCGAGATGACCCAGAACCAGATCCTGGGTGGGGTCGTGGACGAGAACGGCGAGCCCGTCGATCAGCTCCCTGGTGGCATGGCCGAGTACGGCTACAGCTCCATCATGGACTACGGCCTGCGTTTCAACACCGACTTCCAGGGCATCGGCCAGTACGATGAGGCGGCCATCATCTACGCCTACACCACTGGCTTCGACGGCAAGTTTGACGGCGAAGGCAAGCGGGTCATCGACAGCGGCTATGTTGAGACCTGGCCGGAGGCTGCGTTTGTGGACGCCGAACGTGACGGTGACGCCCTGCTTGGCGGTCGTCCCGTCATCGCCGACCTCATCCGTGACCTCGACTTCCGTCAGTCGCTGGCCTACACCCACCTGCTGGAGGGTTTCCACTACACCACCATCGCCAACCTCTGGGGCAACGTGGACAACATCAAGGTCCGCGAGCTGGTCAAGTTTGACGAGATCCGCGCCGCCCGTGAGGCCGACGACGAAGATCGTCCTGTGGAGGTCCCCTACATGTTCTGCACCGACGACTGGGTCGGCGCCGACTCTTCCTGCCACCGTTGGGACCACGGCGCTGATCCCTTCGAGCAGGCCCGCTACGTCATCAACGCGTACCGCGACTACTACTGGTTCAACAACTTCGCCCGCGACTCGCTGCAGTGGTCCGCGTTCAGCATCGGTGGCCGCACCTACAGCCGCTACCTGTCCTACCTGACCAACATCTACCAGCAGCTCTTCTTTGGCGGTGACTACGACGGCATTCAGTCCACCTACCGCTTCCTGGCGGCCAGTGCGGGTCTGAACCTCGTCAGCGAAATCATGACGATGCCCAACTACGGCGACCACGTCTACGACAAGGACGGCGTGTTGGTGCACTGCTTCGACTCCACCAACGATCCCTGGTGCGAGACCACCGACGGCAACTTCCAGGGCCTGTGCTCCAGCACTCGCTGCGAGCGCGACTCGGGCGACCACTGCGCCTGCGATGACGCCATCGAAGATGACCCCAACGGCACCTCCTGCTTCCTGGTGGGTCGCAGCATCACCACCCGCGCGTTGTGCTACGGCGACGAGGTGGACGGTGTGGACATCGCCTCCAACATCGACGTCGAGATCGCCGCTGGCCAGGGCCGCTATCCCTTCAGCCGCTTCGACTACAACTCGGGTTACACCTACTACCGTTACCCGACCGAGGCCGGTCACTTCTACGACTACCTGGCCGCCGTCCAGGCGATGATCAGCGCCCAGGCCCGCGTCTTTGGCGTGGACGTGGCCGCCGACACCCTGTCCTACTCGCTGCCCTACAACCTGGTCTTTGGTGACGAGGTCAACCAGCTCTTCAACTCCATCTGGCTGGAGACCCCTGGTTTGGACAACGGCCCCATCCTGATGGATGGTCAGGTCCGCGCCCGTCCGCTGACCTCCGTGTCCTTCGGTTCGACCCGCGTCGATCCGCTCACGGGTGAGCCCGTGGACGCCAAGAACATCCCCAGCAGCATGGCCGAAGGCAGCCCCATTCAGCCCTACCACTCCTGGGGCTCGCGCTACTACGCCCTGCTCTACGGCATGGCCTTCTTCAGCTCCAACCTGGACCTGGAGTACGCCGACAACAACCAGATCTTCCGTCTGGGCAACGGCGAGCAGGTCGAACCCGCCGATGGCTTCGAGCTGATCACCTGCAACGATCCCTTCAACGGCTTTGTCTACGGTGCCCTGCACCGCATCAACAACGTCAACAAGAGCGCTGGCGCTCAGATGGTTGAGCGCTGCCAGTACCAGGCCGAGCGCATGCAGGAGGCCCAGCGTCGCCTCCGTGTTGAAGAAGCCGAGGACTACGCCAACGACCTCGAGAACACCATCGGTCTCATCAACCAGATGCGCAGCTTCTACGACATCTTTGGCTCGCTCTGAAGCCGCTGACCCAGGCACGGCGCACGCCGCCGTGCTTTGAGGTCACACACTCCACCGCTCCCAAGGCACCTTGTACCTCAAGGTGCCTTTTTCATTTCTTGCCTGCCATTGTCCTGATTGTCGCAGCCAGGTTCTTTGATCTGCGCGTTTGCCTTGCGCGTACTGCGGTAATGCACGCACACGTGTCCCTAGACCGAGTTCTGCTCAAAACGAGTCAGTCAGGGGGGGCTCTCATGGCATTGTCGTCGATGCGTGGTGTGTGGAGGGGGTGGTGTCAGAGGGTTTCGCCGTGGGGGGTGATGGCCAACTTGGCGCCGGTGCCTTCAAGGACCGTTTTGATGGTCCGGGAGCGGTCGCGGGGGATGTTTTCGGCCAGGAGGCAGGGGGCCTTTTCGATGAGTTTGCGCGCATCACCCATGTCCATGCCCATCAGGATGCTCATGATTTGAGCCAATTTGCCGGTGCTGTAGCCCGCTGAGCGCAGGTAGACGTCGACGTGGGCGATGTTGGCGTTGAGGTTTTTGACGACCTCGGTGGGGGTCCTGCCTTTGGCGTCCAGGGGCTGGCGTCCTGAGTCGGCGGGGCGTTGTGGTGCGCGTGCAGCGGTTTGGGGCGGCGAAGGGGCGTCTTTGGCCGATGCTGAGGGGAGCGAAGGCATGGAGGGGGGGCCGTCTTTGTCTGGCGCGCCAAGCTTGGCCATGGCGCTGCGTGGGGGCCATTCGATGCCTTGTTTGCCTTTGGGTCTGGCGGTGGGGTTTGGCGGTGTCTCTTTGGCCTGGGGTTGTGGTGCGGCTTTGTCTGTGGCCTTGGAGGGTTTTGGGCGCTGGGGGGGCTTTGCTGGAGTGCCTGTGGCTGATGTCGAGGGGAGGGTGGAAGAGGTGGCTTTGAGGGGCTGGGTTGCGGGTGCGGCCTCTTGGAGCTTTTGGGGGTTTTGAGGGGCAGTGGGCGCAGCGGCTGCCTTCTTCTTTTTGGGGAAAAATTCGCGTGTGACGGGTTGAGGTGCAGCTCCAGTGGGTTTGGGGGCTTGGATGATGCGGGTGCGCTCTTGTGTGTCGGGCTGCGTGGTGTTTTTGGCGGATGGGGCCGTTGGTTTGGAGGTGGTTACCCTGGAAGGGGTTGTTGGGGTTTGTGTGGGGGCGACCGCTGGTGTTTGGGTCGTTTTTTGTGCCTTGGCCGCCGGTTGGGTTGGTGTCTGTGCGGTGGACACCTTGGTTTTGAAGGCTTCGAGTTTTTGAGCGCGCTTGGCTTGTGGGCTACGGGGTGCGTCGCTCAGTGGGGCGGGTTTCCAGGTGTGTGTTGGGGGGAGCAGTCCCAGCATTTCGAGTGGATGCGCGCCAAAGGTGCTGGCCTGTGTGAGCGTGTGGAGGAAGTGGGCCAGTTGGCTCCAGCGCTCCAGGTGCCAGGAGAAGTTTTTGTTGGATGTGTGGTTGGGGTTGTCGGTGGTGAGCGTGCTGGTGTGCGGCCCTGTGGGCAGGCCCAGGAGTTTGAGGAGGCCGGTTTGGGTGGTGTCGGCTTGGCTGACGGTGAGGTCCAGCCCCAGTTTCCAGCGCAGGATCGCCGTCAGGCGCTCGACCACGCCGTGGGTTTGGTCGCCTTTGTCGTCCCATAGGGAGATGTTCAGTGACAGTCCTGGGGTTGAACCGGTCAGTTGGCCTCGGTCCTGGGTGAGGGCAAAAGACACGTGAGTGGTTTGTCCCTGAGCGCTGGCGCCGTGGGCCAGGATGTTTTGGAGGCCGCCGTTGGGGTCTTGCAGGGTTTGTAGTCCTGCAAAAGCGCTCTGGAGGGTCTGCTGGCGTTTGGACAGCGGTGTGATGTGCTTGGCCAGGAGTGCTTGCAGGGCGGTGTTCACCTTTTCTGGGCGGCGAGCCGAGGGGCGCTCGAAGGTTTGGAGCGTTTGGTGGAGGTGGTTGATGATGGGGGTGAGCAGGCCAATGAGGACCAGCGGGGGTTCATCGGCCAGCGTCAGGTCCAGCACCATGCCATCTTGGTTGTTGACGGTGTGTTGTGTGTCTTTGGGGTTGGCGGCGACGAGTTGTGCAAGGGCGGTGGCCAACTGGGTGTAGTGGCGTTGATGGGTGGTTTGGTCGTCTCCTGGGAGACGGCAACGCACGTGGAGCGTGGCGCTTTGTGGGGCAAGGCGCACGTTGGCCAGCAGCGTGCTGGCGCGGCTTTGGTGTTTGCTAAGGGTGATGTTGTGCGATGCGCCGTCTTGGGCCTTGCTGACCTGGGGGCGCAGGGTGTTGAGCGCCTGGGCGCGGTTGAGCGCGTGCAAAGTGGTGTCGGTGTGTGCCGATGGGTGTTGGAGGAGGTCTGTGCGCAGCTCCTGGAGGCCACGGCGGCGGATCTCCTGATGGACGTAGGCCTGGGCCTCTTCGGTGGGGGCGCTCAAGAGCGGGGTCAGCAGCTTGATGGGGGCCGGTTCGGTGGTCATGACCAGAGCGCCGGTGATCCGCATGGCGACGTCCCAGCGTGTTTCTGTGGCCAGGGCTTCGAGCAGCGCAGCGGTGGCCTCGTCGGCGCGGGCCTGGCTGAGGCTGGTGGCGGCAAAACCGCGGATGTCGGCGTGTCGCGACTCCAGCAGGCTGCCCAAAGACTCGTGGTAGGTCTGGGCGGCGTTTTGGCCGGTGTCAGCGTTGTGGTGGGCCAGCAATGAGGCCATCAGCGTCCACATGGCGATGGCCTCTTCATCGTCCACAATGTCGATGGCCGTGGGGCAAAGGACCGAGAGGGTGCCCTCGATCCGTTCGGCGTTCCAGAACGACGCTGGGGCCTGGAGCAAGACGCGCAGGGCTTCGGCGACCTCCTGAGGGTCGCCCATGGTGCCGAGCGTGTTGATCAGGCGATCGTCGTCCATGGGAGTATGGGCCTGGTTTGCCAGGGCGTCGTCGAGGAGGTTCTCAATCATGCCGGGGCCTGTTGGTGCTGGGGCGAGCCGCGGGTGTGGGCTCGTTTGGCCGATGGTGCGCGTTGTGGGGCTATGGGGTGATGATCACGTCCATGTCGTATGGGGCCTGGCCGCTGCCAGGGATGATCACGCGGACAAAGTACAACCTGTCCTGGGGGCTTGTGAAGGACAGCCGCTCGCGCCCATCGAGGTTGTGCGAGCCGACCTGAAGTTGGCGGTTGATGTTGAGCAGCTCAAGCTCAACGTCGCCGCCCCCAAGTTGGTAGGCCAGATCAATGTCCAGGCGCTGGCCAGCGTCGAGTTCGACAAAGAACCAGTCTTCGTCGGCGGAGCAAGCCGACAAACCCGTTTGAAGGCCCTGAGGCAGCGCAGCGGCGGTGTTGAAGTCGTCGCTGTCTTCAAAACGATCGGTGGGGCAGGCCGGGGGAGCAACGCTGCGGAAGGTGAGGCTGTAGGTGGCCTGGGTCTCGGGGTCGGGACTGGAGACCTGAAGGATGTAGAGCTCTTCCTGGTCGATGGCGACGCCGAGGGTCTCCTTGGAGCGCCGCGGTGAGCTGGTGTTGCTGGTGGCGACCGGCTGAAGGGTGTTGGCGTTCAAAAGAGTCAGATCAAGATCAACACCGTCCTCGAAATCCAGCACCGCCGCCAGTTCTCGTCCTGCCAAGAGTCGAATCTCAAAGCGGTCGACGTCGGCGTCGCCGCAGAGCGCACCCCGGCGCTGCCCCGATGTGACTGAGCCCAGATCAACGGGCGTATCGTCGTCAGGTTCGTTGAAGTCCTGGGCGCAGACAGGGCTCGGTGCGGAGAGGGCCAGAGTGTACCCCTCGCGGTAGCCGGCCTGAGGCCTGACGCGGGCGATGAGCGGGCCGTTGCGTTCGGGGGTGTGTGTGAGGGTGAGGGTCTGGTGGCGGCGCTGGGCGCTGGCCAGGAGGGTCTGGCCGGTGGCATCAAAGAGGTCCAACTCCAGACTTTGGCCATCGGCGATGGCGGCCGTGGCGGTGATGATGAGCGGTTGGTTGGCGGTGCCCTGGACGCGCCAATGGTCTTCGGCGTCGCAGAGGGTCGCGTCGTAGGTGGTGTCGGGCTCCAGAGCGGTGGCCTCTTCTGGGGCGTCGTCGGGCTCAAAGTCATCGGGGGCGCAGCCCCCAGGGGCGTCCTGGAGCGTTACCTGGAGGTTGTAGGGCGCTGGCAGCGGTTGAGGGCTCTCGACGGCGACGAGGAGATCGCCGCCCTGGGAGAGGATGATGTCGATCAGCTCGTTGCCGCCGGGTTGGGTGCCTTCGGCCAGAAGTTGGAGCCCGGCGTCAAAGACCCTCAAATCCAGCTCCTGGCCGTCCTGGAGGTTGCTCAGGGCGATGTCGAGGCGCTGGCCCGCGACGGTTGAGACGCGGAACCAGTCTTGATCACCGCAGACTGTGCCTTGGAGCGAACCGTTGCCAGGGAAGGGCGCCGCCAACTCGGCGCTGGGGTTGGGGGCAAAGAGGTCCTCAGGGCAGACGTTGGTGCGGATGAGCTTCAGGTCGTAGGGCTGCGCGCTTTGCTCGGGGCCAGAGACACACGCCACGTGGCGCCCGCCCTGGAGGGCCTGGGTCAGGACCGTTTCGGTGTTGCCCTGGCTGTTGGAGGTGGCCAGGAGCGCCTGACCGGGGTCGTAGAGGTCAAGCCGGAGGTCTCCCTGGCGGTGTTCAAAGGCGATCTGGGCGCCGATGGCGTCGCCGGGTTGGGCGGTGATGATGTAGCAGTCGGGGCCTGTGGGGCAGTGGGTCAACCCTGGAAAGTCGCCTTCCCCGGCGTCGATGGCGGTGCCGATGGCGTCATTGGGTTCAAAGAGGTCATCGACGCAGGTCTGGTCGGCGGCTTCGATGAGCAGATCGTATGTGGCTTCGATGGTGCCGTCGGGTCCTCGGGAGATGTCCAGTGTGTAGAGCCCGGCGGGAGCCTGCGGGAGTTCAATCTGACGGCCGCCCAGGACGGGTTGACCCTGGAGGGTCTGGTTGTCGGGCGTGGTCAGGGTGAGCGCCGATTGGGGGATGGTGGAGGGGACCGTGGCGCTGATAAAGAGGGTCCTGGGTTGGAGCAGGAGGAAGGAGAAGCGGTCGGTGTCATCCTGGCAAAGGGTCAGGCCGCCGACTTCAGCACGGTCCAGGCCAAGATCCAGGCGCTGCGGGGTGTCGTCGTTGGGTTCGAGTGGATCTGGGGTGCAGGTGTCTGGTTCTGGGGCGAGCTGGAGGTCGAGGTCGTAGGTGACGCTGGCACCCACCGGATCGGCGGCAAAGGGATAGATGCGCAGGTAGTGGGTGCCGCCGCCGGGAGCGGTGTAGGTGAACCGATCGACGGGGCCGCTGCTGTTGGAGCGGGCGATGAAGTTCTGGTTGGGTCCGTAGAGCTCCAGATCGGTGTCGTCGCGCAGTGGATCGTAGAAGAGCGAGGCGGTCAGGGTGTCGCCGGGCTCAAGTTCGACCCGATACCAGTCTTCTTCACGGGCACACAAGCCCATGCCTTCGAGCGTGCCGGGGGTGATGGGGGAGGCGCTGTCGGGGTTTTCGTTGGGTTCGGCCTCGTCTTCAACGCAGGCGCCGCGCAGGGCGACGTCGAGGTTGTAGCGTTGGTCGTCGGCGTCGATGGCGTCGATGGCCAGCAGGTAGGTCCCGTCGGCTGGGAGCGTGGCGGTGACGGTTTCGTTGTCATCGTCGGTGTCTGCAGTGGCCAACTCGACCATCCCAGCGGCGCGGTAGAGGGTCAAGTCCAGATCGCCGTCGGCGTGGGCAAAGGTGGCGGTGGCCTCCAGAGTGTCTCCGGCGCGCGCTTCAAAGCTGAAGAAGTCGATGTCATCGGCGCAGAAGACGCGGTCGCGCAGCGTGTTGATGGCCTGCCGGTCTTCGGGGTTGCTGAAGATGCGCCCGGCGGGGATGGGGCGCTGGGGTGTGGAGCGCCGATCGATGAGGGCGCGCGCGGTGGCGGCGGTGTCGTTGTCTTCAGAGTCGTCGTCGGCGCATTCAAGCTCGACGCCGGTGACCTCAACGCGCAGGTCGTAGGTGTTCTGCACCTGGAGGTCGAAGAGTTGGGCGACGACAAAGGCGCAGACGACGATGTCGTCGGGGTTGTTGTTGGTGAAGAGGGCCGCTTCGGTGTCCTGGTCGGTGGCGCTGGCGTCGAGCGGGATGCCCTGGGGGTTGACCAGTTGAAGCTCCAGATCACCTTCGGCGTGGGCGAAGGTGGCGGTGGCGGTGATGGTCTGTGTTGGCGGCACCGTGGTGCACAGGTAGTCAAAGTCTCCGGCGCAGATGGTCCGCTCGGGGAAGAAGCCGGGGGCCACTGGCGCAGCGGCGGCCGCGGCCAGGTCGTCGTCGGGTTCCAACGCGTCGGGTTGGCAGGCGTTGATGTCGGCGACGTTGGCGCTGAGGCTGTAGCCGCGCTGGCGAGTCTGACCGGTGATTTCGAGGTAGACGTCGGCGGTGTTGGCTGGTGAGAAGATCAGGGTCTGGTCTTCTTCGCCAGTGATGGTGTCTTGCCCGGCGGGTTGGTCAAAGTCAGGGGCGACAAACCAGCGGGCGTTCAGAGTGCCTTCGCCCTGGCCAAGGCTGGTGGTGATGCGGACGCGCTCGGTGTCGGCGACCTGGTCAAAGACAAACCAATCGGCGTCCTGATCGCAGATCCGCAGGCCTTCCTGGAGCAAATCCTGGGTGAGGGAGCGCGCGGCCTGAGGGGTGTCGTTGGGTTCAAAGGCGTCGGCGATGCAGGGGTCGGCGTTGATGAGCAGCTCATAAGGGCTGCGGTCGCTGGTCTCTGAGAAGACCCGCACGTAGTGGGTGCCGGGTTGGCGCGCGATGGCCACGGCCTGCCCAAAGGCACCGTCGCGGGTCGTGGTGGAGATGATGGAGATCTGGTCAGGGGCGATGACATCGATGGAGATGTCGGCCTCGGGGTCCTGGAGGGTCATGTCGGCGCGCAGGGTTTGGCCTGCGCCCAGTTCGATGGCAAACCAGTCGGTGTCGTTGGGGCACAAGGCCTGCTCGGTCAGCAGGACCTCGTCCTGGGCGATGGTGGCTTCATCGGGCAGGTCGTTGGGCTCGTTTAGATCGTTGTCGCAGGCCTCAAAGGAGAGGGCGACGTTGGCGGTGTAGGGGCCTTCGGCGTCCGGGCCATCGACGCGCAGCAGGTAGGTGCCGCCGTCGGCGCCGTCGATCAGGAAGGAGAAGTCGCGCGAGATGTTGTTGGTCTGGGCGATCAACTCCTCATCGGCGTTGTAGAGCCCGATGCGCACGGGGGCGTTGGTGGCCTCAAGATCAAAGTCGATGGAGACGTCAATCTGGAAGTTGCCGGGGATCTCGATGGCAAACCAGTCCTCGTCGTTTTCACAAAGGACGCCTTCAATGGGGCTGTCGTCTTCGGTGATGAGGATGGCGGCGGTGGGTCGGTCGTCGTCTTCGCGGTTGTCGTCCTGACAAGGGATGCGCTGGCCGACAAAGCGCAGGCTGTAATCGGCCTCCTGGGGTGCGTCGCTGGTCACGCGCAGCAGAAAGTCGCCGGGCTCTTCAGGTTCAAAGGCCATCAAGTAGCCGCCTGGGATGGCCTGGGCGCTGGCCAGCACGGTCTGGCCGTCAATGAAGTCAATCAGATCGATGTTGAGCAGCGCTTCGGTGTCGACCGTCACCTCCAAGGCTTCGCGACGCTCGGCGCGGATGATGAACCAATCCTCTTGCTCGGGGCAGAGGCGAAGCTCGTGGGATGAGGCGACGGTCAAAACCTGGGCCTCAGCGGGTCTGTCATTGGGCTCCCGGCGGTCGTCTTCGCAGATTGGTGGGGCGTCGGGCTCGTCCGTATCCTCCTGGGCGTCAGGTTCATCGCCGTCGGGTTCGTCTGCGTCTTGTTCGACGTCTTCCAACACATCATCGGGCTCGTCGGCGTCCTGGGCGTCTTGCGGGTCATCGCCGTCGGGCTCGTCAACATCTTCCAGGGTGTCTTCGTCGGGCTCCAGAGCGTCGTCCTGCGTGTCTTGCTCCAAGGCATCGTCGTCCGCAGCGTCTGGAGCGTCGTTGTTGGGGGTCTGGTCGTCGGCGCAAAAGCCCACCAGGCAACTTTGCCCATCAGGACAGTCCTGGTCTGCGCTGCATCGGCACAGATCTCCCTGGCATTGGATGGCGCCGCCAGCGGCGTTGTCTTCCCCGCAGCCTCCAAGGACCACGAGCGCGCTCAGAAAGAGCCAGAGCCACATTGCTGCGGTCCGCCCAGGGCCGGTGCCGTGGCGTACGTTGGATGGGGCCGGGAGGGTCTTTGTGGTCAAAAGCTCTTGCATGAAACGCTCTTATGATGACTCAAGAGTGGGAGCGCGCGTCGCCGCCCGTGTTGTTCACTTGTTTGGGGATGCCAAATGGGCCCACAGATCGTCCAACGCTGTGTTGGGAGCGTGTCTTGGATGAATGCCCAGGGCCTCATTCATTGTAATGGGCTGCTCTTGGGGGTCAAACTTCACTGTGCCAGGAGGGAATTGTGACAAAATCTGCGGCGTCCATGCCCAAAGCGATGCAGGTGGCGTCGTTGGCGACTTCGCCCAAATCGTTTGTGGAATCGTTGGGCCCTGTTTTTGCGGTCTTTGATGGCCGCACGCAAGACTCTGGTCACGTCTCCTATGGGGTTGAGGTCAACGGGCGGCGATGGTTTGTCAAAACGGCTGGAGAGCCTGTGGTGGCTCCTGGAGCCAGCTTTGGTCCTCAAGGTCGGACAAGCCCCGGGCTGAGCTTTGCCCAGCGCTGTGAGCGCCTTGGCAATGCCGCGCTGCTGTGGCGCACTTGTCCGCGCCGTCCCCTGGTGACGCTCCATCATGTGATCGACGCGGCCTCCTGGGGGCCCGTATTGATCTACGAGTGGGTGGATGGTCAGGTGCTCTACGACGTGTCACAGCGGCGGAACCTTCCCAGCAGCGCGCATTGGCGCTTTGGAGCGCTGCCGCTTCAGGAGCGTCTTCTGGCTCTGGGCGAGGTCTTGAACCTCCACCTGACGCTCTCGTCGTTGGGGTGGGTCGCGTCCGATTTTTATGATGGGGCGTTGATGTATGACTTCAAGGCCCGCACCATCCATGTGATGGACCTGGATCTCTATCACCAGGGGCCGTTTGAGAACCAGATGGGCCGCTTGTGGGGCTCATCTCGGTTCATGGCCCCAGAAGAGAAGACTCTGGGGGCAGTCATCGATGAACGCACCACGGTCTTTGTCATGGGGCGCCTGCTGAAGGTCTTTGTGTTGGACGTGGCCCAAGGTGAGCAAGGCGCTCCTGAAGCGCTGGTGAACCTGGTCGGCAAGGCGTGCGCGTCAAAACCCACCGATCGCTACGCCTCCATGGAGGCACTTTGGGATGCTTGGAGGGCTGCGATGGTGGATCTGGAAGGCGA
>CAKZKQ010000039.1 GCA_937123825.1 uncultured Pseudomonadota bacterium
CGCAGGAGTCTCTCCGTGGCTGGGGCAGGGGCCCCAGCGACGTGACCCCGCCAGTGAGCGCTATAATCGCCTGACCCGAATTGCTCGGGTGACCCATCAAAGCCGCCTGTCACAAATCAAGGGCGTTCTCACTGCAAAGCCCAAATCCCAGCGACGTGACCCCGCCAGTGAGCGCTATAATCGCCTGATCCGAACTGCTTGGGTCTTTCAACAAAGCCCACTGCTTGAATCAAGCGCGTTCCCACAGCAAAGCCCAACCCCCAGCGGCGTGACCCCTTGTGAGCGCTACGATCGCTTTGATTCAAGGCATGGGGAGGATGCTCAGGAGGTAGTCGAGGTTGCGTTCGTTGAAGCGCGCGGGGCCGTCGCCGTTGAGTTCGGCGCGTTCGGTGAAGGGGCGCTCTCGGCCTGAGTCCATCAGGGCGTTGGGTTCGTCGAACTTGTTGTGGAACTCGTTGCTGGGGCCTTGGAGGTCTTCAACAAAGAAGGACAGGCCCAGGGAGTGGCCGATTTCGTGGGAGATGGTGTTGCCGATGATGCTGCCAAAGGCCCGCACGGTCTCTTCGATCTGGGGGCGGCGCGGTCCGTCGTCGATTTCGCCCGCTTCGATGGGGGTGCCGCCGAGCAGCGGTGAGAAGGGGGCCATGATGCGGTCGAACTCGGCGCTGGAGAGGCTGCTGTCGCTGCGCAGCGTGGGGCTAAAGAGCACAAAGGACTCGATGAAGACCCCGCCAAAGCTGTAAAAGCCCTGCTCGCCGCTGTCGGCGTTTTCTCCGCCGACGATGTCATCAAGGCGGATGTTGCCGGTGTCTTTGCCTTCGGTGTTGTCCAGGCCCAGCAGGCCGACGCCGTTGGGGTCTTCGCCGCCGACTTCGATGATGCTGTACTCGACAAAGTCATCGGGGCGCTCATCCGAGAAGACGATGTTGACGCCCTCAAAGTCGCGTCGGACGACCTCAAAGATGCGCTCGCGCAGCTCGGGTTCGACGTTGCGAAGCCCAAAGTCATCGAGCGCGCTGCTGAAACCAGGCAGGAATTTGACGAAGACGTACTGGGTCGTGGGCGCGATGGTGAAGCTGCCCTGGTAGGGGATGCCAGAGACGGTGGCGGTGGCGTCGATGAGGATGGGGGTGATGCTGCCGGTGAAGGTGCCAGGGGTGGCGGTGATGCCCGAGAGGATGCGGCGCTGTCCGCTGGTGACGCTCTCGGTGCGCATGGCGATCTGCGCGGTGGTGTGTCCGGGGACCAGATCGGGGGCCAGGCGCAGGACGTTGTCGCCGGTCAGGTCGAGTTCTTCGCCTCGGCTGGTTAGAAAAGAGCCGTTGAGTTCAAAGAACATGGACTGGGCCAGTCCTGGGTTGAGGGGAATGAACCCCTGGCCCAGCGCGGTGAGGCGTTGGCCTCGGCTGGCGGTGGCGGGATCAAAGCCGATCAACTCCGAAGGCAGGATTTCGACCTCGATGGGGACGCCTGGACCTTCGGCGGGACCGCCGCTGTTGTGGTCGTTGCGCGGTTTGAGCGAGCCGGTGAAGGTGCCGGGGCGAACGCCAAAGAGCCCAGCGTTCCACACGACGGTGGCCTGGGTGCGCTCTCCGCCCGAATCGACCGCCAGTTCGGTGTTGATCTGTCTTGTGCCACCGTTGTCGGCTTCGTAAGAGCCGGTCAGGACCAGGGATGTGATGCCTTCTCCGGGTTTGAGAAAGCGGACGCCTTCAAAGGTGGACGGCGAGTTGAGGTGGATCATGATCCGCTCGGGGACATTGGCCAGCTCGGGTTGGAGTTGGTCGGTGAAGCGCACGATGGCGCCCTTAAGCCGCCCTTCACCGGCAAATTGTCCCGTCACATCCTCAACCCGGACCTTCAATTCGCCATCAAAAATGACCTCGCCCAGACCCTGATTGATGAACCCTTCCATGGCAGACCAGGGGATCTGGAGCTTGAGGGTGCCGGGGTTCTGAGGGTCGTCCTGGAAGTCGGCGGTGACAAGCTCTTTGATGGTGTCGTTGCCTGCCTTGCCCTCAAAGGTGACCAGGACCCCCAATGGGTCGAGCAGGCCGGCGCCCTGCACCGAGACTTCCAGCGTGCCGCCAAAGACCAGCGTGTCGTCGGTCAACTCGACCGTCAGCGGCAGGACTTCGATGGCGCTGTTGGTTTGCGGGTTCTGGTCATCGCCGCAGGCCATAAAGCCTGTTGTGGGGATGAGCAAAATGAGAAAAAATAAAATGATGGTCTGGAGCGTGCGCATCTGACTATGACCCGGTGCATCTCATTGAACAGCGGGGGAGTTGTTAGAAGCGCGGGATAAGGATGTATTTTCCCCTCTCCTTGTCCCCGCTTCCCCGTCTTTCCCCCACGCTTCTCCTGTAAAACATTTCCACAAGAAAAGATCGCTCTGCGTTCGCCGGCAAGTTGCCTCTGTGAGGCTTTGCCAGGTCTGCACCCGTCGAGGTGCGCAGCCTTTGAGCAAAAATCAAGGCTATAGGAAGCGATGCGCCGATGCCAGTGAGGTTGCGCGGGCCTTGTTATTGGCAGGGCACCCAGCGCAGTCTTGCGCTGCTGTATGGTCTTTAGAAGGCTTTGGTGCGGTGGACGCGCCATTGTCCGGTTTCAAAGATGAGGACAACTTTGTTGACGCGGTTGTCGCTGGAGATGACGAAGATCTCTTTGCGGTTGGCGGTCTCGGCCTGGGGTTTGCCTTCGTGGTCGTCTTCCATGGTGCGCAGATCGCGGATGACAAAGAGTTCGACGGGATCGAATTCGACGGAGGTGCCGTCGGGCATCTCCAAGGTGCCGGAGTCGAGGCTGGCTTTGCCGTCTTTGCCCTTGGAGGCGAAGTTGAGGAAGTTTTGCGTCTCGCTGGACATCATCTCCCAGGCGGCGTCCCAGTCTTCCTGGCTCAGCGCGCGGTAGAACTGGAGCAGGGCGGCGCGTGCGGCGAGGTAGCGGCGCTGGCTGGCGCGCTCTTCGGCGGCGGGGTCGGCGCCGGTGTTGATCCACTGGTCCTGGGGCGGCGGTGTGGGCAGGTCGTAGAGGCCAGGGCCACAGGCGGCGGTGCACAGGATCGCGGCGGTCAGCAGCGGGAGCAAGATCTTGGCGGTGGGCATGAGGGTCATCACAATCCGAGGTCGATAAAAGGAGCCACTGCGGGGCTGCGGTCAGGCGAGGTATCGCACACAGGTGGTGTGGGAGGCAACCGTCAGCGGTGGTGTAGGTGTGCCTCTTGCCGTCATTGTTATGGAACGGTGGGTTGGGGGGCGGTCTATTCCTTGCGGCCTCGGGCCATGCGCCGCACGCGTGTCATGACGGCGCGCAGCTCTTCGTCTTCGACGTCTTCGAGCAGTTGCGCTTCGGCCATGGGCAGTGAGCCGATGGGGACGTCGCCGCTTGCGGCCAGCGGTTGGGGGGGGAAGAGGGCGGGGGTGCCGGGGACGAATTGGATGTCGTCGAGGGGTTCGGGCAGCTGGTTGTTGAGGATCTTCAGCAGTCTGGAGCGCTGATTGGCCATCTGCTGTTCCCAGGCGGGCGTGGCGCACGAGACGATCAGGACGCCGTTGCCGATGGAGGTGGGGTGTGTGGAGGAGGCCATGTCCTTGCCGACCAGCGCAGACCAGATGTCGCCCATGAAGGCGGCGGTCATGGGCAGGCCTTTGTCGGCGCGTTGCTTGAGGATGGCCTTGATGGTGTTGCTGTAGAGTTGTTTGACGACTTTCATGGCGGTGATCGTTGGGTCGAGGGGAAAGTGGCTGTGTTACTTATAAGAGGTTTTGGGCGGTAATGTGCAAGGGGCGTGCATTTTTTGGTTGACAGTTCGAAGGGCAGGCCTTAATTAAGGAAGCCCGCTGGGGATGACACCCTGGCAGGACGGTTTGAAGGCACATAGCTCAGCGGGAGAGCACTACCCTGACACGGTAGGGGTCGGCGGTTCAAATCCGCCTGTGCCTACTTCAAAGAAAGCTGACCATCTCACAAGAGTTGGTCAGCTTTTTTTGTGTCCGAGCCAAATGATCCTGTTGACACCCCGTTGTGTGTGATCTACGGTCTCGCGCCCGGTTCCCAGCAGAGGACACCGTGCTTGAATGGTTCAATGGCACTGTCGTCCTTAGGGACAAGTTCAAACAAGAGGTCTCGACCCATGCCCAAGATGAAAAGCAACAGGGCGGCGTACAAGCGCTTTGGCAAGACCGGCAGCGGTAAGCTCAAGCGTCGCCGTGCCTACCACAACCACATCCTCACCAAGAAGAGCTCCAAGCGTAAGCGGACTCTTCGCGAGGGGACTCTGGTCGACTCGGCCGACGTCAAGCGCATCTCCCGGATGCTGCCCTACGGCGCCAAGTCCTGAGGTTCAGCCTGTCCCATGGGGGCAGGGTGGATTGTGGCGTGCCTGGTGCGCCCGAAAATGTTGCAAAGTTGTTGTTCGTTTCGATTGTCTGATTAACTTGATGTCGTGATTGCCCACCTGGATGGACAAGCCATTCGGTGGAGGTCTTCACGTCGGCTCTCTTAGAGGAGGTCTTAGCCATGCCTCGCGTCAAGCGCGGGTTTACTGCCCGCCGCCGCCGGAAGAAAATTCTCAAGCTCGCCAAGGGTTACCGCGGATCCCGTCACACGCTCTACAAGACTGCGCGCGAAACCGTCGAGCGCGGTTGGAAGTACGCCTTCCGTGACCGTCGTGTCCGTAAGCGCGACTTCCGCAAACTGTGGATCGTGCGCATCAACGCCGCCGCCCGTGAAAACGGCCTGTCCTACAGCCGTATGATCCACGGCCTGAAGCTGGCCGGCGTTGATCTGGACCGCAAGATCCTGGCCGACCTGGCCATCTTTGATCCCAAGGGCTTTAGCCAGGTCGCGGAGGTCGCCAAGTCCGCTCTCTGATGGGTGTGACTCGCCGCGCTCGCTCATTGCATCGTCTGATTTTCCAGGCGTTTGATCAGGGCGGCGCGCGAATGACCGCAGCTTCCTAGCCTCCGTGACCCAACCCCCTCCTGATGCCACATCAGAGAGCCTTTCATGGCGCCGCATCTTCTGTTAAGACGCGGCGTCGGTGGTGCTCTGTATGTGGCACCGCTTTTTGTACGGTACCCGTGGCCTGATGGACAACGCCTCCCTGAATAAGGAGCACGCCGATGAACATCGCAGAACTGACCGCAGAGCTTGAGGCGCTGGCCCAACAAGCGGGACAGGACTTCGCACAGAGCGACCGCAAGGACGATCTGATCCAGACCAAAAACAAGTACCTGGGCCGCAAAGGGCTGGTCAAAGCCCTCGGCGCCCACGTCGCCAAGGTGCCGCCGCAAGAGCGCCCCCTGGTGGGCCGCGAAATCAACCGCGTCAAAGGCATCATCGAGACAGCCTTTGAGGCCCGCGCCAACGCGCTGGAGCGCGCCGCGCTTGACGCCGCCCTGGCCGCCGGGCGCGCCGACCTGACCATGCCCTCCCGTGGGGCCACGCTCAGCGCCGGCCACCCCATGCTCCAGATCGAAGACGAGCTCATCCGGATCTTCCGCTCCATGGGCTTCGACGTGGCCAGCGGTCCCGAGATCGAGACCGACGTCCACAACTTCGAGTCCCTGAACTTCCCCCACGACCACCCCGCGCGCGACATGCAGGACACCTTCTTCGCCGAAGAAGTCGCCGGCCGCGACGACCTGGTCCTGCGCACCCACACCTCGCCGGTGCAGGTGCGCACCATGCTCAAATACAAGCCCCCCGTGCGCGTCATCGCCCCCGGTGTGGTCTTCCGTCACGACGACGACATCACCCACAGCCCCGTCTTTCGCCAGATCGAGTGTCTGCACGTGGACAAAGGCATCACCATGGCCCACCTCAAGGGCACGCTGATGCACTTCGTGCGTGAACTCTTCGGCGAGAGCACCCGCATCCGGCTGCGCCCCAGCTTCTTCCCCTTCACCGAGCCCAGCGCTGAAGTCGACGTCACCTGCGTCTTCTGCAAGGGCGACGGCTGCCGCGTGTGCAGCCACACCGGTTGGTTGGAGATCCTGGGCTCCGGCATGGTCGATCCCAACGTCTACCGCGCCTGCGGCTACGACCCCGGCGATGTGACCGGCTACGCCTTTGGCCTCGGTGTCGAGCGCGTCACGATGCTCAAGCTGGGCATCTCGGACATCCGTCACCTTTACCAGAACGACATCCGGTTCCTTGAACAATACTGAGATGGCCTCTTGATCGGAGATACAACACCATGAACATCAGTTGGAAGTGGCTTTCGACGCTGGTAGACCTCTCTGGGCTTACCCCGCAGGAGCTGGGCGATCGCTTGACCATGTCGGGTCTGGAGCTGGAGAAGATCTCGCCGTTTGCCTCCGCAGAAGGCCTCAAAACCGTGGTGGTGGCGCACATCGATTCGATGGAGCAGCACCCCAACGCCGACCGCTTGACGGTCTGCCAGGTGGACGCGGGCGAACACGGCACGAAGCAGATTGTCTGCGGCGCCAAGAACATGAAGCCCGGCGACAAAGTGCCGCTGGCGCTGCCCAAGACGCGCCTGCCCGACGGCATGAAGATCAAAAAGTCCAAGCTGCGCGGCGTCAAAAGCGAAGGCATGCTCTGCGCCGAGGATGAGCTTGGCATCGGCAAGGGCGCCGATGGCCTGATGATTCTGCCCCAGACGCTCGAAGTCGGCGCCCCCGTCATCGACGCTCTGGACCTGGCGGACACCGTTTTGGACATCGCCGTGACCCCCAACCGCCCCGACGCGCTGAGCCACATCGGCGTGGCCCGCGACGTGGCGGCGCTGACCGGCGCGGCCCTGTCCTGGCCCCGCTTCGCCAACGACTGGCGCGCCACCTGCCGCGGCCAGCAGCCCGAGCTTGTGGCGGTGCCCTGGCCGGAGCTGGCCGCCGACGCCGCAGAGACCTCCGCCGCCGACCAGGTCAAAGTCGACATTCAGGACGCCGAAGGCTGCTCGCGCTACGCCGCCGCCGTCATCGACAACATCAAAGTGGGCCCTTCGCCCCAGTGGCTGTGCAACCGCTTGATGGCCATCGGTCAGCGCCCCATCAACAACATCGTCGACGTCACCAACTACATCTTGCACGAGTGCGGCCAGCCGCTGCACGCCTTTGACGCCGACAAGATCGCCGACGGTCAGATCATCGTCCGCCGCGCGACCGAAGGGGAGAAGCTCACCACCCTGGACGACGCCGAGCGGACCTTGTTGGCCACCGATCTGGTCATCGCCGACCCCAACGGCCCTGTGGCGCTTGCCGGGGTCATGGGCGGCGCCACCAGCGAGGTGTCCGAGACCACCACGCGCATCATCATCGAGTGCGCCAACTTCCACCCCAGCCCCGTGCGCAAGACCGCTCGCCGTTTGGGCCTCCACAGTGACTCCTCGTACCGCTTCGAGCGCGGCGTGGATCCCGCTGGTGTGCCCCACTTCATTCGGCGCGCCGTCGAACTCATCGTGGCCACCCAGGAAGCCCTCGGCCAGCGCCCCATGGTCGCCCCTGGGATCGTGGACGTGGTGGCGCGCCCCGTTGAGGCCCGTCAGCTTCCGTTCACGGCCGCCGACTACGCGCGTCTCATCGGCGTCAACCTCAGCACCGAGCGCATCAGCGCTGTGTTGGACGCCCTGGACCTGACCCACACCATCGACGGGGAGACCCTCAACGTGCGGGTGCCCACCTTCCGTCCCGACATCGAGCGCACGGTGGACATCATCGAGGAGATCGCCCGGATCGAAGGCTTCGACAGCCTCCCCGCGCTGCTGCCCACCGGCACGATGGGCTTTGCCCACCAGGAGCGCGAAGAGGCCGGCGACCTCAACCAGACCATTGTCACGCTGGCCGAAGAGCAGGCTCTGGGGCGCGTGACCAACTTCCTGTTGGGCCGGGGTCTGATGCAGGCGGTCAACTACAACTTCACCAGCAGCGCGCTGCTTGGGAAGATGGGCTGGCCCGAAGGTGACATCCGCGGCCACGCCATCAAGCTGCGCAACCCCCTGTCCGAAGACGGCGACGTCATGCGGACCTCGCTGCTGCCCGGTCTGCTGGGCAACCTGAAGCACAACCGGGGCCACCGGGTCTCGGGCGCCAACCTCTTTGAGATTGGCCGCGCCTACCTGCGTCAGGACGTCGAAGGCATCCCCGTGCCCGACCACTTCGGTGGCAAGCGCTGGGGCACCCACGCCGAGCCGCTGCTGCTGGGCGCCATCCTGGCCGACCCCGCCTGGACGCACCACAGCGGCGCCCAGGCCTGGGAGTTGTCCGACATCCGCTCGTTGGTCGATGGGGTGGTCAAGGCCATTTCGCGCCGCGGGGCCCAGTTGGTGCCCTTTGCCGAAGGCAAGCTGCCGACCTCGCTGCACCCCTACGCCAGCGCCCAGGTCGTGGTCGAAGGCATCCCCGTGGGTCACATTGGCACCATCCATCCCGAGCTGCTGGCCGACCTGAAGATCGACGGCGCGGCCCACACCTTTGAGTTGGACCTGAGCCGTTTGCTCGACCTCAAGGCCACCTACAGCCACATGGCGCCCATCTCGCGCTTCCCCACCGCCCAGCGCGACTTCGCCCTGGCGCTCTCCGACGCGGTGCCCTACGCCGATGTCGAGGCGGCGCTGGCGAACTACGGCGACGCGCGCCTGGTTGGCCATCGTCTGATGGACGTCTACAGCGGCGAGCAGGTCGGTGAAGGGCGCCGGTCGTTGGCCATCCGCGTGACCTTCCGCAACCCCGAAGGCACGCTCTCCGACAGCGACCTGGCCGAATTGCACCAGGGTGTCATCGACCATCTGACCAAAGCGCTCGACGCCGAGCTTCGCTGAGCCAGACACATCCCAAACGCTGCGGCGCCCATGAGGCCCCGTGGCGACGCGCTTTGAGGCGTTGGTACACGGTTGTGCCAGCGCCTTTTCTCTGTGCGGGGCAAGGCGAGGCTTGCTGGCTTTGGGGTGGTCGATCCGAGAGGGTTGACCCCGATCTGTGGTGTGGTGTATCTATCTGTATTGCCAATAGAAATTTGATCCTGGGTGGCAATTCTGGGTAGCACGATGGTCAAAGACGGGACGGAAAAGGACACCGAGGGCAAGACCTTCACCAAGGCCAACATCATTGATGCGGTCTACGAACTCGAGACCCTCACCAAGCGCGACAGCGCGGACATGGTGGCGTTGGTTTTTGAGGTCATGAAGGAAACCCTTGAAGAAGGCACCAAGGTCAAAATCTCTGGCTTTGGCAACTTCGAAGTCCGCCAGAAAGACCCCCGTCTGGGCCGCAACCCCAAGACAAAGCAGGTCATCACCATTGACGGTCGACGGATCCTGAAGTTCAAGCCCAGCCAGATTCTTAAAGAGCAACTCAACGCAAACATGCCCGGGCGCGGGCCGTCTTCGGACGACTAGAACGCACAACGCCACGGATGGAACCGGTCAAAGGAGCCCCCCCTGGGTGCTCCCTGGCCCACAGCTTACGAGAACAAGGACGTGGACAATCCCGAGCACCTGGATCCGCCAGCGGCTGAGATCCCCGATAAGAACTTCTTTAAAATCGGCGAGGCCGCCCAGCTGGTGGGGGTCAAACCCTACATTCTTCGTTACTGGGAGAGCGCGTTTACGTCGCTCAAGCCCAAGAAGACCAGCTCGCGCCACCGCATGTACAGCCGCGATGACCTGGACCTGCTCCTGTTCATCCGCAGCCTTCTCTACGAGCAGATGTACACCATCGCCGGGGCCCGCAAGCGCCTGGTCGAGCTTCAGCAAAACGGCCAACTCCAAGGGGTCGGCGCCGAGATCCTCGACCCCAACCATGAAGACCCGCTCGAAGGAGGCCGCGTCGAGGCCCTCGAACAGCAGGTCCAGATGCTTGAAGCGCGCCTTGAGGCCATGGGCCGCGAGCGCAAGGAGGCCTTTGAGACCGCTCAGATGGCCACCGACGCCCTCAAAGAGGTCGAGATGGCCCGCGAGCAGGCCATGGCCGAGAGCGAGGCGCTGACTCAGGGCCTCCAGGAGACCGAGCGCGAATACCAACGCGTCATCGACATGCTCCAGCGCAGCCTCGATGAGGTCCAGGCCGAGAACGAAAGCCTCGCCATGGAGCGCGACCAGCTTCGCGAGCAGCTTGAGACGGCCGCCACCATCGCCGCCGCAGTGCCCGCCATCAGCGAGCCCGTCGCCGAGCCCGTCGCCGAAGCCGCAGGTGCCGAAGGCAACGTCGTCGGCCTTGAAGAGCTTCAGCGCGCCCGCACCGCCCTTGAGCGCGCCCACAAGTCCGAGCAGGACCTGCGCAACAAGCTGCGCTACCAGGCCTCCAGCCGCCAGCGCGTCCTCAAAGACCTGCGCTCTCAGGTCGTCTCCATGCTCGACATGGTCCACAGCGCCAACCCCCAGGCTTGACCCCAGGCCCTCACTGGCATACCACCATCGGCGCACTTGGCGACCCCGACCCCACCCAAGGTCAGGCCGCCACCGATGCGCCCATCCCCACCGACGAAGCATCCAGGCAGGGCCCAACCCAGGACCACCTCCTCACCGCGCGGCGGCATCGTCCGACAATCCAAACGCCCTGACGGCTGGTATCCCCCCGGCCCCGAACCCGCCGGACCCGGCCAGCGTGAAGACCTCTGGCCCGAAAAGGGCGAAGACCTCTGCTTCTTGACCGGACACTGGCGCATCTTCCAGCGCGTCAAAGGCCACCGATACTCCCTCGACGACGTCATGACCGCCTGGTACGCCGCCGACTGCGTCAAAGGCCGCGACCTCAAGCACGGCCTCGACATCGGCTGCGGCATCGGCTCTGTCCTCATGATGATGGCCTGGCGCCACCTCGACATCCCATTCATCGGCGTCGAGGCCCAGGAACTGAGCTTTGGCCTCGCCCAGCGCTCCCTGGCCTACAACGGCATCGAAGACCGCGTCCAGGTCCGCAACGGCGACCTGCGACACCCCGAAATGGTCCCCGAAGGCCCCATCTTTGACGTCATCACCGGCACACCCCCCTACATCCCTGTCGGCGACGGCGTCATGTCCGACAAAGAACAATGCGCCCCCTGCCGCTTCGAGCTGCGCGGCGGCATTGAAGACTACTGCCTGGCCGCCGCTCGACTCATGGCCCCCAACGGCCGCTTCATCGTCTGCCACTCCGGCATCGAACGCACCATCGCCGCCGGCGACGCCGCCGGCCTCACCACCCTGCGCTACCGCGAAGTCATCCCCCGACACGGCCGCAAATCCCTCTTCTCCCTCTTCCTCATGGCCCACGCCCACGAACACCCCAACCACACCACCACCCC